>UQYK01000015.1 GCA_900545285.1 uncultured Ruminococcus sp.
TTGCCGGACTTTGTCATGGTGCTGTGTGCATTCAGGCACTCAAATCCGCCGTTTCCATCATCCTTGAATGTGGTGTTAGATCCATCTGGAAGAACTACCTGATAGTAACCCTGTGCCGGAATTACGATCTTACTCACATCGATATTGAAATCCCAGCCAATACCAAAGCTGCCTTCCTCATCACTCATGGAATTGTAAGTGCGGACAAAATCGGAAGTGACACCAGGAGAAGTTACGCTCAAATCTGTAAAGGATTTGGTATAGTTACCGGTTGCAATATGTACGCCGTCACCAATTTCCCAGCCCTTACGGTAGAGGGTGTAATCCGGAATATCATACGGGCGGAACCATGGTCTGAACCAGTAGTTTTCTTCTGTGAAATCATTCAGGAAATAAATACCCTGGCAATAACCTTCTTCATCCACATAGCCAAAATTAAACGTGCGCTCTGTATTCAGCGAACCATCTTCATTGTTAATGTAGGTTTCACAGTTGTCCCAAAGAACAGTCTGTTTGCCGCCTGCATAACCAAAATAAATTGTCTGTGTACCAGAAGAATAGATAGACTTATCGCCGGAAGCTTCGTTTACTTCCCATGTTGGTCCGAGGAACCAGATATTTCCGGCTGTCCATTTGCCTTCCATGTCAGTCAATGTGATGTATGTCCAGTTTCCACCGACCATCAAGGTATCATCGCTATTGGTCATCTCAATTGTATCATAGCAGTTTGCCTGACCGAAATCAAAGCAGTTGCCAATTATGATAGTACCATTGTTCAGATCCATTAGCTGCCCCGTTGTTCCACTCCATCCATCAGGAGATGCTGTACGGAATACCAGATTATTTTCAATCATCAGCAGACCGCCGTTGATGTCCAATGTTGCTCCATGATCAGACCAGAACTGCGGCATATCTGTATTGAATGACATACAGTCTGCAACATAAAGAGCGCAGCCGTTCATGTCGAAATTTGTGTCATGAAGATTGAAACTGTAGGGGAACATACCGTCTGACAGCATTGTCAGATTTCTCTTAAATGCATGATCCCAGTCCAAACTTCCGGTTTCTGGTTGAGCATCTGAAAACCAATTAATATCGAAATCGTCAATGATGCCACTGTTGTCCTTATCCATGTATTCATAGTAATTGCTGGAGCGATCTCTCAATTTAATTTGTTCATTTATTTTGTCAATGCCTTCATTGTAGTCCTCTGCATCTACCTTTCCATCATTTGTATAGTAATGGTTATAGACAAATGCAGGGGACTCGTAATCCCGTGCTGATTTAACAATGCTGGCAAAATCAGCCAGTTCCGCCTCTGTTGCACCTGTATCTTTCTGTTTTAACTGTAAGTCATAGTAGTTAATAACTCCGTTATTATCCAAGTCATATTGATATATATCCAACTGGTTCATATCATAGAACTCATTTTCATCGAGTTCTTCATACAATCTATAAAAATAATCCCAATCGGCATCGCCTACAATCCCATCTCCATCATGATCCATACTTGGATTAAATCCAGGATCACCACGATAAGCGCCGTAGCAGCTTTGCACATATGCCAAATCGCTGCTATTGATTACATCGTCGCTCCATTGGTTTGCATTGTCCTCATTCCATATCGTATCACCGGGCACAAGTGTTACCGTATCCAGCGAATCACCAGAGCCAATCTGGAACGAACCTGTTCCGAAGTCCTTCAGGTAAAACGGCAGATAACCATCGCACTCAAACTTCACATGATGCACGCCGGAGCCAGTTACAGTTGCAGTGTATTCTTCGCCTTCGGAAACCTCCCAGCTTTCAATTTCATTCCAATCTCCGTCAAAAATACGCACATAAATCGGTGTATTGTCGGAAGCAGCATGACCGTTTACTGTACCTTTCTGTACTTTACCGGTAATAGTTAAGGCAGATGTATCCTGAACGCCTGTTGCTTCTTTCAAATACTGAATATATGATTTTGCAGTGAAATCCCATGTAAAATCAGATGCAGACTCAGTTTCAGCTTCAACCTGTGCTTCTGTTCGGTTGCTATACGTCATGATATTCTGCTCAACCGATTCCGGCAGCTCAAAGTAATCTACCTCGCCAAGTCCCTTTGTCGCTTCTTCAAATTCTTCCGCCAACTGATCAGCATTTTTCATGCCTTCAATTGCTTCTGCTGCAGAAGCGATAGTATCCGCGTGCAGAATGCCTTGAGATGCACCGTCACCAAAAACCATGATTTGTCCGACAAACATGAGAGACATGACTCCGGCTAATGTGCGTGTTAACTTTTTAGCCATCAATATCCTCCTTTTTAATTTTCATGTTATATACTTTTTTCGACAACCCATGTTTCAAAAAATGCAAGATTTTATACCCAAAGTATAGATATAAAGCCTTGCATTTTACGTTCATATAGTTGTTGTTTTTCTTTTATGATTCATCGCAACACCGATGATAAGCATCCATGCTTCTGTAGACAATCCCAGTACAATTGTTGCGGCAATCTGTTCTTTCAAAAAGATTAAAGAGAATATGCTAGCCGCTGCTTCAATTCCCAGAACAATTCTTGTTCGCTTACGATACACGTATTGTTCTGTATCATCTAATGGATTATTTTCCGTTTCCACCGGAGCCAGAATCCAGATGACAATACTTGCAACCACAAGTAAAATAACGGATGCAATCGGATTAATTGGAATCCACTTAATTACCGCAAGCAAAATCGCAATCATGATGGTAGAATTGATATAGCATCGAAAGGGACTGTCTGCATGATGACCACCAGCGCTGATCCGAATTGGTATGTATGCTGCATTTAACAACATGCAGAGAAGAAGCTGTTGAAACAATATGCCCAACAATAACGTCGTTATCACGTTCAGAAGCAGCATCATGCCCTGAAAAAATCCGTACACGTACACGTCTGCATCTGCTTCGGAAATAATTCCAGCACAGATTAATTTCCCTGCAAACCTTTTAGACAAATGTTCCAGCATCAGAATTTACGTAGCTTCTTTACAGACTTCGGCATTTTCGGTTCATAGTCCCACCACATACAAGCCTGTCCGGCACTGATCTGCGAAGTTTTCTTTGCAGCCATAGCAACACCTGTCAGCAAACTTTTTTTCAAGCTTTTCTTCTCTCGCATTTTCATGACCTCCTGTTCATAATTTCAAGATATCTTGCACATGCAATATACCATGCCTGATTTGGAAATACAAGAGATTTACGTCAAATGGTCGTTTTTTTACGTCAAATGGTCAAACGGACAAAAAAATACCGGCTTTCCTGCCGGCATTTCAAGATTTGATCGGAATCGTCACGGAAACCTGAAACAATTCTTCTTTCGTCCTGACGGATACCACACCATGGTATTTTTCCACAGTTTTCCGCACATTGGATAAGCCAATTCCCATATGATCCTTTTTGGTGGAATGCCATTGCCGCGGAGAAAGATCCGCTGCTGCCTGACAAGTATTTGTCATTCGTAGGGCAAGAAGTCCCATCTTCTGACACAAAACCACCTCAATTCGTTTTACCGAACGATCCAGTTCCATACACGCATCTATGGCATTATCCAGCAGATTAGAAAAAATTGTCGTGGTATCCATATCGGACAAAAAATCCATGGGAAAATCCTCAATTTCCAGACTGAGCTGAATCGCCTCTTGTTCACAGCGCCGAGCGGCTGTATTCAGGATTATCTCTAAAATTGCATTCTGATTCCGAATTCTCGGCTGTAGTTGCTTCGCCGCCGCGGACAGATCGGAAAGATATTGTTCCCCATCCCGTGTGGATTTTCCCGCGATCCATGCCTGTAAGGCTGTAATGTGACGGTTGATATCGTGCGCCGTTTCACATGTCTGCTGATAGAGCTTCTGTAATTCCCGGTACATTTGCAGCTGGAGCTGCTGATGCTGCTGCATCAGGTCAGTCTGACGTTCTTTCTCCCGCATTTGAGAAATTTTATGGAATATATAAATAATATACAAATCCAGTCCTAAGAATCCCGCTAAAAACAACAGCATAGCCCAACCGGAAGATTTTTCCTGTGCTGTAGCAGAAAAATATGCAAAAATCCCAACTTCAAACAGCACCACCAGCACATAGAACATGACCTCGTGCCACCGGATCTTAAATTGTTCTTTGGAACGAATCAAAATCTTTGCAATTCTCGTAAGGACGATCTGGAGAATCCAGTTCCAGATATGATGTTGCCAGACAAGCGCTGTAGTTCCTAATGTTATTGAAATTGTATTTTGGTGAAATGCTGATACAACAATAACACCCAGTGCATCTGCACTTAATGTGAGCATTGCAAATAACGCTGTGTACATAAATAAAGCAGCTTTATTGCAAGAAAACAACAGCCAAATTATCAGCAAAATAATGCAGCATCCTGAGATAAAATTCAGTGGTGAAATCTGTAAATACACAATTAAAGCTTTTGAAATCACTGCTGCTGTGATCAACAAGATTCGTTTTACCATGTGGGTGGAACGAACAGGATATTTCCCATATAATAAATAAAAGCAAAGAACGACATTCAAAAGTAAAGTCACACAATCTAAAATATACTGCATAGTTAAAAATCTCCATTTGTCATATAACGATTTAACGCATCAAATACTTCTCCATATCTTCTGCGAGAAATCAGAATCACATCGTCATTTTCCATGACGAGCTTTTTATTTTTTCCGTCAATCTCCCGAATATGCTGGATGTTTACCAAAAAACTCGGATTCGGCATCAGAAAGTAATCGTGGTTTATAATACCATATACATTTGTGATACTGTCTTTGATGATATAATATTCTTTTCGCATTTGCACCCGAACCGTGCGATCCTGCACATAGCAAAAATAATAAATATCAGACATTTCTACATATTTACAGGAGTTCTCTGTTGACAGCTGAAAATATTCCTTGGGCATCGCATTTGTAATGCTGCGCTGGAAACTGAGATACTCATCCAGCACTTGAAAAATTGCAACTTTCTCCGTCGGTTTTGTCAGATATGCAAAAGGGTGAATTGTCATTGCCTTCTGGATATAGCTGTCGTAGGATGTGATATAGATCAGCGCAACCCACTTATTCCAGGCACGCAGTCGTTGCGCGGTTTCAATCCCATTAATGCCATTCATCTGAATATCCAGAAATGCGACATCGATCGGGATATTACATGACAATAGATCTTCACCACAAAAAAATGGAAAAATCCGGTATTCCAGATTTCTTTCCTGAAAAAAAACTGACACACAGGTTGAGAGCATTACAACCTGTTCTTTTTCATCATCCACAATAGCAATCCGAATCATTTTGTATCTGCCCCTCTTTCTTTTTACAAATCATACCACAAAATCAACCAAAAATCAAGCTGTATAAACAAATTCCAGCATGGTATAATATTTAAAAAGAAAAGGACAAGCTTTCGTCAATTCCGCCCATACATGGATAAAACAAGAAAATACATAGAAACCACGTTGCTTTCAAAACAAATACTGACAAGAATCTGACGGCAAATAAATTTATGCTGACAAACAAAGTCTGCTTACATAACTCCGCTTCATCTGCATGGAAGAATGCACATAACGGTTCAAAGTAATGCTGGCGTCCGCGTGCCCCAGCAGTTCACTGAGTGTCTTTGGATCGAAACCGTTTGCAATACAAACCGTGGCATAGGTATGTCGAAGCAAATGAAACGGTACATTCCGCAGCTGACAAGCTTTCAAAACCGCCTTAAAGCGATATTGCATCGTTCTCGGTTCTTCAGGCTTTGCCGTGCCAGAAAGCAAAAACAGCTTGCTATCTTTTTTCTGCTGTGATAATAAATCCAGCAAAAATGCCGGAATCGGTACAGTTCTAATTGATGTTATGCTCTTTGGAGAACCGATAATCACCTCGGAACTGCCACGCTTGTTGATTCGCTGAACAGTTCTTTTCACGGAAAGCGTTCCGTTTTCAAAATCAATATCGCCCCAAGTCAGGCCGCATAGTTCTCCCACACGCAAACCTGTGAACAGACACAGCAGAATCCCTAAGTTTGTTCTGGTAAGGTTGTGCAAAAGATATTGTTCCAGCTGTCTTCGCTCTGCCGCATTCAGCACATCCAATTGTTTCTTCTCCGCCTTGGGCATAGTGAAATTTGTAGATTTTACGTTGTATTCCTGCACTGCATACTGCTCGATACTGCGATACACACGCATCATATCCCGTACTGTCTTTGCTGACAATCCCCCTTGTCCATTCAGCCGACCGAATTGCATCTTGCTTTGAATAAAGCTGTTTAATTTTTGCGTGGTCAGGCTGGAAAAATATTCGCCGCCCAGTGTCGGCAGAATGTGCTTTGCAACGATATTTGCGTAATTCGCATAGCTTGCCGGCTTCACACGCAGCTTTGCCGCTGCAAGCCATTGTTCTGCCGCATCCCGAACCGTAAGTTTTAAGTTGGAAACTGTCCGCTCTTGACGAACAGTGTAGAACTGTGTCATTTTTTCTTTCACACCAGATAGTGTGCGGTCATAGACAGATTTGTACTTCAGTTTTCCGTCTTCTTTATAACCAATTGGTACACGACCTTCGTAGCGTCCATCTTTGCGTTTGTAAATATTACTTCCTTTTCGAGCCATAAAGCAAAACCTCCTGACAATTTTTCAGACGGCGAAACCGTCCGATTCTAACGTGAAAAACAGCTTTTCGTTGCCCTGTTCACAAAAAAATTTGGAAAACCTCTTTACATTTCCTCAGAATGTGGTATAATAATAGCAAAAACCGCATGATCTTGTCCCGAAAAACGTGACGTAAATGGGCGGAATTGACGAAAAAATAAGGCGTACTGAAATCAAAAACAGTACGCCTCATATATTTTCCTCTTTGCTATAAAACTATCTTCTATTTTCTACTTCACATTCCCATGGCATCATGACACGGGGCATATGGCACTTAATAAGACTGCTCCTGTGTTTGCGTGCGTTCTTCCTTCATGCCAAGTGCCTGTTTTTTCTCCTGCATCATTCGGCGAAGCTTTTTATCCACGGATATTCTGCCGGATTGAAATTTCTGATTGTAGTCCTCAGAAAGACACCTACTGAGATTTACAAACAAGCTGAAAATCGTATTTGTCAACATTTCGGACTGATACTGTTCCATGTTATCGAGGATATTTTGCGCATATCCGTTGCCCCGTTCAGCAGAAAATGTGAGAAATTGCAACGCTTTTTCCCGATTCTGCGGAACTTCTTCACAGCCAAATAAATAGATTTTTCCCAACCAGTAACTTGCCCACGTATTCATATTCGAACACTTTTCAAAATACGAAACGGCACACTGCACATCACGCTTTTCCTCTGTCAGATATAACTTGCCTAGCGCGTAAAAAGCATACTCGTTCTCATCCGCCGCAATCAGATATTTTTCCGCTTTATCCAGATTCTGTGTAGTTATTTTGCCGTCCAGATAGAGTTTTCCAAGCTTGTAACAAGACAGCGTATCACCGCTGTCCGCACATTCCGTCAGCACGAAAATACCCTTGTCAACGTCCTGTTCCAAAAACTCGCCGCTGATATATTCCAGTGCAATAATTCGTTTCGCATAAACATTTCCGTGTGCTGCAGACTGCTGAAAATATGTAATTGCTTTCGGCATGTCCACATCTGTTCCCAAACCTTTCATATACATCCTACCAATCTGATACTGCAAAAGTGGCTTGATCTTTTTCGATTTCGGTTCAATCAATAAAAATCCCTGCAACGCTTCCTGATAAAGTGCAACCGATTTTTCCACATCCTTTTTGCCCAGCTTTTCAGACGCATACAGCTTTCCCAATTCAAACATAGCAAGTGCATTTCCGGACTCCGTTTCCGACAACAAAACCCACTCCGCTTTTTGAAAATCTTCCATCTTTGACTGTTTGTCATAAATGATTTTGCAAGCCGTTTTGTAGTTGTCGCTCCACTTTAGATGATATTGATTTTCTGAATCAGTAGGTTCCTCATCAATTTGCGGCAGAATCTCCATTTCCACAAAATGCTCTGGTAGTTCTGGTTCTACAACTGACATTTCTTCAGCAGGGAATTGCATCTGCAAAACTTGCTGAATAATCATGTTCCGCACAGGCTGAAAGACCTTGTTCTCCCATAGCAGAGGGAATTCCTTTTCCTTCTGCGTATAGGTTTTGTACTTCTGCCGTTCAAGTTCACACCACTTCTCGTACAGTTCAGATATATTTTTCTCCTGCGACAGAATTCTGAAAATCTCATCCACCGTTTTCTTGACTTCCGGCTTGAGATAACCGTAAACTTTTTTGCCTTTTGTGTTATCAAGTTGATTTTTCAAAGTAAGGATAAGATTTTCAAGGTTTGCATTATGAAAATGATTCTCCGCAATCTGCTTCACCAACTGTTCGACATACTTTTTAGACTCCATTTTCAATTCATCACGCCGAAGCGTCTGCTCCTGATAGATCGACTGCAATTCATCATGAAAAATATCATTTGCAAATACAGAACGTATTTTATCAATGCCTTGCTTCGTCAAAAATCCCTGCTTCGGATTTGTGGAATAAACAATCAGATGTATATGCGGATGATGCGTGGTATCGTGAAATGCGCCGTACCATTTCAGATTGCACAGCGGAATTATCGTCTGCTCCGCAATGTCAGCAATGTGCCGCATGACAAGCTCACGCCAACGGTCAGAGTTATCATAGCCCAGACGAATCGCATCTTCACGGCGTAATGAGACAATGTGCGACCAAACATTTCCAGGATGATTTGCAACTTCCTCTGCAATCTGATCAAGCACAATCGGCTCATTGCTTTCATTAAAAAGTCCATGTTCGCCACGCTTTTCCACGCCGGGTCGCATCGCCATGTAGCCGACAAAATTCTGACGGTTGCCAATCACATCCGCATTGCGCTCAATAATTATGCTAATCAGTTCAGACGCATTTTCAGCTGTAGGATTATTTTTGTAATCCTCAAATTCCAAATATTTTTTTGATTCTGGAAAATCATTGAGCAGTTCATTCAGTAGCTTTTTCTGATTCTCCGTAGAATATTTTTTACTCTGCTCACGAACTTCAACCGACTCACGAGTCGCAATATATTTCGTATAATTCTTCCGTTGAGATTTTGTTTTTGCAGTACCACTTTTCAGATATCGGCTTGTAACAATTAATAACGACATTAGTCACCGCTCCTTTGATAGCGAACCGCTTTTTCAAAATTGATAATGCCATTGATGCGTTTCACTTCATCCACACACATGATACGAAGCTTTTTCAAAGTTTCGTCATCAATTTCATTGATTGCCGCAAGCATATGTGTTAGTGCACCAACTTCCACTGCCAACTTAAAAAGAGCACGGGAAAGTTTTTGCTCGCTGCCCTTCACAATACCCTCTGTAATCACAGCAAGCTGCGGAGCAATAAACTCTGTAGCAGTACTTTCTTTGTTCAGAAGATAACCACAGTAAAACCGAATTGCCTTTTCCATAAACTCCGTTTTGGAACGACAGTTGTCGGTCTCATACAGCATATTCACCTTTTCCATCGTGTCTGAAAAAATGTACAAAGGAAACTTAAGCTTTTCTGATGCGACATTATCAAAAAGTGCTGAATCTTCGGCACTTTTTCTCTTTTTTTGCAAATCTGACTCCATGATCTTTGAAACCCTCCGTTTCTGACTCCATTCCTACAAGATTTTGTAACTCTCGCAGAATCGGCGAGCTTTGCTCGTCCGATGTGATTGTTTTGGCGGCTTGACGCCAAAACTTTAACCTGCAATAAAATAAATGACCCACAAACCCACCCGAAATCATCTGATTTCTACCATTCTCAAACTCTGCGATAAATGCCCCAAATTCGCTCCGACTACATTTAGGGTAAACTTATCCCACCGACCGCCGAACCTCGCCACACGGTGGCACACGGTGCGAACTGCAGCGAATTACTGCTCCGATTGATTTTCACTTTCCACAGGAGCAGTCGGTTTTGTCCTGCGGGACGGCTTTTTTGATGCGGTCAACTCGATAAACTCACGCACATTGGAGGGGACATATTTCTGATAAAGCTGCTCTGCAAACTTTTCAAGTTCCTCCGACAGCTTCATATTTTTCTGCCCCAGATACATCTCCAGCGCAGACAATTTTTCAGAATCAACGCTTACTGTGACTGATTTTTTCATAAGCTCAGACCTCCAATTTTCATTTCAAAATCTTCTTCCAAGTCCTCCTCAAGCTGCTGCTCCGGCTGCATTGTCAGCGCAGAATACAGGCTCTGACCCCTGCCGGAAATCACACCGTAAGATGTCACGGCACTGCCTGTTTGCTTCATAATCTGACTGCCAAAATCATAAAAATCTCCACTTTTCAGAAGAGAAATATCAAAATTGGTAGGCAGATTTTTCGCCAGATACGCCCGACCAAACTCACTGCAATCCCGAACAGACCGATCCCATTCATACTCAGGCAAATGCTCCATACACGCCAGCGCATCTGGAATCTCACGAATCCGTTTGCTGTCCATAACCGCTTTCAGCTTCACAAAATCATTGTGAGAAAGTTCCGACATCCGTTCTGCCAAGGCATTCAGTATGCCGATCTGATGCATATTTTTCAGACTGTCTGACGTAATCCACGGCAGTGATGACTGCAATTCACAGCAAGTCTGATCATAAACTTCAAGCAATATTTCCATATCACAGGGCAAGGAAATCCACCCTGCCTGCGCCGTATTCTGTGTATCCGGTGCAATCAGCAGACGAAAAAAACATTGCTCTGGTTCTCCAAATTCAAAATGAATGTCGGGCGGTTCGTAACCCGATGTCACACAATAATATCCATCCACAAACACACCGCCCTCACGTTCCTGCATGAGCTGACCGACTTTTTCACGGTCAAGCAATTCCAGAATCTCATCGGAACAGTTCTCCAGTTCTGGCAGCAATTCGTTTTCAATGACCGTTTCGCCCAGTTCACGACAGTCCTCACAGGGATAAACCATTACAGAATCCAACCCGTAGGTCATCAAAAGCATGTCCTCAAAATCGCTTTCCGGATAAGTTTGCAGCAGACTTTTCATCGCTGCCATCTCTGTATCATCCAGATTTTCCAATCGCTCAACGAACAGATTCAGCCTAAAAATATCCGCCGTAAACTCCTTTTCACACAGCTCCGACGACAGATTCATGTTCCGAAAATCATAAATCTGAAACGTGACAGCTCTGGTTTCCGGTGGAATTTGTAGCTTGTCCAGTGCATCCTGCATTTCAAAAACGGTCATCGGGAACTCTGCCGATAACGCATACCCATCATTTTTCAAGTGTACTCTCATTTTCCTTTTCCTCCACATAACTGATGTACGGAATCTGTAACCAGTGCGTCCAAGACCGTCCGGCAAGCTTCGTTCTGGTCACGCCCCGCGTCGTATTCATCGCTTCGACGACTTCGCCGTTTCCGATATAGATTCCAATATGTCCCTGATGCCATACCGCAAGTCCAGGGACTTCCGGTATGGTATCAATGGTTCCCTTCACAGTTGCGGCATCAAACATACCATTTGCAGTCACGTCCATCATACCGTTGGAACCTACTACAATTTCACCACTGACAGAGTCATACCAACCATAACCTTTAATCAAACCCACACAATCCGAAGTGCGTTTCCCCATCCAATTGGAACGAATAAAATCCATATAACTGGTAACCTGACCGCCGAACACAGACGCTCTGTCCTGCAGCAATGATTCCGTCAGCACGTTTCCGTAAGTGCCGTAGACATAACCCCATCCGTTTTCATGTGCCTGAATTGCCCACTGCACCAAGTCCAAATTGTTTTTCACAGCAGGGTCATATTCCTCAAACTGAATGTCATTGCTAAAACTCTTTTCCTCGCCGTACTGAATCCAAGGAATTTCAAACCAAGCCGTCCAGTTCCCTTCCGAAACAGATTCCTTCACCACACCTTCCGCAATGGATTTGGCGTACACAACATAGCTATCACCGACAAAAATGCCGATGATATTGTCGCAGATTACCACCGTTCCGACCGTTTTGGGAAGCGTGTCCATACTGCCTTTTACAGATGCAGATTGATACAGTTCCTGCACCGTTTCACTGTACCCCTCTACTGTAATCTCTCGGCTTTCTGCGTCATACCACAGATACGACCGCAGCAGATTGTAATTGTCAACAGCCCTGCGGCTCCGCCACTTGTCACATTCTTCTGTAATCTCATCGGGATATTGCTCCTGCAAAGATTGATATAAATCTGCATACAGCACATTCCCATCGCTGTGAGGAACATATCCCCACTGGGTTTCATAGGCATTTTCTGCCCAGCGTGCCAGATCAATGTTGTTCTTCACATCCAAATTTAAGAACCAATTTTCATCAATGCTGACATTAGAAATTACAGCATAGGAACGCATAAATTCCGTATAATCAATGCCCAGTCCGTACTTCTGATTTAAGCTGTCAATCAGCTTTTTATCATCGCTTTCCTTGAAACAATCGGCGTATTCTGCAAAAAAATTCTCACCCTTTTGAACACTGTCAAAATAGGTGAGATAGAGCATCTGTGCTTTCACGATTTGATTTTTTAGGTTCAGTTTCGTCAGCGCATCCGCAATAGCTGTTCCGTCCGATTCCATCTGAGAAAGCTGCGACTGCTGCTGGGCAGAGAGATTCTGCACGTAGTCAGAATAATCGATGCTCTGGGTTTCCGCAGATGACAACTGATTTTCCATTGCCAGCAGAAGCATGACAGGCAGTAACACAATGGCGATTGCAATACCGATAATCGTGCCAACCACTTTCCATGTCCGCTTATCCGTGGCAAGGTAGACAGCAATTTTTTTGGCAGCAGCAGCGACTGTGACGCTCATCTTCCCCCTGCCTTTCCAAACAGCTTTTCCTTGTAAACCGGCGCATGTACCTGAAGCAAATACCGCTCATTTCCACATCGATACAAACAAGAACCACGTTCCGGATATTTGATCAATGAAAACTCCGACATCTCCAATTGCAAAGTATCCGTATACGCCTTTGGCTCGATGTTTCCAGCATTGAACAGAAATTGATGAGTTGGGATTGCAAACAGCGGTTTGGTCAACTCCCGTACCTCCGGAATCAAAAAGTCATCCACATTCTGACTTGCGATCACCATCGCCGACTCCTTTTTGCGCACACGCTTCATGGCATTACGGATGTACTCGATGGCTGTTAAATTTGTGAGGAACAAATACAATTCGTCAATTGCTGCAACGGTATTTCCAACCCCCAAAAGCTGATTGCTCATATAGCTGAGAATGTTAAACAACAGCGTATCTTTCAGCCGTTTGTTGGTATCCATCAAACCTTTCACGCCGAAGCACAGAACCTGCGAATCCTTAATGTTCGTATGCCCATTAAAGTATTTCGACTCCGCACCTTTACACATAGAGTGCAGTCCCAGGCAAATATTCTGCAAAGTTTCCTCTGTGTATAAGTGCTTTTTCTCATGATCAAAGATCATAAACTCTTTTTCAATGAGATCATATAAATCCTGCATCACCGGATAATCCGTTGGTTTCAGCTTGTTAAAATCCGTCAGATCGTCAATGTCAAACCGCGCATACAGCTTCATCAGCATAATTTCAATGGTGTCGATCTCACTGTCGGAAAAACCCTTGTAAGCTCGGAAAAAGTCCTTGAGATAAGAGATATGCTGACTAAGCCTTGTCACTTTCCGGAACGGCTCCGGTGAAGTTTCATCACGCTCTGCTTCGCCAAAACTTTTTGGTTCCAGTGGGTTGATCATATATTCTCCCGACATGAAATCCAGATAAGTGCCGCCAAGATTGTTCGTCAGATCAGCATATTCCTGTTCTGCATCCAGAATAATCACACTTTTCCCGGATTCACGCAGATTTGTCAACAACAGTTTCATAAGATAAGATTTCCCCTGACCGCTGTTGCCCAGAATCAACACATTGGCATTGGTTTTATCATCACTGCGCTTGTCAAAATCTACCAGAATGTTCGTGCCAAACTTATCCCGACCGATATAAAAACCTTTTTCATCCGTTTTGCCGGAATAATTCAGCGGATAGAGATTTGCCACAGAACTCGCCGGAAGCACACGTTCATACAGACTTCTAAACGCATTGTATCCAAAGGGCAAAGCCGAAATCATGCCCTCTTTTTGACGCAGAATCAACCTGTCTACTGTAATTTTGGAACGTGTCAATTCCATTAAAATATCCGATTGCAGTTCTTTCAGCTTGTCCTCAGAATTCGCCTTTAATTCGATAAAGACAGCACAGTGCAGCAGCGGTTCTTTGTTTCGTCTCAGGTCAGCAATCAGCTGCACTACATCCTGCAAATTACTTTCCGCTGTCAGGGATTCCGTCACGTCGTTGGTGGTGGACATCAGTTTGTTCCGCCGGGTAGCGTGCTGAACAATTTGCCGCTGCTCCGCACTGTCCACAAGTCTGTTGTAAATGCGGAGCGTCACAGAATTTCTGTCTGCAAGGTGCGCCAAAATCGCTTGTTCTTCGGTTGTGGTTGGCCATTCCCGCACTGCCCACACACATTTACAGCTGTTTCCACAAATAAAATGATCGGTGAAAAATCTGACCGTACTGGGGACGATACGGTCAAAAAATTCCTGAATCCGAATTTCTTCCGCCTGTTCTGGCGTGAGCATTTTCTTCTTTTTCTGAAACATTTTCAATTTCAATACCTCCGTTTTTACGCTGTCTCTAAGTAATTTTCTCCCTCAATATCGGAAATTTCCTCTCCGTGCATGGACGCTTCCAAATAAATCGCCAGCATCCGCTTGACGTCAGATTTTCCCATGCGCCGCACGTCAAATCCATGCTCCGAAATTACTTTGGCTGTGCGGTTGATCTGCTGAAATATCTGTTCCTCCTTCTTGTCCCTAAAACGAATGCAAAACAGAAACTGCCTTGCCGTAGACATCTCAACCTGAATATCGTCCAAAAATGCCGCATCCTGTTTCAACAGCTTTCTCACATTTGGATTTCCCTCAGATTTCAAGCGGTTCTTGATATGCACCTTGTTCCCGTCAAAACATTCACAACTGTCAAGACAAATGATTTCCAGTTCCGGGATCATGCTGAGCAGCATCATCAGATGATAGATTTTCACATCAATATTCTCAGCCGACAGCACAGAAATATTGGTGGGCTGCACACTGAAAAAAGCAAGTTCAGCCTTGTCCGTCTGCAAACTGTATTTACCGAATGTCCGCAGTCCAAACAGGTTCTGCGTTGATTTTTTATTCTTCATAATCATCCTCACTTCCAATAAAATAACTGCTGTGCGGTCACGAAAAACCGAAACGCACAGACCATGTAATCGATTACCGTCGTTTCCTCCAATCGAATGCTTAGAAATGCAAACACTGCCGTAATGGCAAAGGGCAGAAACGTCCATAGCTGCGTTAAAATTACTACTGACAGAATCAGTCCGAGACAAATTATCAGAAAGTCCCGAATACTCCAGAGCCACAGTCTGGAGGTCGCTTTCAAGTTTTGTGGATAAATATATGTTTTCATAATGCACCCCCTATGCCAATTTTCTTGCCACAAATTTTCCTGCATGAATCGCAGAATTTACCGTATGGGTTACGCTCATCATGTTGACTCTCACAGAAGTATCCAACCCAAACTGCTGCGCAATTCTTGGCACTTCATTTGCTGCCAGCATGATGCCAAGTCCCAGCAGCATATTGGTCTGCCATGTCAGCAGCCCTAAGAACATCAGGCTTGTCTGCAAAAATGCCGTCAGACATAGGGCAAAGATCTGCTTACACCAGCCGTTGAAACCGTCGGAAAATCCTCTTGGAAGGGAGAACATATACAGACTTCCCACCGCAATCTGGCACAGCAAAATACCGCCCCGCTTGATGTTGGCAAAGAATAGCTTTACCACACAGTAGGCCAGCGCAATCATGGTCAGCAGTCCTAATAACCCTGAATATCCGCCCATATTTTTTAGCACCACTTCTGCCGTTGTGCCTAAATCTCCGCAAGTTGCACCGATAAATGAACCGATTAGATCTCCTGAAAATGTAGTTTGCAGCGTGATGCAAAACTTGTACATCTCCACTGGAACTTTCGTGAACAAGCTGACCGCCATAAAGCCTTTCAACACGTTCAGACAGGTACTCTGAATGTTTGCACGTCCGGTCTGATATTCGATTGCTGTATCAAATACTGCAACTACCAGCCCTGCGGCAAACAGCGTCCAACCAAACAGGGAAAACAGCTGCAAAAAAGCGCTCACCCAGGACTGGCTGAAAATATCCGCACCCATGCCATTCATCATACCAAAAAACTCAGCAACTGCGCCGTATATGGTGTTGAACAGCCACTCCAGCATCACGTCCCAGACGGCTTCAGAAATGGCAGTCCCTACATCGGAAAACTTATCGCCCACCCACGACAGTGCATCGCCGATCCAATCAAACATCGCCCACACTCCATTCTCTTAGTTTTTCTTCCGCCGATAACAGCCGCTTCATGTTCGCATACTGCCGGTTGGAACGGCAATAAAAACAGCGGCATTTCCGTTTGGTTTTCAGAAAATACCGCTTTGTAATACGATAACAGCTGCACATTTTTTCTGTATGCATTTCAACACTCCTTTAATTGATATAACGTAGAACTGCGTCCGCCGCTTGTTCTCCAGCGCTTTTCACGAGTAATGAGTCCCGCAGTTTCCAGATCATTTAATGCACGAAACACCGTGGATTTCGACAAATGCAGATCTTCTGCAATCGTCCTGACGGACGGGTAGCACTCCCTGTTTTTGTTTGCACGATTGGACAGATACATGTACACCGCAACTGCCCTGTGAGGCAGTCCATACTCATAAATTTCTCTTGCAAAGTTCAGGTTTTACACACCTCCTGTCCTCGGAATTTTTCTTCGTTTTGGCGTTTCTTCTTCCAATTCTTCATCTTCTTCCGAAACTGTTTTTTTCATCTGCGGATACTGGATCTCCACTTCACGCATCAGTGCTTCCTTGCTCATGTAGGTGACAGTTCTTGCACCCCTGTCCTCCAAAATATACGGTTCTTCAAAGTAGATGCCCCACTTAAAGTACAGCTTCAGCGGCGAAATCATGGGATGCGTTCCCGTTTTCATGACAATAAACTGTCCCTTTGGCATAGATTTCAGCTCATCCACTGTGAGAAGCGGTCTGCCGATCATCTGGAGCGATTGGGATTTTTCCTTACCATGAGATACACTGCCTGACAAAATGGTCTGTTCACCCAGTGCCTTTGACAACACTTCTGCCGATTGGGAATTGGGCGCAAATCCACCGAAAATGGTTAGCTGTGTGTTATCCGTGATGATTTCCTGCCCCTCTTTGCCGTAGTTTTTGTTCAGCTGCGCAAATGATTGAATGATCGCTACAATGCTGATTCTTCTAGAACGGCTTGCGGAAAACATGGCTTCTGCGCCCTCGATTTTTGGAAAAGTGCCGAATTCATCACAATAAAACATCACTCTGTTTGGCAGGCGACCGCCGTTCTCATCGGCAATCACAAGAATTTCTCTGTATAGCTGCTGAATAATCAGCGATACCATGAAATATTTGCTGACATCTTCCTCTGGAAGCACGATAAAGATTGCCGACTTTTCCCTGCAGAATTTTTCCGCATCCAATGCAGTACCAAAACACAGAATCTGCTCCATTTCCGAGTCGATAAAGCTGTTCAGACGGGACAGGGCTGTACTCATGACCGACAACATCGCTTGATCTGCAGAGTGCAATGCGGAACCTGCAAGCCACTTCGCCTTATGCTCATCCGGCAGCCGTTCCATCAAAGCCTTGAAGCCGCTTTTGGGTGCAGTTTTTTTGACGGATTGCTTTTCCCACACAGGTTCCAGCAAGTCCTGAATCATCTTGAAAACCGACACAATGTGGCGTTCGTTTTTCTCACCGAACTCGGCAAGAAGCAGAATTAATGAAGCAAGCAGGCCCTCCGCTGCGTCGTAGAAAAAGGCGTTTGCACCGTAAGCTGCTGCGTCCCCTCCGCCGATACTGATAATGGTTTTCGCCGTGATTTTGGCGTACTTTTCGGCTTTTGCCTTTGCGGAAAGGTTGTGCTTATCGGACAGATAGATGTCCATATATTTGTTCACCAGATGCAGGATATTGTTTTCATCGGAGCGTGTGGGATTGCGTAAATCCAACACAGAAACATTGTAGTCGTAATACTTTTTCGCTATGCTGCCGTAATTTCGGAATACATCGCCCTTCGTGTCAGTTTGCAAAAAAGACATACCACTGGCGCAAGCAAATTCAATATTGGGATACAAGAAAAAAGCAGTCTTTCCCACGCCGGCAGCGCCAATCATAAGGGTATGCACATCGCCCTCGTCAACAAGAGCAATCGTCTGTTTTCCATGAGATTTACAGCCGACTACCGTTCCCTGAACTGTTGGCAGATATCTGCCTTTTCGCCAGTTTTCCACATCAAATGGGACTTGGGTATAGGTCTTTTTTACCTCTGCTTTTGTGGCAAAACGAGCAGTACCATGCTGACCATCGCCGATTTTCTTGGATTTGATTCCGTTCAGCGAATAGTTATTGGAACAGTATGCCAGTATTAGCAATAAAACAAAAATGACCGACATTGCAATAATGCCGATTAGTTGGCCTTGTGTCATTTGGAACACCTCCATGTTATCCATATTCCATGTGCAACACCTCCGATGGTTCTTCGGTCTGCGTTTCTTCCTGCATGAGCTGCGGTGCAGATAATTCCTGTTCTACCTCACATTTCACAGTGCAGTCCGCAAGCTGATACAACAGCTTTGCAGTCTGAATCACCTGTTCCTTTGTACGTGATTGCGTATACCGCAAATCACGCATGACCGACTGATAAGCGGATTTTAAGTTGTCCTGTTTGGCACACAGTTTTCCCTTATCCGCATACGCTCTGTACTCGTCCGACAGCTTAACTTTCAGCTTTTCAAACATCGCATTTTCGTTTTTTCTGCCGATAAAAAATGCAGAAGCGGCTAAGGCATACTCGGCAAGATATTGGTATTGCCCATTTTGAAATGTCTTGGAAATCCGGTTGAGCATTCTGTCAGGATTGCATTTGAAATATCGCAAATCTAACGCAATTTCCTGGTATTTTTCTTTACGGAAATGAGGAACAGCAGATAGGAACTCCACGCCGTGAAGTTGCTTCAAATCCTCATTAAAATCCTTATTCTTCGGAATAATTCTCGATACGCTTTCATATCCGTTCTCGTGAAGAATATCTGTTAAGCGTTCAGCAGCATCAATTCCTCCTGCATCGTTATCTGTGCAAAGTACAATTTCACTGAGATTGCAATGGTTTTTCAACGCTGTGAAAACCGCATTTTCGTACACACCGTTCATGGCAATGTAGCTATGCTTCTGCCAGTTTTCCGAATGCAATGTCAGGTAACTAAGCATATCTATAGGCGCCTCAAACACAAACAGTTTGCCTGACTCACCAAAGTGGGCAAAGCTGTATCTGGTGTCGGAACCCTCACAAGTAATTCGAAAAGCTTTCCCAAAGGAATTGGTAGAGCGCAGATGCGCCTGCCGGGGAGCACCGTTTTCATCCATGCCCACAAACACTGCGTTATGATGTTCTGCATCCTCGTACAGCGTGTGCTGTTTTGCAAAATGTGTGATAATTTCCGGCGAAATAAAGCGCTGCTTTATGAGGTAAGCATACACACGATGCATATTTTCATTGGCTTTCGGCAAGTGGAATTTCTTTATCTTTTTCTCCTGCACAGCCGCTTTCGGCGGACTGTGGGCAATGGGAGCAACACTTCTTCCCAGCAACTCGTTCATGGCAGTCTGAAAATCCATGCCATAGAAATATCGCATGAATTGGATGGCACCGCCGCCGACCTGATTCTTGTGATCGAACCAAGCTGCACCGTGAATCATAATGCTGTCGTGTTTCCCACTGCCGTCATAATAAATCAGCTTGTATTCTCGCCCAACTTTCTCTAATTTCTCGCCCCTCATGCGGAGAAATTCTGTCAAGTCCACGCTGTTCGCAAGCTGCTTTTCCTCCTCTGTGTATGGAATATACGGCATATTTGCATCCTTTCCTTAGAGTCCCACAATACTCCATAAATACAGCGGTGCAGTCAAAGAAAAGATCAGGCAACCAAATAAAATCGCCGGAGCCGTCCATTCAAATTGTCCATGTTTGCGATAATCCATGTACGAAGTTGCGATCTTCACAAACAGCAAAATCGCCAGAATGACATCAACCACCGGGAACACCACATTGTTGACAATGGTCTTGATCTGTCCCTTGGCAGCATTCCAAGTGCTTTCCACTGCTCCGGCAACCTCACCATCTGCAAACGCCGTCAGGCTGCAAAGAAAAGCCAGCACAATAACAGAAACCGCCGCAATCATGATCTTTTTCGTTCTTTTACTCAATTTCATATATTCTCATCCTCCATGATTTTTCCAACCAAAACTGTCCGGGAAGAACTGTTTGCGCCGGTGCAAGTGGACAGCATCACAAGACGATCCGTATCGGCAATTTCAATGTCATCGTAAATTACCGCACGATTTACCGCCTCACTCATGACAGTCCGCCAGCTGGAATCCGTATTGTAAATTTCGCCTGTGTTTTCCGTTACATCCACTGCGAAAAAGCACACGCAATATACATCATTTTCCGTGGTCAGCCAACCATAGCGATGGCTATCAAAATATGTTCTGTCAGTGAAATTCGTCACGTCCGCAAACATGGAACGATTGCTCATATTGTGACCGTATAAAATATTGGAAACGCCCGAAAAATCGGCGTTACAGCGGTAATCCAAAAAGATGGAACCAGCATACAAATAACCGCCGTCTGCCCCATGATGCAAATAAAAGTCGTTATCCTCCGACTGCATGACGGGGTAATTGATGTGCGTATCCGGCACATAAATCCAGCCGATGGCGTTAGCATAATTTGCATTCATTTGCTGAACTTGCGCTGTCAGCATTTGCGTGGTTGCTGTAGCAACAACAGGTATGTTCCCGGTTTCAGCCACAGCTTCATCCAACGTCTCGCATACCTCAAAATCCGGCGCATAATCCTTGATCTGATTCCATTCCATTTTCTGCGCAGCATCGTTTCCAAACAGCAGATACATTCCACCCCAGAAGAGAGCAGTTGCGGTCACAGCCAGCCCCATGCGGATTGCTTTTTTCTTATTCGTTTTCATGTTCCACCTCAACAAAATCCGGGCAGAAAGCGGCGTTTTTATCAGCCTTTTCACTTCTGCGCTTCTTTTTTCTGCTGATGGCAAGTGCTGCGAAAATGATGACGCTTCCGGCAAGCATCAGATATGCCAGCGAATTCCGACCGCTGTCGCCGGTATTGGGCGTCGATTTTGTCACCGGAACCGCATCATCGTACATGACAACTTCCGTCACTGTGTCATCCGCATTCACCGTGAATTCCACATCATTTGCAATAGCGTAGCCGTCCGGTGCAATGACTTCATGCAGCGTGTAAGTTTCGCCGGCTTTGAGAACCGCCTCCAAATAATGCGGTTCTTTGGTTGAAGTCCATTCCTCAATGACGTCTCCATTCTTGTCGATAACCTGAAGCTTTGCGCCTGGAAGCTCCTCACCAGTGGTGATGTCCTGCTTGGAAATCCGCACTTTTGTGGTGTCGTCAACCATAACAATCAGGGGATTACCATCTTCCGAAACAGCGACTGCGTCTACGTTTTCTACAGTAACATTGCCGTAAACGTCGACTGTAAAACTGATATCAGTTGCAATCACATAACCGTCCGGTGCAGCGATTTCTTTCAGCGTATAATCTCCGGCAGGAAGCTCCGTAACAACATGGTTTGTGCCGTCGGAAGTCCATTTTTCAACCGTTTCTTCATCGCTGTTGATAAGCTCCATTTCTGCGCCGGAAAGTTCTTCTCCATACACATCCTGTTTGGAGATTTCAATGGTAATCGGCTTGTTTTCAGCTGTGATTCCCACAATTTCACCGTCCTCAGAAATTGTCATGAGATAGCCTTCCTCACTGAGAATGTAGCCTGTGGGAGCCTCAATTTCTTTGACAATATACTCGCCGTAGGGAACTTCATCAAATGCAAAATATCCGGTTTCGTCGGAGATTGCCGTCATAATTGCATTGCTTTCCACAAATTCTGTACAGTCTGTTTGGAACAATCCAAACAGTGCATTTTCCAGCGGTTCATCGGATTCATTCACTTTGATTCCTTCGATTTTTCCACGCTTCAGCTCATTTTCAAACTGACCGCAATCAATATTGACTGTTGTGACTTCCTGTCCCATATATTCAAAGTCCACAAGATACTTTTCGCCGTTCAAAACGTAATGCTCGTCTGTGGCAATTTCCTGCACATAATACTTGCCAAACGGGATTTTCTCTGCAATGACAGCCGTCATATTTTCATTCAGTGAGACCTCTGCAATCAGACCGTCCGCAGGAATGACAGAGCCGTCAGCAGCAGCAATTTCTTCCGCTGCAAACAGCCCGAAGCGGACATTCACTGCGCTGTTTTCTGCCGAAATGCCGAAGGTTTCATCACTTTCCATAACCTTAGAAAGTGAGATCTCAACACCCTGATAATCATTGACAAATGACGTATTTACGGTATCCAGAACAGCGACTTCCTGCCCAGCATACACAAGCTCTACAAACTGCGATTCGCAGTTCAATACATAGCCATAGGGAGCAGTAATTTCACGAATTTCATACTTTCCAAGATAGAGCAAATCCGTTTCCGCGTAACCGTTTTCATCCGTTGTCAGCTCAGCCACAACATCCCCTGCATTGGCACGAATTGTGCCGTCAAGAGTAACAATATCCTCAGAGGCGATCACCTGAAATACTGCACCGGAAAGATTTCCGTTCGCAAACACGGGAGTGTAGATGGTCGGATTTACTATCATCTCGCCGTTTTCATCTGTGTAAGCGGAGGACGCCGCTGCAACAGACACGAAGCTGTCGCCGGTTTTCTGAACGCTGATTCTGCCTTTCTGAGCGATGTTTTCCTTGTTGACTTTCACGATTGTCAAAGCGTTTTCTTCCTCTGCATTTTCAGCGGAGATTGTGAAGGACACAGGAGTGCTGTCCAGCACATACCCGTAGGGAGCCTGAACCTCCACAAGCGTGTATTCTCCGTAAGAAAGAACTTCCGGTGTGATCAGATAGCCTTCGGAATTAGTATAGAATACGTCTATTGTGGTTGGCGTTGGATATCTGTAGGACATGGAAATCTTTTCGCCGTTAGAATCGTAAATCTCAAATCCTGCGCCCTCGTAGGGAATGGTATTTCCAGTTTCGGAATCCACTTTCACGATTTTTACATAGCTTTCAAATTCTCTGTTGTTCATAAGGAAGGCATAGGTTTTGCCGTTTTCACTGACGTACACATCGAAATCCGCAATCAACTCCGTACCTTCCCAACTGGCTGTCTGATGCACCGTGTACACGCCGTATGGCATATCTTTTGTCTGTGCAAATCCATTTTCATCACAAGTCAGATAGTCGCGCTCTGTTTCAGCAGCATTGTCATAACTGCCGGAACTCTTGAGGTAAACCTCAAATTCAGCGCCGACTTCCGGTGTTTCGATCTGCGTGCTGCCATCATCAGAATGCTTCAAAATGGAGATGTTTCCCTTTACCACATCCTCGGTCACGGCAACGGGAATCAGATTGCTTTCCACCGTATAATTCTTGGCTTCTGCGCCAACGGAATGCACCGTCTCATCCAGCAGATATCCTTCGGACGGCGAGATTTCCTGAAGCGTATAATTGCCGCAAACATATTCCTTTGTCTTGAAATATCCTTCCGAATCAGTGGTATAGGTGTCCACAAGATCGCCATCCAGATACAATCCGTAAACTGCTCCTGCAAGTGTGGCGTCACCCTGTGCGGAACCGGTTTCTGCATCCTTTTTGACAACCTCGGCAGTAAATTTTTTCAGCACATTTTGGAACGTTTTCGTTGTGGTAGCGTCAGCCGTCAGCGTAGCCGTCTGATCAGCAGGAACAACGTATTTTATCGGCACATTCTTCTCAGAAATGGTGTAGACAATCTTTTCGTTATTACTGTCATAGACGGGAATGTCAGAAAGTATGGCAATGCCGTCAGAGCCTGTTTTTATGGTATAAGTTTTGCCGCCGCCTGCGATCGTAAATTCACGGTCGCCGTTTTCGCCGTCCTCCGATTGCTTGTTAATTTTGAGATTGCCCTTCACCAGGTCATTGATAAAAGTCAGGTTAACTGTTAAATCCACATTGCCGTTTGCCAGCGTCACGTTCTGTGCCTTTGGCGTTTCATAACGACTGGCAACATTGATTTCGGAAACGGTGTAGGTGATCGCCTTGCCTGTACTGGAATTGTACACTTTCAGTCCAGAAAATTCCGCAACGCCGCTGGAATTGGTCTTTTCCGTATACGAACTTCCGTCCGAACCGGTCACCTTGAATTCGATATCTTTCACAACATTATCCTCAGAGGTCTTGTTGATTTTGATAGAGCCAGTTTCATAGTCCTCGTACACGGTCACGGTCTGATTGGCTTTCAGTTCGTAAACTTTTGTTGACAGCGCATAGCCCTTCGGAGCAGAAATTTCCTTGACGTAATAACTCCCCATAGGCAGCTTTATCAAACCTGTGCCGTCAGTGCCAATTGTGATTTCTCCGACCTTGGTTTTGCACGCAGAATCGGCGTAAACGCCATACTTCGCCGTGCTGCCGTCCACTGTGGATTTGCCGACAATCTGAGACGTTCCGTCCAGACACTTTTTGATACGGAAAGTCGCATCATTCTGCGTGATACGAAAAGCCGAAGTATTCAGCGCGGTTGCACTTTTTCCGTCCGTATTGTTGTTGATGACAACGCCCTGGGAACCATTGGATTCGATGCGCCAGTGGGTACCGCCATTGCCATTTCCACTGCCAACTGTTGATGAAGTGATCAGACTTTCCGGAACGCCGATGCTTTTCAGATAGGATACCACATCGTTTCGGGAATTGAATTCGCCCATGTAAATCCAAGCATGGTTGATGTTTTTTGTCTCCGCCACAACCACCGAACCAGCCGTGATGGTGGAGCCGTCGGCGCATTCCCAGTAGGGGTGCTCCTCCGTTTTGACGTTCTGTTTTTCAATGTCAATGTTGGAAGTCTTTCCGCCGTAGGTAATCGTACAGCTGTCACTGACCGTCAGCCAATGTGCTGTGTCCACAGGAACGGGATTGTTCCACGAAAATCCCGATGTACTGTACCCCAGCTGGGTCAGCGTGTAGTACACAAGTCCGGAACAGTCGATACCAAGACTGTTAATCGTGCTGACGGACAGCGGCGCATATGCGCCCTGGGTGTAGATACCAGAATAACCTTTGTTCCCGAAGGTGTAAGGCGTTCCCAGCAGGGTTGCCGCTTTTGCGATAACCGTATCGGCGGACGGAAATGCAACATTTTCAGTGGAACTGCTTGCCGCACTCGCACCAAACGAACTGTTGAAATTTGTTCCCAGCATAGAAAAAGCGCAGAGTCCTGCCATCAGACCTGCGCCCAGTTTTTTCAATATTTTGTTTTTGAACATATACAAACTTCCTTTCAAAAAAGCACGAAAATACGTGCTGTAATGCGTTTTTTTGTTGCTGAACCTTACCGAAAAAGTCGGCGAACGAATTTTTGTACAGAACCAATCAAGGATCATATTTCATCACACTCCGCATCGCATTGTTCCCACAGCGGACAATCCTGGCAGTGTTCATAATCCATGCAGATTTTCTGCTGTTCGTCCTCCGATAATTCTCTGCGCAGAACGGCAAGGACGACGCCGTCCGCATTTTTCTCCAGTTCCACACGCACCGGCAGGCCATTTTCGTCAAACAGCCCGCTGAAATTTGTCACACCGTTTCCGGCTAAAATCTGCGAAAAAATCACTTTTTTCATACATCAATTCCTCCATCATCGTCAAAAAAGAGAGAGTTGCCTTGTCATTTTTGCTCTCTCGCTGGTATCGTAATTGGAAATCAACAGTTCATTGTACATGCAGCCGCCCTCATATCGCTGCACCAGATTGTTCAGTCTGCTGATTTCCTCTATGGCAATGCCCGGTCTGTTCCAGAGTTCCCTGATTTCCGGGCAGTCGTTGTAGGAAACTAAAAATTTTCCTGAAATCTGTAGTAATGTATCCCTCAGCCGAATATGATCTGCCTTTGTAAATCCCACATCCTTGTAATAATTCTCCGTCGCAAAATACGGCGGATCGCAATAGAAAAAGCTCACCGGGCGGTCATACTGCCGGATGAGCTTTTCAAAATCACGATTTTCAATGACAACCTTTTGCAGCCGCCTTGCCGCCATATCAATTTGCGGAAAATCACTCCACATGGAATGTGGTTGACAAGCAAAACTGTCCAGACTGGCGGCGTAGCTGTACCGAATCAGCTGGTAAAACTTCGCTGCACGGTCAATATCACAAAATTTCGGAAATAATCCTCGCTTGTGTAAGCTTACAATCCAGTTAAAATCCTCACGGGAATTCAGCACGTATTGCAGCTTGTATTTCAGCTTGTTCGGCTTGTCCCTGACACAACGATATAAGTTGATCAGATTGCTGTTGAAATCGTTGAATATTTCAAAATCATTGTCGGACGGCTTGTGAAACAACACCCAGCCTGCACCGCCGAAAACCTCGATATACCGTTCATAATATGGCGGAAATCTTGCAAGTACGGCATCCCTGAGTGCCTTTTTGCCGCCTACCCATGACATAAAGCTATTCATGTAACGCCTTTCTGCCGTTTGCCAATGACAGAAAGAAAGTCGCTTTGCAAATCACAGAATAGCTTCCGTCACTGGCAAAACGACCTTACCTTACTTTATTTTCGTTTCCATTTCCTCATCTGCACTTTTGGCGGCATTGCACAGCGCCATTACTGCAGTGCCCAATGTTCCTCCCAAAAGCAGTCCTGTGATAAATCCAAGCATAATTTCACCCCCCTGAACAGTTAAATTTCATTGCAGAATTCTTTTTTCAGTCTGCCAATGATGTATTGCTGCCCCTTGCCAGTAACAAACGTCTGCTGATAAGTTCTGCACATGGAATCCGTTTCAAAAACGGACTCCTTCACCGCAAAATACCCTCGGTCGATGTACTTCTGATACGGCAAATTTCCTGACATCAATATCTCGTTTTCCCGCAGCCAACGGAACAGCCGATTCCTGCCGATGGGGATATCTTCTTCCACCGCAAGCTTTGCCATGGCGTTCATGTCGATGAGATTATCCGTATTGGACACCTGATTGGCAAACTCCACCAGCGGCTCGTCATGGCGGATTCGCTCGTTTAGCTTGTTAATCGCCATCATCTGCAAACGGAACAGATTTTGATACGGCTCGTCCAAAAAAGGGAGATAGTTTTCGATGAACATATCCTCGTTGGCAACGTAGCCGCCGGTTCTCCTGATTGTTGGAAGTATCTTAGTTGTGACCCATTTACAAAAATACTTCGCCTGTGGTTTGTCACTTCTAAGAATTACATCATAAAGTCCGCTTTCGCTAACTACCGTCATTTCTCGGCGCTGTCCACCTGATGTCAGTTTGACTGACATCAGCTCATCGCTGTCCAGACGACTGGCAACCATTCTGGAATTGCTGATTTCAAGTGCTTTGCATACATCTGCAAGTACAAACCACGGTTCGCCTTTTATTATCACTGTCCTGACCCTGCCAAACTCTTCATTCGCAAAAATTTTAATGATATTTTCCACTGCTTACCTCCTCGTCAAATTTCAATAAATTTCTTGCAATTGCTTCAACAACCGCAACCGTAATCGAATTTCCGGCTTGTTTGTAAAGCTGAGCGTCGGACATTCCCGTTGCCGCAACCTTTTCAAATTGATCCTTGCGAAACCCCTGTAATTTCCAGCATTCCACAGGCATAAGCCGACGAATCCGTCCTCTGTGAACAATTCCATGCCTGTCTGTCACCGTAAGTGTAAACATCGGCTCGTTGGGCTCTTTGATTCTTCTGCCGTTCTGACGGGTATGCTCCTTAAACGGATTGAGAATGGCTCTCGGCGCATCATCCACAAAAACAGCGGAATGTTCACCTCTGTGATGACTTATTCCGCTGTTCTGCCTTGCAGTAATACATCTTGCTGCGTCCGTCATTTGAGGACTTGGATTACAGTCTATAAAATAAAGTCCTGTTTTACCTCCCATGCCGCCTGAACCGCTGCACTGTGTAACCGCTGTGCCGTTTGTGGAATACACCCTCGAACCCTGACTGCCGCCGATCAGCTGTTCAGTTTTTCCTTTGCCGCAATTTTCCGCATCATTTCCTCCGAAAGCCAGTATTTCGGCGGGACATCTGTCTCCAAGATATCCGACAAGGAACAGCCTTCGTCTTGACTGTGGTATTCCGAAACCGGAGCTGTTAAGCACACGCCAGCACATACGATACCCCAGTTCTGAAATCTTTTCAAGGATAATTCTGTAGCATTCCCCCTGCGATATTCCCAACAGATTGGGTACATTTTCAGCAATAAAATAGCGAGGTCGCTTGGCTTCAAGGATTTGGATATAGTTGAAAAAGAGGTTTCCTCTGTCGTCCGCAAAAGCGAGTCTGCGCCCTGCGACACTAAATGATTGGCAGCATGGTCCGCCAACGAGCAGATCAAAATCCGGCATACCTCCGTAATCGATTTTTGTGATGTCCTCATAAAACTTTTCTCCTCCTGTGTCGTACAAGGCTCGATAAGCCTTTTGCGCATATCGGTCGATTTCGCACCAGCCTACACATTCAAATCCGCCCATTTTTTCAAATGCCGATCGGAATGCGCCGATGCCTGCGAAGCTTTCAAAATATCGAATCATTTTCACCTTTTCCTTTCATTTGGGCAAAAAGACAGTTCAGTTTTTTCAAATCAAACCGCCTACATAGACATATGCATTTCAAGTTCTTCTGAGGGATTCTCAGTTTCTTGCATTTCCTCCGACAAATTTTCTTCCGGCTGAATCACATGGAATCTGTCCTCGCCGGGGATTAGCGAAAGGGAACACCCGTTGTCCCACTTCATGAATAATTGACCGGCGTCATCTACTGTAATTACCGTCCCCTTTGTGCCTGACGGAATCGGTCGGGGATCATTTTCCATGCTGTCAAGGCAAATCCTCGTGCCTTCCGGATACCTCTGTCGGAGTTGTTCCACTTTATCTCTGCTATAAAACATAGCTGCTCCTTTCACATCGTCATGCCCATGCTGGGTTCTTCCGTGTGTTTCTCAGCCTGAGACAATCCCATTTCTTCTTCTGTCTGCAGCGACCAGTCGTTGCTGTCATTCCAAAAACTTACATAAATCTCGCCAAAATCAGCGGTTTTAACGCCGTGTTGTTCAAGACCTTCGCCCCAACCATCGCTTGCCTGACCAGTGAGATAGCTGCGTAAATCTTCCAGTTCACTTACTGTCAGTTCGCCGGAAATTTCACATTCAAATACGCCTACGAGTTCGCCGTTAACATCTCTGACGGATGGAATCGCCGAGAAAACTTTTTCTCGAATGGCAGGATCATCGTAATAGTAAGCCATCAATCCACGGTGTTCTTCATCCGGTTCTTCGCAATTCCGAATAAAATCGTTGATCTCATCCACACAGCCTTCGGCATATGCAGACGGAATTTCCTCAAAATCTTCCTCTGTAACTTCCTCGTCCCATTCGTAATCAGGTTCTTCCGATTCTCTGACAATTTTTAGCGGACAGTAAAATGTCAATTCCTGTGTCGGTTTCGCTTCTACCGTGATATCCGGCTGAAAGGGAACTTCGATGGACTGACTTTCTGCCATCTGAATGTCCTCACGTTCTCGGAGCATTGCTGTTACCGCATCACGCAGAACGGATTTTACATTCAGATCGGATTCTGCCAGCAGTTCGTCAAATGCGAGGCTTATTTCACCACAATGGGCAAGCTCCGCAACTTTGTCGGCAATTTTTTTCAAATCGTTATGCAGCCTTGTTTCAGCTGCGGTCATTTCATTGCTCTCCAGCAGTGCTCTTGCGTTGGGGATAAACTGTGATTTTCTGGCGTAATTGCTGCCTTCGGACTCCACCAGTACTCCATCGCCGCTGTCATAGTCCACAAACAACAGACAATGTGCCGTATCACCCTCCGTGTACATAAGGTCACGATATGCAACGATGTACGGATCATCATGCATTAGATGATTTTTCAATTCCTCAAAGCTTCTGCCATAGAGCGTGACGACCCTTTCCACGCAGATTTCACAAGGCTTGTAATCCGATGCTTTGTGATTCAGTGTGCTGTTAAAATGTAACTTCTTCATATTCTTCCTCCGCAATGTATTTTGAAGCAGTCTTTTTCATCTCTGCCGGAAACAAAAAAAGACCGCTTTGTGCAGTATCACGTGTTTCGTGATACCAGACAAAACGGTCTTCAAAAATTTGTATACTATTTTCTATTTGAAAAATAAAGATTGATATTTTATCTTTTCCAATCTGCCCTGATTTTTTTCTTTGCATCGGTCGGCTGCCATGTTTACAGCAGTTGTGCCGAGTCCATTTCTGCTGGGACTCGGTTCGAATCCCTCTACACCGAAAAAAATGCCCAAAAATATCTACGGTTTTTCACCTGCTTTTTTCGTCGTTTGGGCATGAAAAAAGCCCGATATTTCGGGCTTTTTCGACCATATATCTTTTTTATGGTCACAATATGGTGGAGCATAGGGGGTTCGAACCCCTGACCTTCACACTGCCAGTGTGACGCGCTCCCAGCTGCGCCAATGCCCCATATGGTGTTCCTGAGGTGATTCGAACACCCGACCTGCCGCTTAGGAGGCGGCCGCTCTATCCAGCTGAGCTACAGAAACATCTGTCCGGAAAACAAGCTGCTCCGGACAAACAAGAACCTCAAAAGGCTCAGAATATCACAAACACTTATTTGCTGACACCGTACTGCTCCCGGTATGCCAGCATTGCATCCAGGTGTTCCTTTCCGGGGATGATGCCATCCCGGATTCCCTGAATAATATCTTCCATGGTAACGATTGCATAAACCGGTACGCCGTACTTCTCATAAACTGCCTGTACCGCAGACTGTGTGCCTTCCAGTGCACGCTCCATCCGGTCTACGGTGATAATCATACCGGTGATGTCTACATCTGCTGCGCCTTTCAGCTTCGGATAAACTTCTGCCATTGCCTTGCCGGAGGTCATAACGTCTTCAATGATGACAACCTTTTCCCCGTCTGTCAGCTTTTTGCCGACAAACATGCCGCCTTCGCCGTGATCCTTGACTTCCTTCCGGTCATAGCAAAAGTTTACGTCCTTATGGTACTGATCTGCCATTGCCATTGCAGCGGCGGCAGCCAGTGGAATTCCCTTATAGGCCGGACCGAACACGGTTTCCACCGGTACGTGATGCGCTTCCATGCAGGCAGCGTAATAGCGTCCCAGTTCCAGCAGCTGTGCACCGGTGTGATAATTGCCGGCATTGATAAAATACGGTGCCTTCCGTCCGCTTTTCAAGGTAAATTCCCCGAAAGTCAGAACGCCGCAGTCCACCATAAAACGCAGAAATGATTCCTGATATGTCATTTTCTGATAACATCCTTTCCGATACATGTTTTTGCAACTTCAGATATCTTTATTATACCCGATCTTCCCATGCCTGTCAAGATTTTTTTCAAAAGCAATCACTCCGGCGAATATAAGGCTGCCATCGCCTGTACTTTTTCCTGTACCTGCCGGCGCAGCGCTTCCGGCTTTAATACTTCCAGATCTGCGCCGTAGCGGAGCGCCCAGCGAGGAAAGCCTTTGCTGATGCACATTCGCACCCGAAGCTGTACAAAATCTGGTTTTTCCGGATCGGGCACAGCCGAGGCATAGCTGCCAAAGCGTTTGAGCAGATCATCCAGCAGATACCGGCGCACCCGGAGCACTACTGTGTCCACCTGCTCCGGTTCAAAGATGTCCACCACAGCGCCGTCCGGCTTCGGAATCGGCTCACAGCGCCGGAATGACGCACCGCCCCGGATATCCTGCATGCGGTCTACCCGATATGTGCGAATCGTGCCGTCTGTTCCATTGCGGCATTTCAGATAAAACCGCTCCTGAAAATAGAGCACCTGACATGGAATCATGTTCCGGTCCTTGGAAACATACTCCACCTGCTTGTGCGGATTCATTTTGCCGTAGGAAAAGTGAATCTTGCGTTTTTCTGCCATGATGGCATAAATCTGTTCCAGGTTCCGGAGCAAGTCCAGATCCGGCGGCACCATCCCTGCAATCTGAATCCGGTTCATAAGCTGGCGCACTTCCTTCTCGGAGCAAAGCTGCTCGAACTTTCGGATCAAATGCTGTTTCTGCTCCGGCGTGAGAAAGTGATTCATGGAGACAGAATCCACCAGAAACCGGATTTCATTCAGGGTAAATCCCCGGTTCCGGAGCCGGTAATAGTGGGTATTGTGCGCGCCGGTTTCCATGGTGATTTCATAGCCGGCATTTCCCAGACGATCCAGATCCCGCTGTACCGTCAGAGGTGACACATGCTGCAATTGATAATTATTGTCCAGATAAGCGCAAATCTGCCGCAGTGTAACGCCCCGTGTATCATCCGTGCACCGTGTGAGATATTCCAGCACCAAAAGCATTCGTTCGCATTCCATGGTATTTTCCTCCCTATGCGTTTTTTTCGGGATAATCACACTTCTGGCAATGTGCCCATGTGTGCGTCACTTCCTGCTTGTGATAGGCTCCTGCCCACTGACAGATGCTCTGCAAAATCGGAACCACAGACTTCTCCTTTTCTATCAACTGGTACTCCACCCGTGGGGGAATCTCGTCATAGGATTTGCGCAGGACAATCTCATCTCTTTGCAGTTCCTTCAATGTGACTGCCAGAAAGGCATCTGTAATATTTCCCATTTCATGGCGCAGCTGAACATACCGCAGCACTTCCTTTGCCGCCAGGGCGCGAATAATCCGTGACTTCCATTTTCCTCCGAAAATATCCAGGCCATATTCCAGCGGACAGCGGATATCTTTTTCCAGCTTCGGCTGATACATTGCATCATCCCCTCTCCAAATGCTTTTTCCTTTTTACAGGTGCTTACTTTAATTATAGCAAATCTTTCGGTTTCTGACAAGTCATTCGATTTTCCGGCATGGGATTTTCGCAAAAAGGCACTGCCCGTTTCGTGTCAATTCACGCCGGTGCAGTGCCTTTTCAAATCCGTCTTATCAGATAAATGCTTATGTCTCGCAGGGGTTGTCTGTTTGTTCGATGACGGAGAGATCAATCTCGTCTCCTTCGTGCCAATTCTGTTCGATCAGTACGCGCTCCGGAATGAGCTTCCAGCAGGTTTCCCCGAAAGCGTTTTTCAGCAGCAGCTCGTCCATAGGGACAGCGCCAGGGCACGGCCCTTCACAGCCATAGTCTGCGTCATGAATCTCCAGAATCACCCATTTTTCATCTGTCATTTTATTCAAGCTCCATTTCTCAATCCGCACAGGGCAGGCTGTTGATCAGGTGGACCAGGAATTTCACCAGTACCAACGCATCTGCGCCGTTTACTTCTCCATCCTGGTTGCAGTCCGCATTGTCATGTGCCTGCTCGCTCAGGTCTACCATATCTGCCACAGCCTTATTGAGCAGTACCGCATCTGCCAGGCTCACCTTGCCGTCCAGCGTCACATCCCCGAACAGCACTGAAGCCGGGCGAAAATCGGTCTGACTTGTTTGCGTTGCCGTTTCCGTTTCTGTCCGTGTCTCTGTTTGTGAAGAAAGCGGCGTTGTCTCTGTGCTGCTTTCTGTAACGCGCGTTGTCACAGAGCCGCTGTCTGCGGTTGTTTGTACCGTGTCGGCCGTGGAAGCCGATGTAGTCACAGTAGTGGTTGTTTCGGTAGCAGGTGCTTCCGTGGCGGCAGTCGTGGTAACTGTCGTTCCCGGCTGTGTCGGCCGCTCATAGACCAACGTCACAGAATCTACCACAGCAGTGATATCGCTGCCGTTCTTTTCGTCCTTTTCGGAGGAAGCCCACCAGACCTGAATCTCCGCTTCTGTGTCGGCACAGCTGCCGGAAACCACCTTGGATTCCGTTCCCACGGTGATCTTGTACTGATCGTCAAAGGGCACTGTCACCGTACCGCTGTTTAGCTGGTAGGAGAAATTCTTGCAGCCCCAGTAAGGCGTATTCGTTCCTGTTTCCGTCACCTTTTGGAAGCACAGTGCGCCGCCGCCCACAGCCCAGGTAGAACCTTCGCTGGAAGAGACCTGCATATGCAGCTGGATTTCCTTCAGGTATTCCTTGTCCCCCAGGGGAATCCGGGCATAGCCTTCCTGAGATTTCGGCAGATCGCTGACAGTATAGTCCACCTTTTCTGTGGTATAGGCCGGGCCATCTGGTACAACCACATCCGTCTTTTCGTCTGCGATTACAATTTGTGCCACAGACAGCGGCGGCAGCTCTACTGTAACCTGGTTGCCGGAAACATCGTTCTGTACATCCAAAATCTGAATATCGCTGCTGTCCTGCGTTACGGCATAGACCACAGCGCTCTGATAGTCTGTTTCCGTGCCGGAAAGCTGAATTGTGGCCTTTTCCGTATCGGTCTTGCTCTTATTGGAGAGAACCGTTGTCACAGTGCCTTCCTGATCGTCCTGAATGGAAGCGAATACCGCCGCCTTGGACAAATCCTCAGAAGAAGATTCCACCAGCGTGTTGCCGAATGCGCTTCCTGCTCCGTCATAGTTGGTGTAGAGGTTAATGGCGCTGAGGACATAGGGACACTCTGCCAATTTTCCCCAATAGGCCGCCAGGTACACGCCCTGATCCGCAAATGCGCCCAGTGCCTCTGCCTCTGCAATAGCAGAAGCCGGAACCTTTCCCAGCGTGCTATCCATATTGATATTTTCCAGATTATATTCGGTCAGTGCCAGCTTTGTGCCGGGATAATACTGGTCAATGGATTCCTGCATCCGGGTGAGGAACGGGAACACACCGCCGAAATACTTTCCCAGCCAGCTGTCCTCCTGATAATCCGGGTCATACAGGCTTCTGGCAGACTGGAGCGCGTCATCCGCAGTTTCCAGATCCTGGGCGTAATAGTGTACATCCACAACGTCCAGCAATCTCTGGCCATTTTCTGCTTCTGCATCCGCCATCTGCTTGAGGTAATAATCCATGTACCAGCTGTACTGGCTCTTTACTGCTGTCCAGTCCGGATCGGTGTAAGAATCCCCGTTTCCGGCCTGATAGCAGGCCAGCGGTCCCCAGAACGCCGGGCCAAAGGTCTCTGCATGGGGATCAATCTTCTTTACAGCCTTTGCCAGTCCCACCGTCTTGGAAATCAATTCCTCGTTGGAAACCATGTTGGGATGCAGCAGAGAGTGGCTTCCGCTCCACAGCACCGGCTCATTGTCCAGGTTATAGCCCTGGATGCCGGTTGCCGTTGTGGAATCTCCCAGGTTCTTCACCAGGTAATTGACGTACTCGTCCATATACACCACGCCGTCATCCAGATCCGGCTCATCGGAAAAGGCGCTTCCCTTTTCAAATTCCACCTTGTTCCAGCGGTCAGAGGGTGCGGCCTCGCTTTCAGAAACTGCGCCGTTCTTGTCCGCAGAAACATAGCCGGCCATCTGGAGTCCGGTCATTTTATAGGGAATGCCGTATGTTGCACAGTCTGCCGACAGTCTCCGGGCGTTGCTGGCCGGGCCTTCTGTCACATCTCCCAAATAAGTGTCCGAACTGTTCTGCCAGTCTCTCCCAGCGTTGGAGTAGTTCGTCTCCCAGTTATAGCCGGTATAGCGGTTTCCGCCCTGGCGCACCGCATTGACTTTTACCTTGGAAAGGCCGGTTTCGCTGAATGAATCATTGACACCATAGATGTATGGGCTGATGGCCTTTCGGGTGCCATCCAGCTTTACAGCAATCTGCATGTCATAGCTGCCAGTGCTACTGTCTTCCGCCACAGCGGCCGGTAGCTGTGCAACACCGGACACTGCCAGCACACCGGACAGCAGTCCGGCCATAATTCTTCGTGTGTTTTTCATAAAACATATTCTCCTTCTTTTCCGGCAGCACGCTTTCTCCGCCGGACACATTTCGTGTTTGCTTTCATAGAAACAGTATAGCACATCCTGCTGAAAAATGCAATCATTTTGCGAGATATTTTTCCATTTTTTCTTGCTTTTCTATGAAATATGTACAGTTTCCCGATACACGGCGCCCTATTTTGGCAGATTCTGCTGTACGCTACTGCTTTCGCATCAGCTGGCGATAGCGCAGAGGTGTCATGCCAGTGCTTTTTTTAAACTGCCGGGTAAAATAGCTCTGGGACGGAAAAGCAAAATAAGCGCTGATCTCCTGGATGGAGTAGTTGGAATATTTGAGAAGATTCTTGCACAGGTTGAGTTTTTCCTCCAGGATATAGGCTGTAATGGTCTTGTTCTCTGTTTTTTTAAAGAGGGCAGAGAGATAGTCCGGATGGATGTGAAACTGCTCTGCCATCTCCTTCACCGTAATTTTGGTGTGCATATTCTGAAAGATGTAGTCCTTTGCCTTTCGGACAAAGGGGTTAAAGCCAGTGCCGGACTGCTTCCGGTGCACTGCCTCCGCAAAGGCCAGCTGCGCCTGATAGGCCGCCTGCTCTACCGCAATGGGATCTTTCAGATTCTCTTCGATTTCGAAGATAAAGCCATCCGCCATGGAAAAGGAAAGCTCCTGGCTGAGGCCGCCGGCAATGGCGCTCCGGGAAGCCAGCGTAATGACACCCACCGCCAGATTCTTGCTCTGCCGAAGGGGATTGCTGGCCAGTGTGCCATACTCCCCCTCATAAGTTTCACCTACACAGCGTTTCAGCCCCTCCGGATCCCCCAGGCGTATGCACTCCTGCTCCCGCTGCTCCTTGGCGTAAGGGTTGTGCAGCGTCTGGCGTTCCTGCCGGTCAAAAATCATATCCCCCATGCGTTTTTCCATGCGCTGTTCGGTTCCCGGCGCAGTACTGTCCAGTTCGGATACGGAGCAGCTCTCCCCTGTGAGAAGATTCCACAGCAGCACCACACCGGCGAGAAACTGTTCGTGCCAGTTGGGCTGGATGGAGCGGAACGGCCCGGCCAGAATGGTTTGTTCGTGAACTTCGTCCAGCAGCACCGCATATACGGCATCCTCTGTTTTGGCCAGCACTGGTTTTTTCCGGTTTCCCTGTATCAGCAGCGAGCGGCGGAATGCGTTCCGAAAAATCGGTGCATCATTCCCCAGACTCTGGCCGCCGTACCGCGCTGTCAGGCCGCCGTCTGCGCGGCATACCCAAAGGGGCGTGTGCATCAACGGCACCAGCTGCTGCATCCAGATTCTGCCCGGTGCAGATTCCTGCTTTTGCGTTTCCATTGTCCGATTCCCCCTGTCTTTTTCAGATCCTTCTGGTTGCATCTTACTGTCTCTATTTTAGCACATTCTCACAAACCCTGTCAACAAAAAGGAACAGGAAACCTAAAAATTCAGAAAAAATCTCGGAATTGATGTAAAAGCATCAGAAAAAGGATATACAAAGGAATGGAAGCTGTGCTAGAATAATACCAGAACACACGAAACGCAAATTCCACACAGGAGGTTATTCCATCTATGAAACCGGAAGCACTCATGCATAAAATCGAAAGCGGCGCATTCGACACCACCTTTCACCTGATGTACGGCACTGCGCCGGGCATCATAGCCGACCAGAAAAAGCGCTATCTGGATGCCATCCGCGCCTTTTCCGCACACTATCCCCAGCGGCAGGACGTTTCCCTGTTTTCTGCGCCCGGCCGAACCGAAATCGGCGGCAACCACACCGACCACCAGTACGGCTGTGTTCTGGCAGCGGCTGTGAATCTGGATGTCATTGCCGTGGTAGCCTTTCACCAGGACGGCGTAATCCGGCTCCAGTCCAAGGGATATCCGGCAGACACTGTGGCGCTCTCCGATCTTGCCCCTCATCCGGAGGAACAGGGCACCTCAGCCGCCATCATCCGGGGCATGGCGGCGCACTTTGCGGCACTGGGCTGCACCATCGGCGGCTTTGATGCCTACACCACCTCGGATGTCCTCAGCGGCTCCGGGCTTTCCTCCTCGGCGGCATTTGAGGTGCTCCTGGGTACAATTTTGGATCAGCACTACAATCGGGGCAAAGCCGGCGCTGTCTCCGTTGCAAAAGCAGCACAGCGCGCCGAAAATGTCTACTTCGGCAAGGCCAGCGGCCTGATGGATCAGATGGTCAGCGCAGCGGGCGGATTTGTCGGCATTGATTTTGCCGATCCGGAGCAGCCGAAAATCGAAAACCATATCTTTAACTTTGACCAGGCCGGCTACACGCTGTGCATTACGGATACCAAGGGCAGCCACGCCGATCTCACGCCGGATTACAGCGCTGTTCCCCAGGAAATGAGACAGGTGGCACAGTTCTTCGGAAAATCTGTGCTCCGGGATGTGGAGGAGGGTGCCTTTCTGGAAGCACTCCCCCGGCTGCGGGAGCACTGCTCTGACCGTGCCATCCTCCGCGCTGCTCACTTTTTCGCAGAGAACAAACGTGCCATAGCTGAGTCCCAGGCGCTCTCACAGGGAGATATGCCGGAATTTCTCCGGCTGGTACAGGCATCCGGAGATTCTTCTGACAGTCTGCTGCAAAATCTCTACTCCGTCCGAAAGCCGGAGCAGCAGGCGCTGGGGCTGGGCATCTGGCGCAGCAAGCAGCTTCTTCAGGGAAAGGGTGCCGTCCGGGTACACGGCGGCGGTTTTGCCGGAACCATTCAGGCCTTTGTTCCCCTGGCGCTGACAGAACGGTATATCCAGGAAATGAACCGGCTGTTCGGAAACGGCAGCTGTCAAACTCTGCGGATTCGCCCCATGGGCGGCGTTTCCGTCACCGAATAATCGAACACTTTTTAGGAGAGGAGTTTTACTGATGATTGATACTGCGGTTCAAAATTTGATTCAATACGCCATCCAAAAGAAACTGATTGCCCCGGAGGATGAACTGGTCATTCGAAACCAGCTTCTTGATGTGCTGCACCGAAACAGCTGGGAGGACAGCACTGCACCGGACATTTCAGACGCTGACAGCATTGATGACATCCTGGCACCGCTCGTTGCCTATGCCTGTGAGACGGGCATTATTCCGGATACAAACGCCAGCCGGGATTTGTTTGACACCAAGCTGATGGGCATTCTCACGGCGCTCCCTCACGAAGTAAACGCTGTGTTCCGGAAGCACTACAGTGAAAGCCCGGAATCTGCTACCCAGTGGTATTATGCCTACAACCAGGCGCTCAACTACGTCCGCGCCGGACGCATTGCACGGGATCTCAAGTGGACGTATGATTCCCCCTACGGTACGCTGGATATCACCATTAACCGTTCCAAGCCGGAAAAGGATCCCAGAGACATTGCCGCCGCCGGAAAGCAGGCTGCCGTCTCCTATCCCAAGTGCCAGCTCTGCCCGGAGAATGCCGGATTTGCCGGTACCCGGAGCCATCCTGCCCGGCAAAATCTGCGGCCGATTCCCATTTCCATTGCCGGCAGCCCCTGGCAGTTCCAGTATTCCCCCTACGGCTACTACAACGAGCACTGCATCGTTTTCAATGCGCAGCATGTGCCCATGCGGATTGACCATGCCGTTTTCGAAAAGCTCTTTGACTTCCTGGATCTGTTCCCACATTACTTTATCGGTTCCAATGCTGACCTGCCGATTGTAGGCGGTTCTATCCTCAGCCATGAGCATTTCCAGGGCGGAAACTATACCTTTGCCATGGCAAAAGCGCCTGTGGAAACCCGGTTTACTCTGCCGGGCTATCCAGATGTACAAGCCGGCACCGTGCGCTGGCCGATGTCGGTCATCCGGCTGAAAAGCCTGAACCGTACTGCGCTGTCCTCTGCCTGCGCCGATATTCTGACACAGTGGCGCAGCTACAGCGATCCGGCTGCCGCAATCTATGCGGAAACAGACGGCACGCCGCACAACACCATTACCCCCATTGCCCGAATGAATGGTGACTACTATGAATGTGATCTGGTGCTCCGGAACAACCGCACCACGCCGGAACGTCCGCTTGGCTTGTTCCATCCCGGCCCGGCGCTCCACCATATCAAAAAGGAAAATATCGGCCTGATTGAAGTCATGGGACTGGCTGTGCTTCCGGCACGGCTGGCCAACGAACTGACGCTTCTGGAACAGGCCATGCTCCGGGGAGACGATCTCACCACAGATCCGGTTCTGGCACCCCATGCAGCCTGGGCGGCAGAAGTACGCTCCCGTCATCCGGAATTCTCCCTGGAATCTGCCGGTGAAATCCTGCGGCAGGAGGTCGGCGCTGTCTTTGCACAGGTGCTGGAGGATGCCGGCGTATTTAAGCGCACACCAGATGGCCAGGCCGCTTTCCGCCGGTGGATTGACCAGATTCGCCAGGCCTGACACGTGCCGGCACACCTTACTTTAAAGAAACGAAAAAGCACAGCTCCTCGGAACTGTGCTTTTTCTCATGCGTTTAAGAACCTGTCTTCATAAGAAATATATGTGGATTTTCGAGCATAATTTTGTTGCAG
>UQYK01000016.1 GCA_900545285.1 uncultured Ruminococcus sp.
GATTTTCCTAAACTTAGTATACCGTTCTTTTTGCAAAACGTCAATATCTTTTTGTGATTTTTCTGCTATCGTTTTCACCAAATATTCCTTAATATTTTCGGAGATTTTGTCCAAATCGTTTTGCGCGCCGCCCTCCGGCTCCGGAATTACGGCCTCTGCCACACCAAACCGCAGCATATCCTCCGCGGTAATTTGCAGCACCTCACAGGCATCCTGTTCTCTGGAAGCATCCTTCCACAGAATGGACGCACAACCTCTGGGAGAAATCACGGAATACAGCGCATTTTCCAGCATTGCCAGATCATCGCAGACACCCAGCGCCAGCGCGCCGCCGCTTCCGGCTTCGCCCAGCACCACAGAAATCACCGGGGTTTTCAGCAGCATAAATTCTGCCAGATTCCGGGCAATAGCCTCGCCCTGTCCCCGTTCCTCGGCCTCTACGCCGCAAAATGCGCCGGGGGTGTCAATGAGACAAATTACCGGCCGATGGAATTTTTCTGCCTGATGTGCCAGCCGCAGCGCTTTCCGATAGCCCTCCGGGTGGGGCATTGCAAAATTCGATGCCTTGTTCTCCCGGAGATTCCGGCCCTTTACCTGTGCCAGAATGGTGACCGGTGTTCCGTTCAGGCGGCCGATGCCACCGATAATCGCGCCGTCATCGCCATAGTTCCGGTCGCCGTGCAGTTCATAAAAATCGGTGAAAATCCGCGGAATATAGTCCCGTACCGTAGGGCGGTTCTTATCCCGGATGAGAAGCTGCCGCTCCCACGCCGTCCGGCGCACCTGTTCCTGTTCCTGCTCCATGTTCACACACCTCCCGCGCTGGTTTCTTTTTCATAGCCGTGCAGCTTCAGCAAATGTGAAAGCACACTGCGCATGCTCCGGCGTTCTACGATCATATCCAGGAAGCCCTTTTCCTGTAAAAACTCTGCCAGCTGGAAATTATCAGGAAGCCGCTGATGGATGGTGCCTTCAATGACACGCCGTCCGGCAAAGCCGATAAGCACCTTAGGCTCCGCCAGGATAATGTCCCCCAGCGAAGCAAAGGAAGCCGTCACGCCACCGGTGGTAGGATCGGTCATTACGGTCATATACAGCAGACCGGCCTCACCGTGGCGTGCCACCGCGCCGGAGGTCTTTGCCATCTGCATCAGAGAGAGGATTCCCTCCTGCATCCGGGCACCGCCGGAAGCGGTAAATGCTACTACCGGCAGACCCTTTTCCGTGGCAGTTTCAATGGCACGGGTAATTTTTTCTCCCACTGCGCTGCCCATGGATGCCATCATAAAGTGCGAATCCATGATAATCAGCACGGTACGGGAGCCCTTGATGGTGCATTCTCCGGTAATGACTGCATCCCGCAGGCCGGTCAGTGCCTGGAGCGACTCCACCTTCTGGGCATAGCCCGGAAAATGCAGCGGATCGGCGCTGCACAGGTCAGTGTCATATTCCACAAACGAGCCGGCATCTGCCGTCAGCCGCAGCCGTTCTGCCGCGGTGAGCCGTGCATGATAATTGCACTTCGGGCAGACTTTATTCAGCTCCTGGAACTGGCTTTCCGGGACAGACTGCTGACAGCGAGGGCACTTGAACATGGGTTCCTGTTCTTCCGGCGCATCATCGTTGAACCGCTTTGTGACGGTTTTAAAGAGATCTTCTAATGCCATGATTTCAGAAACCGCTGCATGCACCGGACACAGGCACACATCCTGCGATGGTGCATCCGCGGTTTCCTTCTTTCACCTACCCTTCTTCTGTCTCAGTTTTTCTTGGTGTCCCGGAGATAATGTTCCAGGAATGTATTATCATATGTACCTGCTTCAAAATCCTTGTTCTTGATCAGACGCAGCTGGAAATCGATATTGGAATCGATGCCGTCCACAATGAATTCCGCCAGTGCCCAGCGCATTTTCATAATTGCCTCATGACGGGTGGGCGCGTGTACAATCAGCTTTGCGATCATGGAATCGTAGTACGGCGGAATGGTATAGCCCTGATAAACCGCACTGTCCACCCGCACGCCGGGGCCGCCCGGAATGTGCAGAGAACGGATTTTTCCCGGAGACGGCCGAAAGTCCTGATCCGGGTTTTCCGCATTGATCCGGCACTCAATGGCATGGCCGCGTACGGTGATATCCTCCTGAGTAAACGGCAGGGGCTTCCCCTGTGCCACCAGGAGCTGTGTCTGTACCAGGTCGATTCCCGTTACCCATTCTGTTACCGGGTGCTCTACCTGAATCCGGGTGTTCATTTCCATGAAGTAGAAGTTCCGGTCATCGTCCACCAGGAATTCAATAGTACCGGCATTGTAATAGCCGCAGGCCTTTGCCGCGCGGACAGCCGCTTCCTGCATGGCCTGGCGCAGTCCCGGTGTCATCAGTGGGCTGGGGCTTTCCTCCAGCACCTTCTGATTCCGGCGCTGCATGCTGCAATCCCGTTCGCCCAGTGCCACCGTGTTTCCCATCTGGTCTGCAATGATCTGAATTTCCACGTGATGCGGCCCTACGATGAGCTTTTCCAGATAGACCTCATCATTGCCGAAGAACTTCTTGGCCTCTTCCTTGGCCACCAGCATCTGCTCTTCCAGCTGATCCTCCCGGTCAATCCGGCGAATACCGCGTCCGCCGCCGCCGGCGGAGGCCTTTACCAATACCGGATAGCCGATTTCTGCGGCAATCCGCTTGGCCTCTTCCACGGATTTTACAGCGCCGTCAGAGCCGGGCACTACCGGAACGCCGGCAGCCTTCATGGTTTCCTTGGCGCGTGCCTTATCTCCCAGCATGGAAATGGATTCCGGAGACGGGCCAATAAAGGTGATGCCGTTATCGATGCACAGCTGTGCAAATTCCGCACTCTCGGACAAAAAGCCAAAGCCGGGATGGAGCGCCGTTGCCCCGGTGTTCTGGCAGGCAGCAATCAGCGCGTTCTTGTTCAGATAGCTGTCCTGGACAGAAGCCGGGCCGATGCAGACAGACTCATCTGCTATTTCCGCATGGAGCGCCGTGCGGTCTGCCGTGGAATACACGGTAACGCACTGCAAGCCGGCTTCCCGGCAGGCGCGGATAATCCGTACCGCAATCTCGCCGCGGTTTGCAATTAAAACCTTTTTAAACATCTCTGCGCCGCCTTACTGCTCCACTGCGAATTTGATTTCACAGGTGACGGCGCGCTTTCCGTCCACACTTGCTACAGCCTTTCCCACACCCATGGGGCCGCGCTGTGCAATGATCTCTACCTCCAGATCCAGGACATCGCCCGGTACCACCTGGCGGCGGAACTTTGCCTTGTCAATGCCGGCAAAGAGGGCGATTTTGCCCTTGAATTCCGGCTGGGACAGAATGCAGACTGCGCCGGCCTGCGCCAGCATCTCTACCATCAGTACACCCGGTGTCACCGGCTTTTCCGGAAAGTGTCCCTTGAACCAGAAGTCGTCTGCCTTGATATATTTCCGTGCCACAACACGCTTGCCCACTTCCATTTCCAGCACCTCATCGATGAGGAGAAACGGGTCGCGGTGGGGAATGATTTCCTTGATCTGTTCCTGATTGAGCAATACTTCTGCCATATCTGCACTCCTTTATGAAAGAATCATCAACGGCTGGTCATATTCTACTGCTTCGCCGTTTTTTACGAGAATTTCCTGTACTACGCCGTCAATGTCACTGGTGACCTCGTTCATCAGCTTCATGGACTCAATGATCAGCACCACATCGCCCTTTTTGACGGTGTCGCCCACCTGTACAAACGGCTTCTGATCCGGAGACGGTGCAGCGTAAAAGGTGCCCACCAGCGGTGCCTTAATGGCCTTTCCGGCCGGCTTCTGGGGTTCAGCCGGAGCTTCTGCCGGAGCTGCCATTACAGCAGCTGCGGCAACCGGTGCGCCTGCCGGCGGCAGCGGCATGGGCGGCAGACACTTTTTGCCCTTTACGGTGATCGTCTTTTCCCCGTCCGCAATGGTGATTTCGCCCAGATCCTTTGCGGCCACAAGATCGGCCAGCTTTTCAATGGTTTCCAGATCCACCATGTTGTATATTTTTTCGCTCATACTCGATTTCTCCTTTAGTCCATGCACTTTTTAAAGCACAGTGTGGCATTGTGTCCGCCGAAGCCCAGAGAATTGGACAGCGCAGCATTGACCGGCATTTCTACCGGGCCGTCTACGCAGTAGTCCAGGTCGCACTCCGGATCCGGGGTGGTATAGCCAATGGTCTGATGAATAAAGCTGTCCCGGATAGACAGAGCGCAGACAGCTGCTTCTACCGCGCCGGTACCGCCCAGCATGTGGCCGGTCATGGACTTTGTAGAGTTGATCTTCACCTTTCGTGCCTGTTCTTCGCCCAGTGCAATTTTCACCGCCTTGGTTTCCAGCATATCGTTCAGATGGGTGGAGGTGCCGTGGGCATTGATATAGGTGATGTCCTCCGGCTTCAGGCCTGCTTCAGTGTATGCCTCGATCATTGCCTTGGAGGATGCGCCGCACTCGTCTGCCGGGGCAGTCATATGGAACGCGTCACAGGTCGCGCCATAGCCTGCCAGTTCGCAGTAGATCTTTGCGCCGCGTGCCTTGGCGTGCTCATATTCCTCCAGCACCAGTACCGCAGAGCCTTCACCCAGCACAAAGCCGCCCCGGTTCAGGTCAAACGGTGTGGATGCCTTTGCCGGATCTGTCTCGGTGGTCAGTGCCTTCATGGTGCGGAAACCGCCCAGGGTGAATTCTGTGATGGTGGACTCGCTGCCGCCGCAGAGGCAGACATCCAGATAGCCATCCTTGATCTTCCGGAATGCTTCGCCAATGGCATGAGTTGCAGAAGCGCATGCCGTAGTGGTGCAGAAGTTATCCCCCCGGAAGCCGGTACGGATTGCCACCTGGCCGGCTGCCATATTGCCGATCATCATGGGTACGAAGAACGGCGAAATCCGTCCCGGACCCTTGGCACGGTATTTGTCATGCTCTTCTTCGATTCTGCCGATGCCGCCGATGCCGCAGCCAATAATGGTGCCCACACGGTACGGATCCATGTCCTTGAAATCCGTGCCAGCATCCTGGAGTGCCTGGATTGCGGATGCTACTGCAATCTGGGTAAAGCGTTCCATGTGACGGATGTCCTTGCGTTCAAAATATTCTGTGGGGTCAAAGTCCCGGATAATGCCGGCAACGCTGACACCCAGCTCTGTGGTGTCAAAGCTGTCGATCTTGGAAACGCCCAGCGTTCCCTTCTTTACATTTTCCCAGAACTTTTCCACAGTGCTGCCCAGCGGGTTTACCGTACCCAGTCCGGTGATTACTACTCTATTCATATTTCCTCGCTCTCTGCCGCCGTGCTGCGGCAAGCTTGTTTTTCAGTTTTTAAAACATTCTCAGATTGCCTTCCCTGAAAGGGGGAGGAGAACCAGTGAAGCTGGTGGAGAGGTTTTTATGGGAAGCCTTACATCATCAGGCCGCCGGAGATCTCGATGGTCTGTCCGGTGACATAGCTTGCGTTGTCGGAGCACAGGAAGGAGATCACGCTTGCCACTTCTTCCGGATTGCCATACCGCTTCATGGACACCAGTTCCAGCATCTTGTTCCGCTGTTCCTCCGTGAGAGCATCTGTCATCGGGGTCTTGATAAAGCCCGGCGCAACGGCGTTGACGGTGACATTTCTGGCACCCAGTTCCTTTGCCACGGTCTTGGTCATGCCGATGATTGCAGCCTTGGAAGCAGAGTAGTTGATCTGTCCCGGATTGCCGTACAGGCCGGCAACGGAAGCCAGGCTGACAATTCTGCCGTGCCGTTGCCGCATCATGACAGCACCCACCAGCTTCATCATATTGAACACGCTCTTCTGGTTGACGGCGATTACGGCGTCATACTGTTCCTCAGACATCCGTACCATCAGGCCGTCCTTCGTAATGCCGGCGTTGTTGACCAGTGCATCGATGGAACCAAACCGTTCCTTGACTGCCTTGGTCATTGCCTCACACTGGGCATAGTCTGCCACATTTGCTGCAAACAGTTCTGCCTCTACGCCAAAGCTGCGGCATTCTTCTGCGACTTTTTCTGCGTTTGCTTTATCAGAATCACTAGGAAAATGGTTGATTGCCACATTGTAGCCGTCCTTTGCCAGACGCTTTGCAATGCAGGCACCAATGCCCTGGGATGCACCTGTAATCAATGCTGTTGCCATAATGAATTCTCCTTTATCTAAAAAATCAGTCTTTTCCTAATAATTGATATGCCTGCGCCCACATTTCATCAATGACTTCCTTGCAGGGCTTGACATCATGCACCATGCCGGCGATCAGGCCGCACAGAAAGGAGCCTTCGTCCACATTGCCGTCTACCACAGCCTTGCGGAGAGAGCCGACCGTCATTGCTTCGAAATCCTCCGGCGGACAAGCGGCCTTTTCCATTGCCTGGAGCTTCTTGGTATACTTGGTCTTGATGCCGCGGCAGGGGCTTCCGGAATAGAAGCCGGTGATCTGGTTATCGGTATCCTTTGCCTTTACCACCAGTTCCTTGTATTTCGGGGAGATCTGGCACTCTTCTGTTGCCAGGAACCGTGTGCCCAGCTGTACGCCCTCTGCGCCCAGCATGAATGCAGCGGCAATGCCTCTGCCATCTGCAATACCGCCGGCTGCGATTACCGGGATATCAACGGCATCCACCACCTGGGGAACCAGACACATGGTAGTATTCATACCAATGTGGCCGCCGGACTCTGTGCCCTCTGCCACCAGCGCGTCCGCGCCGGCGCGTTCCATCCGCTTTGCCAATGCAACAGACGGTACAACCGGGATCACCTTAATGCCGGCATTTTTCCAGGCTTCCATATACTTGCCGGGGTTCCCGGCACCGGTCGTTACAATGGGCACCTTTTCATCAATCACCAGCTGTGCCAGATCATCAGCGTTGGGACTCATGAGCATGATATTGACACCAAACGGGTTCTGTGTCTTTTCCTTGCAGGTGCGGATCTGCTCCCGCAGATAATCAATAGGTGCGCTTCCGCCGGCAATCAGGCCGACAGCACCGGCATTGGATACCGCAGAGGCCAGTGTGCTCTCTGCAATCCACGCCATACCGCCCTGAATCATGGGGTATTTGCTCCCCAGCAGCTTTGTAATTCTGGTTTCCATAGATGTTTTCCTTTCTATTTCAGAATGTATTTTCTCGTTTCAGACAGCGCCGCGCACGGCGGCCGCATTTTTTTAATATTCCATAATCAGCGCCGCATAAGTAAGACCTGCGCCGAAGCCCACCAGGCAGACCTTTTCGCCGCGCCGAATCTTTCCGGCACGAATTGCCTCATCAAAAGCAATCGGGATGGATGCGCTGGAGGTATTGCCGTGATATTCGATATTGGTAATCACCTTTTCCATGGGCTGCTTTAAGAACTTCATGGCTGTTTCAATAATCCGGATATTGGCCTGGTGGGGCACAATCTTGTCCAGATCATTCAGATCAAAGCCGATCTTTTCCGCTGCCATGGTAGCGGCCTTTGCCAGGGCATGTGTGGCAAACTTATAGACCTCTCTGCCGTCCTGGAGCATGGTGTGCTCCCAGCCCTCCGGGCCGGCGCCGATGCCGTCATCATATTCTGCCTGACGCTCCGGCTTTACAAAGGGCGACTGGGGCAGGGCACTGTGGGCGTAGAGATATTTTGCCCCTGTGCCGTCTGCGCCCAGGTGGCTGGTATATAGTGCATCTTCCTTATATTCAATAACAGCAGCTGCTGCACCGTCTCCAAAGAGGATGCAGGAAGAACGGTCACTGTAATTGGTGATTTTGGAAAGACTCTCGTTGGCGATCACCAATGCATAGCGCATGGACGGATCCGTCTTTAAAAAGCGGTGTGCCGTATCCATGGCATAGACAAAGCCGGAGCATGCCGCATTCAGATCAAAGCAGGCTGCATTCACTGCACCGATTTTTCCCTGAATGATACAGGACATAGACGGGGTACAGTACTCCGGTGTGATGGTGGTATCAATCAGCAGACCGATTTCCGCCGGATCAATGCCGGCAGCTTCTACTGCGCGCTTTGCTGCTTCTGCCCCCATATACCAGGTGGGTTCGCCGTCAGAAATATGCCGCGTTCCGATTCCGGTACGTGTCCGGATCCACTCATCATTGGTTTCTACGATTCTTGCCATATCCTCATTGGTCACCTGAAACTGCGGCGTATAGCTGCCTGTCCCCAAAACATGAATACCCATGCAAAAAATTCCTCCGTTCCTCTTGTCTCTTTCCGAATTTTGTGGTATGATAATGAAGGAACGTACCAGTGACTGCGGTTTCGGTGCGCTCCGTATAAAAATAGTTCTCCTGCAACCACAGGATACACTTTCTATTATAGAATATTTTTGCAGCTTTTGCAACGTTTCCCGGTGGTTTTTCAATCGCAGAAGGAAGAAATACTATTTTTTGCACAAAAATCAAGGATTAATTTTGTACATTTTTGTACAGAACCAAGAGAAAGGAATGGTATTTATGGGAACAATCGCGCTCTTTTCCGGACAGGGATCCCAATATGAAAAGATGGGGCTGGATCTGGTACAGCAGGATGCAGCACTGGAAGCAATTTTTGAAACCGCATCCGAGGTACTGGGCTTTGACCTCTACGCTGTCATCGCCGACAGTAATGCCCAGACGCTGGCACAGACCATCTATGCACAGCCGGCCATTATGGCAACCTCGCTGGTCTGCCTGGAGGCAGCAAAAAAGCGCGGCTTCACCTATGACGCAGTAGCCGGCCATTCTCTGGGTGAATATGCCGCTATGGTAGCTGCCGGCATGCTCTCCCTGGAAGATGGCTTCCGGGTAATCAAGGCACGTGCCGAGGCCATGGACGCTGCGGCAAAGGCTGCTGACGGTGCAATGTGCGCCATCTTAAAGCTGGCTCCGGCAGAGGTAGAACAGATCTGCGCTGAAACAGAGGGCTATGTCGTACCGGCAAACTACAATTCCAGTGTCCAGACTGTAATCGCCGGAGACCGGGATGCAGTAGAAAAGGCTGCGGCTGCCTGCGCTGCAAAGAAGGCAAGAGCTGTTCCGCTGGCTGTTGCAAGTGCATTCCACACCAAGCTGATGCAGCCGGCCGCAGACGCGTTCTATGCTGCCATCCGGAATGTCACCTTTGCTGCGCCGAAGGTACCGTTCTATTCCAATGTACTGGGCGCTGTACGCACTGACTTTTCCGATATGCCAAAGGCTCTGGCAGAGCATATTGTGTCCCCGGTTCGCTTCACAGATGAGCTGGCGGCAATGCAGGCTGCCGGAATCGATACCTTTGTGGAATTCGGCCCGAAAAACGTGCTCACCGGACTGGTGAAAAAGACACTCAAGGGCGTTACTGCAAAAAATGTGGAAAACTGCGCAACGCTGGAAGGAGCACTGGCATAATGGAACAGTATACGCTGATTGGTCATCCCCTGGGACACTCTATGTCCCCGTTTATTCATGAGCGTCTCTTTGCCATGGCTGGAAAAGAGGCAAGCTACACCCTGACGGACATTGCGCCGGAGCACCTGGAAGGAAAAGAACCGTTTCTGCGGAGCCTCCGGGGATTCAATATCACCATTCCCCATAAAATGGCGGTCATTCCCATGGTGGATGAGCTGGACGAAAGTGCAAAGCGCTATGAATCCGTCAACTGCGTAGCCAACAAAGACGGAAAACTTATCGGCTACAACACCGACTGTGACGGCTTTACCATGTCTGTCCGGGACTATCCCATGGACGGAAAGGTGCTGCTCATCGGCTGCGGCGGCGTAGGCAGAATGATTGCCACTGAAGCGCTGCGCCACGGGGCAGATCTCACCATCGGCATCATTCCCCAGGATCAGAAGCTGGTAGAGGCCTTCATCCAGGAGGCAAAGGCCGCTATGCCGGATGCTGTGGTCCGCTATGCCATCACAGCAGAAATCCACGAGAAATTTGATGTGATCATCAACGCTTCTCCGGTGGGCATGTATCCGAAAACAGATGCCTGCCCGGTGCCGGACGAGCTGATTGATCAGGCAGACTATTTCTTCGATGTCATCTACAACCCCACCAAGACCCTGTTTCTGCGGAAGGCACTGGCACAGGGCAAAACTGCACGGGGCGGCGCAGCTATGCTGGTGCTTCAGGCAGTCCGCGCTCATGAAATCTGGGACGGCGATACCTATACCCAGGAGCAAATTGACTCCATTATTGCAGAGATGGAACAGACCATTGATGCACAGAATCAAGCATAAGGAGCGTTTGGGGCTATGACAATTTTTCTCTGCGGCTTTATGGGCTGCGGCAAGACAACCGTAGGGCAGATTCTGGCGAAAAAGCTGGGGCTGCCGCTGATTGACACGGATGCATACATTGTTCAGCAGGAAGGCAAATCCATCCCGGACATCTTTGCTCAGGACGGAGAGCCGTATTTCCGGGAAAAGGAAACCGCGGCAATTCAGGCACTGTGTCAGAAAAAGGCTGTGATTTCCTGCGGCGGCGGCGCAATGATCAAGCCGGAAAATGCTGCATATGCCAGAGAACACGGCATTGTTGTTCTGCTGGACGAATCCTTTGACACCTGTTATCAGCGCATCAAGGGTGACACCAACCGTCCCATTGTACAGCGCAGCACCAAAGAAGAACTGCACGCGCTGTTCGACCAACGGGCCTCCATCTATCGGGCACATGCCACCTGTGCTGTTCCCGGCGGTGTCTCCCCGGAACAGATGGCACAGCGCATCATCCAGGCGGTAAAAGAACACTGATCGTTTTCTGAAATATAAAAAAACCGGACGGCTTCCCCTTGCAGATGGGGAGGGTTGTCCGGTTTTTTTATGCTGTAATGCAAAAAAGCAGAGCAGCCACGCCATTCCCCGTGTACTCTGCCCTGCTCTTTCCAGCGGTTATCCCGCGCAAAAGCGTCCTTTTATTCCCCGTCCTGTATTTCCTCCGGCTTTGCGAAATCTGCCGGATCATAGGGAATCTGGTTTTTGTCATAATAATCCTGAATGGCCGCCTTCACCGCCTGTTCGGCCAGTACGGAACAGTGCAGCTTATTGGCCGGGAGTCCGTCCAGCGCCTCGGCCACCGCCTGATTGGTCAGCGCCATTGCCCTGGACAACGGCTGTCCCTTAATCATTTCTGTGGCCATGGAACTGGACGCAATGGCAGAACCGCAGCCAAAGGTCTCAAAGGAGACATCTGAAATGATATCGCCGTCAATTTTCAGATAGATTTTCATGATATCGCCGCACTTGGCACTTCCCACTTCTCCGATGCCGTCTGCGTCTTCCATAGCGCCGGCATTCCGCGGATTCATAAAGTGATCCATTACCTTTGCACTATATAACATGGGGGATTCTCCCTTCTTCCATATCGCGCCACACCGGTGACAGCTTCCGCAGATAGGAAACCACCTCCGGAATCACTTGCAGCATATAGTCTACTTCTTCTGACGTGTTTTCCTCTGACAGTGTCAGCCGTAGCGAACCGTGAGCCGCCTCACGGGGCCTGCCAATGGCAAGCAGCACATGGCTGGGATCCAGCGAGCCGGAACTGCATGCAGAACCGGAAGACGCACAGATCCCCTTGGCATCCAGCAGCAAGAGGAGAGATTCTCCCTCTACGCCCTCAAAGCAAAAGTGTACATTTCCCGGCAGACGCTGCTGCGGATCACCGTTCAGCGTACTGTGGGGAATCCGGGACAGTCCAGCAATCAGCCGATCCCGGAGGGCGGAAACATAGGCCGCATGTGCCGGAATTGCAGCGCAGGCTTCCCGGAAGGCTGCCGCCATTCCCACGATTGCAGGCAGATTTTCCGTGCCGGCGCGCTTGCCCCGTTCCTGGCCGCCGCCGCAGATCAGACTGCGCAGGGGCACATCCCGTCTCACATACAGCGCCCCCACACCCTTTGGCCCGCAAAATTTGTGGGCGGAAAGAGACAGCATGTCAATGTGCATTCCCTGTACATGAATGGCCAGATGACCGGCCGCCTGGACGGCATCTGTGTGAAACAGCACACCTTTTTCCCGGCACACAGCGCCGATTCCCGCAATCGGCTCAATGGTTCCGATTTCGTTATTGGCAAACATCACGCTCACCAGGCACGTATCCGGCCGAATTGCAGCCGCCACCTGTTCCGGGGTGACGCGTCCGTTTTCATCGACTTCCAGCAGAGTAACGGAAAAGCCCTCTTCTTCCAGCTGCTTTAGGGTGTGCAAAATCGCGTGGTGCTCAATCGCAGTGGAAATGATGTGCTTTTTCCCGTTTTGCGCCCCGTACCATGCCGCCGAGCGAAGCGCCTGGTTGTCCGCCTCGCTGCCGCCGGATGTAAAATAGATTTCCCGTGCGGTACAGCCCAGGCAGTCCGCCATCTCCTGCCGCGCCTTTACCAGGGCTTCGGCTGCCCTCTGTCCCACCTGATGCAGGCTGGACGGGTTTCCGTAATTCTGCTCCATGCAGGAGAGCATCGCCCGGACAGCGGTTTTTCCCGGCTTTGTTGTTGCCGCATGATCTGCATAAATCTGCAATGCATTTTCCTCCCAACAATCAAAAAGTAATTCGTTTCCAGAGCCGAAACCGGCGATAAGCTGCCCGGCAGTTGTTCGCGCCGGGCAAAAAAAGTGGGGAAGGCCGCATGCTTCCGGCATTTCCCCACCTTATGCTTTTTCAGAACAATTGCGTGTACCGCTTCAAGCGAAAAGACAGCATTTTACGCAAAATCGTCTTATTTTACTGCCTGAAAGCCCTGTTCCAGATCTGCCAGAATATCATCAATATGCTCAATACCGATGGACAGACGAACGGTTGTCGGTGTAATGCCGGCAGCCAGCAGCTCTTCCTCTGTCATCTGAGAGTGTGTGGTAGAAGCCGGATGAATTACCAGAGACTTTACATCGGCTACATTTGCCAGCAGAGAGAAGATTTTCAGAGATTCTGTAAACTTCTGTGCCTGTTCCTTGGTGCCGTTCAGCTCAAAGGTAAAGATTGAAGCACCGCCGTTGGGATAGTACTGCTTGTACAGTTCCAGTTCTCTGCCGGTTGCCAGAGACGGGTGATTCACCTTCTTTACCATGGGGTGATTCTTCAGGTAATCGACTACCTTCAGGGCATTTTCTACGTGACGCTCTACCCGGAGAGACAGGGTTTCCAGACCCTGCAGCAGCAGGAAGGAGTGGAACGGAGACAGGGTTGCGCCGGTATCCCGCATCAGGGTAGTGCGCAGCTTCATAATATAGGCAATGTTGCCGCATGCTTCTGTAAAGACAACGCCGTGGTAGGACGGATTCGGCTTCGACAGTCCCGGATACTTGTCGCTGGCTGCCCAGTCGAACTTGCCGCCGTCAATGACTACGCCGCCCATAACAGAGCCGTGGCCGCCGATAAACTTGGTGGCAGAGTGTACTACGATATCTGCACCATGTTCCAGCGGACGGAACAGGAACGGTGTTGCAAAGGTGTTGTCCACAATCAGCGGCAGGCCGTGCTTGTGTGCAATTTCTGCAATGGCTTCCATGTCCACAACGTCTGAGTTCGGGTTGCCCAGAGACTCTACATAAACTGCCTTGGTGTTCGGACGGATGGCAGCTTCAATATTGGCCGGATCGTGTGCATCTACAAAAGTGGTTTCGATGCCGATTTCTGCATAGGTGTTGGCGAACAGGTTGTAGGTGCCGCCGTATACAGTCTGAGAAGAAACGATGTGGTCTCCGCTGCCGGCAATGTTCCGGATGGAGTAATCAATGGCAGCAGAACCAGTTGCTGTTGCCAGTGCGGCTGCGCCGTTTTCCAGTGCGGCAATGCGCTTTTCAAAGACATCATTGGTCGGGTTCATCAGACGTGTATAAATATTGCCCGGCTCGGTCAGGCCAAACCGGCCTGCTGCCTGTGCAGAATCCTTAAAAACATAAGAAGTCGTTGCATAGATCGGTACAGCTCTTGCATCAGTTGCCGGATCCGGCTGTTCCTGTCCTACATGTACCTGCTTTGTCTCAAAACGATATTCCTGATTTGCCATAATACAACTTCCTTTCCCGGCTGTATCTCTCCGGAAATCCGGCAGAAACAGCCCTCAATCGTGTTCTGATTTCGGGGAAATTCCCCTTTCATGCTCCCATTATAGCACATAATTCCTAGCCTGTCAATAGGTTTTGTAGAATTTTTTTGCAAATTCCTTTTTTCTCCCGTATGCAGGCAGTTCTCGTGTGCACTCCGAAAACCCGGACTGCTGTCAGAAACCGCAGTCCGGGTTTTCAAACCAATTGCATGGGCCGCGCCGCTACAGGGTCAGACCCTCTGCGCGCAGTGCGTCAATGAGATCCCCCAGAATCTCCGCATTGGTTGCGGAGACGGAGTGCAGCAGCAGAATTTCGCCGCCGTGAGCATGCGTCCGGAGCCGTTCCAGAGATGCCGCCGGTTCCGGCTGTGCATCTGTTTTCCAGTCCACATACGCATCACTCCAGAACAAGGTGCGGTAGCCGCAGGACTGCACGGTTTCCAGCGCCGCCTCGGAATATTCGCCGCAGGGGCAGCGGAAATACTGCATCTCATAACCGTAGTGCTCCAGCACATACTGGTGCAGGGACATAATCTCTTCCTTCGCCTCCGCCTCAGTCAGCATCGGCAGGCTGGCATGTGTCATGCCATGATTGCCCAGCACGTGGCCTTCCGCAATCATACGCTCTACCAGTGCGGTTTCCTTTTTGGCATAGTCTCCGGTCAGAAAGAAGATGGCCGAAACCTGCTTTTCCCGGAGCGTGTCCAGAATCTGCGCAGTATAGCCGTTTTCATAGCCCTGGTCAAATGTCAGAATCACCCGGCTTCGATCCGGTGTGGTGGCATAGGCACCGTACTGCCCATACTGTGCGTCAAAAGAGAGCGCATCCACCGGCCGGTTTTCGCTGTCTGTGGCAGTTCCCTGCCCATAGCCGATCACCTCGCCGCTAATGGCCTCTGCCGGCATTGCAGCCGCCAGACAAGTGGCACTCAGCGCCGCTGCCGTCAATCCGGTTATCCATGATTTCATCTGATTTCTCCCTCCTCCGGCTGCTGTAACACAGCCAAAGCAAGTATGCACATTTTTTGATGTTCTATGCACACTAGGAGATACTTGTAAATAAAGCCGAATTTTCTTCACATCATTGGAAACATTTTCGGAAACCATTGAATTTTGTCGAAATCCGCCTTATACTAAACACATGGTATTTCCAGTTCATTGACAACACATTGCGGACTTGTTTTTATCCTGCAAAGGAAGTGGAAATTCCAAAAAGCAGCATTTGTCGGATACATACTATATTCTACATAAAATGCAGAATATGACAGGTACATTTCCGGAACTGCGCTTGTTTTCGCAGGCCACTTCCACAATTTATGTCCCTACCCGGCATTTGGGTGCGGCGTTTTTTGTTGTGATATGGGAGAATAGACAGTGTCATCGGACACAAAAGAGCGAAAATCCTCTGGATTTTCCTGTCGGCGAATACGTTTGCAGCAGGATTCCCTCATTCTGGCTGTAGGCTTTGTCCGGCGAAATTTCCTGAGACTGTCTCAGGAACACAAGAAGAGAATGTACAGAAAGGATTCGGGGAGCCGCGCTTCCCGGAGCACACCATTTTTTCGGAAAGGGGTTTCCGAAAAACAACCGAACAGAAAATCCCCGGTTTTGCGCCCTGCAAAGACCGGGGATTTTTTTGTTTTTGAAAAGTCTGTTTTCGATTGCTGCGGCACTTCTCTTCCATACATGCGCCGCATGCAAAACAAGCGCTTAATTGCCCAAATAAGATTTCACCAGTGCCTGGAGCAGCTCATCCCGGTCAATGTGACGGATCATGCTCCGGGCATTGTTATAGGTGGTTATGTAGGTGGGATCCTCGGAGAGGATATAGCCTACAATCTGATTCACCGGATTATATCCTTTTTTCGTAAGTGCATCATATACAAGCATCAGCGTCTTCTTCATCTCAATTTCTTTCTCATCGCTGACGGAAAACGTCATCGTCTTATCATACATGATAATTTTACCTCCTCTGGATTGTTTTCAAAATCCGGCCGCCGGGTGCAGACAGACGGTGCATTCCGCTGCAAAACCACAGACCGTATTTTGCTATGTTTCTATTATACCCGAAATTCCGCCGCAGTACAAGAGAATCGCTTGTTTTTTGCCGTTTTGCATCTGAACCAGCATTTGTTTTTGTGCAATATGCCCATATAATTTCCAGTTATTTCTAATATGTACGGAAAAGGAGCACTCTTTGCCCCTTTTCCGAATCGCATTAGCCCTGTGTGCTGCTGCGCTTTACAAAGGAATCGCAGTTGGTGCATTCCGGTACGGTGGGGTTCTGTTCGTGAGTTCCCACACAGATGCAGTCCAGGCCGCAGTAATTTTCAGACAGCATATTGTGCTTGCACTGTGTGACGGAACAGCGGATATTGGTGTTTTTCTTTTTGATTTCCATGGATGTCTCCTCCGTTTTCATGGCACTTCTGATTTTATCTGTGCCGATTTGCCCTGTTTTCTGCAAAATCTCTGCCGCCTGCATGCTGCCGCTTCTGTTGAAACGATTGTCCTGACCGGGCAAATGTATTTTGCAGAAAAAAGGTACAGTTACAGTATGGCCGCAGGGCAGGCGGATTATACGTGCCATTTTTTGAAACAAAACAAAAAAAGCTTTCGCTGCCGGTTTCCCGGTGTGCGAAAGCTTTTTTGCGGTTCAGCTTATCTTGCTGTGTCTCTGCTGCGGTTTATTTCTGATGCTTCTTTTTCCGTTTCCGGCCGGTGAGAATTGCGCCGGTCAGTGCCAGGCCTGTGGGGAACAGGAGCATCCAGATCCGGTCATCTGTCTTTGGTGTAGACGATACCCGAACGGAGCTGCTGCCTCTTCCGGAACTGGAGCTGGAACTGCTGCCGGAAGAAGAGCGGTAGCGTGTTGTTGTCGTTGTTCCGGAACCGTCGGTGGTGGTTGTACCAGAGCCGTTTGTGGTTTCTGTTGTTGTCTCACCAGAAGAAGTGGTTTCTGATGCGCTGGGGGTGTGATTGCCGTTGTCATTGGTGGTATTGTGCGGTGTTGTAGTTGTGGTTTCTGTTTCGGTTGTTGTGGTAGTTTCTGTTGTGATATCCGTTGTTGTCACAATGCCGATGAATTCATCGAACATTGTAACTACCGCGTCTGCGCTGGGGATTTCTGTGAGAATGATCGGGCCGTTTTCGTCAGTTGCAATTGTGCCGTCTTCATTCACCGCAAAGGTGAGGATGGTCACTGTGCCGTCCTCTTCCAGGCGGAAGTAGATGGATTCTGCCAATGCATAGTCCACCGGCGCCTGGAGTTCAGTCAGGCAGTACGGTACGCCGACTTCAACAGTTTCGATGGCATGAGAGATGCCAGCCTCGGAGATCCATGCGTCAATGACATTGCCGTCCAGATCTGCCACCTGGAGAGATGCGCCGGCGATTTCGTTGCCGCCCATATCGCACTTCCGGATGAGAACACCCCGTTCCAGCTCGGTTGTTGTCACTGTAGTTACCGGTGTGGTAACGGTTGTAACCGTAGTCGGTGTAGTTTCCGTTGTCTGGATTGTGCTGCATGTGGTTGTTGTTACCGGTGCAGTCTCCGTAACCGTAACAATCGGTGTGGTCTCGGTAACAGAACCTGTGTTCGTTGCCGTAACTGTCGTTGCCGACTGTGTTGTTGTGGTAGTTCCTGTGTCACTTCCCGTTCCAGTGCTGCTGGTGGTTGTAGTGGTATTGGTTGCGGTAGCAGAAGTGGTCGTGGGCTGTGTCGGGCCTGCTGTACTTGCTGTAGTCGATACCGTAGTCACTGTGCCGCTTCCTGTTGTGGAAGTGGTGGTCGGCTGCGTCGGCCCTGCGGTGCTTGCTGTAGTGGATACGGTTGTCACTGTGCCGCTTCCTGTGGTTATAACAGTTGTGTCTGTGGAAGTTGCAGTGCTTTCAGTAGTCGATACCGTGGTCACTGTGCCGCTTCCTGTGGTGGAAGTGGTGGTCGGCTGCGTCGGCCCTGCCGTGCTTGCCGTAGTGGATACGGTAGTCACTGTTCCGCTTCCTGTGGTTATAACAGTTGTGTCTGTGGAAGTTGCAGTACTTTCAGTAGTCGATACCGTGGTCACTGTGCTGCTTCCTGTTGTGAAAGTGGTGGTCGGCTGCGTCGGCCCTGCCGTGCTTGCCATAGTGGATACGGTAGTCACTGTGCTGCTTCCTGTTGTGGAAGTGGTGGTCGGCTGTGTCGGCCCTGCCGTGCTTGCCGTAGTGGATGTAGTTGTGTCAGTGGGTATTGCGGAAGTCGTGGATACCGTGGTTTCGGTGCTGCTTCCTGTGGTGGCAGAAGTTCTGGTAGGTGTGGTAGTCGTCGAGGTAGTCGTTGTTTCCGAAGTCGATGTTGTAGTAATCGCAGGCTGTTCCGCATCGCAGACCAGAATTTCTTCCTTGGTCTTATCGTAGTAATAATAGCCCTCGGTCGCCTTGTCATTCAGGTTGTCTGCGGCATTGGATTTCGTGATCACACCGTTTTCCACAGTAAAGGTCATTGTCGATTCGATTACCGTGTAGGTCTTTCCGGTTTCTGTGTCTGTAAAGGCACCGCCGGTTTCTTTCAGTGTGTATTTGCCGTCCGGCAGCTTGCTCAAAATAGCATCTGTCTTGCCGGAAGTCCATGTAATGGAATCTGCGGTTCTGCTGTCCACGGTGTTATTTTTGATATTTTCTACTGTCACACCGTCCAGCGTTGCTCCACTTTCGTCCGGCTTTGTCAGTGTCAGGGTCAGCTTTGCTCCGGTGACTTCCTGCTTTCCGGTGATGTCCTTCTTGCCAATGGTGAGCTTGGAAACCTTATCCTGAATGGTTGTGGTTCCGGTCACCTTGCCGTCTGTTCCAATGGTGAAGGTTTCTTCTGCGGTGTACAGCTGGTAGCCGTCCGGTGCATTGGTTTCCTTCAGCTGATAGCTGCCTGCCGGCAGTCCGGTGATGATCGTTACATCTTCTCCGGAAACAAACTGAATGGTTTTGCCGTCTGTACTGATGCTGTAATCCCGATCCTTGACCAGTACTGTCTTGTTCCCGTTCTTATCGGTTCTGGACAGTTCCAGTTTCGTGGTATCCAGCACGTTTTCTGCGGTGATCTCCAGTGTTGCACCGGCTACCTCCGCACCGCTTCCTGCGTCCTGCTTGCTGATCGGTACAACGTTGACAGCTTCCGCATCGCAGACCAGAATCTGTCCTGCGGTCTTGTCGTAGTAATAATAGCCGTCAGCTGCCTTGTCATTCAGACTGTCGGCAGTGCCGGTAGTTTTTGTGACTACGCCGTTTTCCACAGTAAAGGTCATCGTTGATTCGATTACCGTGTAGGTCTTTCCGGTTTCTGTGTCTGTAAAGGCACCGCCGGTTTCTTTCAGTGTGTATTTGCCGTCCGGCAGCTTGCTCAAAATAGCATCTGTCTTGCCGGAAGTCCATGTAATGGAATCTGCGGTTCTGCTGTCCACGGTGTTATTTTTGATATTTTCTACTGTCACACCGTCCAGCGTTGCTCCACTTTCGTCCGGCTTTGTCAGTGTCAGGGTCAGCTTTGCTCCGGTGACTTCCTGCTTTCCGGTGATGTCCTTCTTGCCAATGGTGAGCTTGGAGGCAGCATCTTCCATGACAACCTTATTGTCGTCCTTGGTCAGTCCGTTGACTGTTCCGACCTTGCCGTCAGCTCCGACCTCGAAGTTCATCTCCTCGGTCTTTTTGGTGAAGCCGTCCGGTGCGGTGGTTTCTTCCAGCGTGTACACGCCTGCCGGCAGATTTGCCAGTGTCACACCGCCCTTGGCTTTGTCCGAAGTCCATGTAATGGTGTTGCCGCGGGTTTCGATTCCAGCAGTGCTGCCGTCACTGTAGGAGCCCTTGACCTTGCTCAGGTCTGTTCCTGCCGGTGCAGTCAGTTTCAGTACGGCTCCGGTGAGTTCTTCTCCGCCGCCTACAGCTTGCTTGCTAATGGAAATCGTCTTCTTTGCGCTGTCCTTCATGACGATGTCATTGCCGGAAACGCCATATTCCTCAGAAACGGCGGAAGTCTGTGTTACCTGGCCATTCTCAATGGTAAAGGTGAATGTAGTCTTTACCTTGTTGTAGCCGTCCGGTGCAACTACCTCCGTCATGGTATAGTCGCCGTCCGGCAGGCCGATGATATCGGTCTTTGCATTGCCGTCTGAAATAAAGGTAAGTTCGTTCTTGGATACAGTGTACTTGCTGTAATCGGATTCATCCAGAGAGTCTGCCTTTGTCAGCAAAGTTTCCCCACGCTTTACTTCCAGAACGCTTTCATTCAGACCACCGTTTGTCCGGGTGATCTTGATGGTTGCACCTGCCAGTTCCTTAGAATTTGCAATATCCTGCTTGTCAACGCTGACTTGTGCACGGTTGATGAGAGTAACAGTATTTGCTGAAAGAGCGTAGCTTGTGCTTTCAATTTTACTGCCATCTGGATTTTGAGTCACAATACAGCCAGTTTCGTCTATAGTGAAAGACATACTAAGCTGTACAAAATTGTTCATCTCAGTTTCTGTCAAAGTATACGTACCTGCTTTCAGATTTGAAAACTCTTCCGCATCTTTCGAAGAACTCCAGTTCTTTTTATAATTATTCGGCCCAGTCAATGTGAATTCGCATTTTTCCATTACATTGTTATTTACATCAAATTTCTTAATGTAAATCTTTCCATCATGTGTATCTGTGATGGTCTTCGCGCCCGGAATACCAACATCCATGGCAACCATGTTGCCGCCGGAATAGCTTGCGACAAAGGTCTTTTTGCTGACCTCAGTTGTGCCGCCATTTTCCACGCGGTTGCCTTCTGCGTCCAGTTCAAAGACGTAGTAAGTCTTGCTGCTGTCCAGTCCGTCAAAGGTAACGGACTTTTTGCCGTTGTCGCCGGCAGCAATGGTAATTGGCTCTACCTTTGCCGTACCTGTAGCATCCTTTACCGGCTCATAACTGCCGTCTGCGTTCAGCGTAAACAGTCCTACCTTAATTGCATGGTCAACTGCCGGATTGCCGTCCTCAGTAGCGATCTTCGTTACTGTGATCTTGGTCGGATTGTCGGTGGAGTTTGTGATAATGGTGCTTGCGTTGGGGGCATCCTTGGTCAGGGTAAGTGCCGCAACCTTACTGTCCTTATCACAGCAGTCATAAGAAACGTAGAATGTCGTATTTGTTTTTGTAGTGGAATTCTTGGGGTCGAGAACAACAGGCATCTGGAAAGAAGCACCGTTTTCGACACGCTTGTCACCGTCCATTTCAAAAATGTAGTACGGGGTATCTGCTTTCAAATCGTACCGTTTGTTCTGTTCATTCAGTTCAGTACTGAATTTCACCTCAGAACCTGCAATAACTTCCTGAGTATCACCTACCTGAGTATAGGTGTCACCGCTCTTGGTGAACAGTCCCACAGAGAATACGGGTGTGCTCTTGACATCATCTGCGTTCAGCACTTTGCTGACGGTGATGCTGTAGTCGATCTCCTCAGTGTTGGTGATCGCAGCAGTGCCGCCTGCCTGTACTGCCGCCGGTGCTGCCGGAGCGGAGGTGTAGCGGATACCGCTGTCCGAAGTATACTTTGTGAAGTCTGTATCTGCCAGAACGCCGTTGGCATTGGTTTCCAGCACGTAGAAATCCACGCCCTTGGGCACACCTTCAAATATCACGTCGTGCGAGCCTGCCTCGGTAAAGGTCCAGGACTGCACCGGTGCTTCCTCATAGCGAACATACTCGCCTGCCGCATTCTTGGTGAACAGGGCAAAATAGAAGGTGTCGCCGGTGACGTTTTCGCCTGCCAGAGTTTTGGTCAGTGTGATCTCACCTGTATTTTTGGTGTTGGTTACGCCGACAGTCTGATCCGTTGTGACATCAGTGGAGATCGCATTGCCGGTATATGTCGGTGTGTAGTTGCGAATCTGATTGCCCTTGGCATCTGTTTCCAGCAGGTAAACGTTGTTGGCGTTGTTGGTCTGCTGCTTGATCGAGGACAGGTCTACGTCCTTCATGGTGACGGAAGCCGCGGTCTGTCCTGCCAGAATGGTGACGGAAATCACATCGCTCAACCGTGTGGTGTAATTTTCATCGGTAAACAGTGCAAAATAGAACGTTGCGTCCTTGGTTTCTGCTGTTGTCAAGGTCTTGTTGACCGTCACATCAACGGTGGTGTCCGGTGTCTGTACCCAGACGCCGACCTTTGCCGGCTCTGCTACCATGACAGTATCGCCCAGAATGTCAGGATTCTGATAGGAGTACGCGAAGCTGTTCCATGCGATGTTTTCCTCGCCGGTCTTTGCCACATAGCTGGGAACGGTTGCGGTAACTTTGACAACAACTTCCTCGCCAACCTTGACGGTCGTATCTTGCAGCTGGATACGGAAGTTTACGGTATCCGCAGAGGAAATACCTGTCCAGTTCATGACATCGTTCTGTCCCAGCCAGTCCTTGGAATATTCATCCAGAGTGGAGGTTTTATCCGTGGAATAGCTACAGTTTTGCGGATTATAAACCTCTCTGCCGCCTACCATAACAGAATCAATGCTCTTGAAGTTCACGCCAAAGGCGGAATTTCTGGCATATCCGGAAACCAGACCCAAGTCTCCCACATAGGGCAGACGGTCGATAATGGTCATGTTTTCCAGATCTACCGGAGAGTTGTTCTTGATGTGGAGTTCATAGGTCACATCTTCGCCCTGCATGCCCTGTACATAGTTGTGGGTGGGCTGGCGGCTGTAACCGGTATCGGTTGCCGGGTCAGTATGAGGTGTGCCTGTGTGATTTTGATTGGTATAGGTAATCGTTTTCCAGGACTCTGTGGTCAGGCCAACGATATTATAGTTTGCATAGTTCCAGATCTGTGTGTCGCGCTTTTCGCCGGCAACCGTATCTTCTGCGGTGAACGGCTGTGTCACTTCTGCATAGCCAGTGTTGGTGATAACGCCTTCTTTTTCCTGGCCGTCTTTTACAGTGGTAGCGAATTGTACGACGATGGCATAGTTCGGCTCCAGTTTTCCTTCTGTAACGCCTGTTCCTGTCACACTGGAAACATCCCAGCTGACAGAATCACCGTTGGCAGTGGTATTGATTGCTTTGCCGGTTCCGGTAACCATACCGTATTTGTCCACAGCAAAGCTGCCGTCTGCCTTCAGCGGCACTACAAAATATTTTGTAGGGTAGCTGGTGTTATCAAATTCATAGCAGCTGGGAAGATTATCTGTCAGCGTTACGCCAGTAAGATCCAACCTGCCCAGTTCTTCCCCGTTCAGGGTAGCCTTGCCATTGGTATCTGTTTCGCCCTTGCCGTTATAGAGGACTGCCTGCCAGATCAGGGTATCACCGGCGGTGATATAGCCGTTTTCCACCTTCTGGAGATCTGCGTTTTGATAGTCCTTTCCGGCATAGGAAGCCACTGCCAGCTTGGCGAAGCCGGGGGCGGGAGTGGTTTTGGTGAAGCTGATGTCCACCTTATCCTCCGGCGAGATCACACGATCACTGCCGTCATTTTTGCCCTCCACCACTGTCACCTTGGAAAGGGTGTTTGTCAGTGTGACTTTTTTCGCCGTGCTGTTTGCCAGTTCCTGTGCCTTGTCGGCGGTCAGCTTGGCTTGGTAAGTCAACTTTACGCCACCGCCCCACTGATTTGCAAATTTTTCTGTGGAAACAAATGTAAAGGTCAGCGTCTGTCCAACTCGAGTTGCCTGAATGCCACTCAAAGCTGTATAATTTGCAGTTCCCTCTACACTATCTGGCACATATTCCATGCCGTCCGGCAGCGTATCTTCTACAACGATCGTTTTCCCAGCATAGTCATTATTTGAACCAGAAAGTGCCAAGCTGTAACTAAATGTTTTCTGCTCCAGATCTGCCGCTGTCATATCAACGATATTGGTCGTTTTGTCCGCACTATTTGTCAGTGACTTTTTCGCCTCAAAAACAGTATTGCTTACTGGATTCAAAATCATGTCATGTGCATACCAAGTTACAGTTTTGCTTCCGTGTTCGTTTACAGTCAGACCGCCTACTGCGGTATAGTTATAGACACCTTTCTGTGTTCCGAACTTTGTTTCAAATGCACTTAATGTCTGCATCAATGCACTATTATTCAGATCATAAGTACCACCAAACCCCTGAATTCCATTTTTTTCATGATTGTAGTCATTATTATTAGTGACATCGTTTCCAAGTACCACGTATTCCACTGTCACTGATTCGCCAGCCGCCAGCTTGATTCCCATAATATTAAAGGTTTCAGCCGCATAGCCTCCATGAGCTCTATTATCTTGCTCTACAGTAACAGTCTGAATTCTGGAGTCAGACGCATTGCCGTTAATTGCAACGACTTTCAGAACATCAGAAGTTTCCCACTTCAACGTTGTACCATAATCATATAAGTACAGGTTTTCCATGGTCGTGGTTCCGTTGTTGGTAAAAGTCGCCTGATATGTCAGCTTATCACCATTTACAATTTCTGTTGTATCATCTGCTGGTATACCATTTACTGCAATGATTTTCTTTTGCAAGCTATATTTGCTTAAATCTTCACCGCCGTAAATAGTATGCGTCGCAGTACCCTTTACTTCCGCACCTTCATATACTTTTGCGGTATTTGTCAGTGCTGCGGCTGTTGCAGAATCTTCCACATTTGCATATACTGTCAAAGTAATTGACTCCCCTTTTGGAACAGTAATCGTTCCGCCGGCAGTCAATGTTTTTGTATCAACGGAAGTAATATTTTTTGTGGTGCCGTCTGATAAGGTCAAAATGCCATATGCACCACTATTTTCACGGAATGTCATGCCGTCCGGCAAGATGTCCTCTATTTTCACATTTTCAGCATCTGCTTCACCATTATTCGTTACTGTAATTGTGTAAACAACATCTTTTGCCGTGCCAAATGTGTAATTGCCGACATCTGCCGTCTTCGTAATCCCCAGCTGTGCTTTCGGTACATCCGGTGTAAACTTCACTTTATTGGAAGGCTTGCCGTCTACCTTTGCCACATTGGAAATTTCTCCGGCCACGTCGTCTCTGATTGTACCAGTTACCGTGATCTGCACCGTTTTTCCTGCCGGAACGTCAATTTTATCCGGAAAGTCTGATCTTGTAACACCATCTACGGTATAAGTCATATTCTCCAGATTGTATGACAGACTATCATCTGAAACAAGAACACCTTTCGCGTCCTTTGCACCGGAGTTGGTAACAGAAATGGTATAGGTCGCAGTCTGTCCGGCAATGTGGGGGTAGTACTTCTGTCCCAGATTCTTACCATTATAAGTTACATAACCGCTTTTTACCGGCGTTTCGATCACTGCCTTGTCTTCCTTGACAGAGATCGTTGCCTTGGCTGTATTGTTGTTGCCGTCGGTCACTTCGTTGGTCAGGTTTGCAGTCTGGTCTTTGGAAACCTTGCAGAACACCTTTGCTGTCACCGTTGCACCGGCAGCGACATTCTGGAATGTCACGCTGTTTCCGGAAACAGTACCGTCTGCGGTTGTGATGCGCTCCAGTGTCATGCCGTCCGGAACAGTATCTGTCAGTGTAATATCCCCGGCAGCATCACCGGTATTCGAAGCGGAGATCTCAAATTCTACAGTATCCCCGTTCACATAGTATGCTTTCCCATTTTTTACAGTTTTTCCAATGCTGAACTTCGGCCCCTGCGGAGCAGAAACCTTCAGTTCCACGCTGTTTCCGCCGATGGTCGAGTAGCTGGTATTGTCACCGTAGGGCTTGCCGGAAACAGTCAGGCTGTTGGTGACCTTGCCGTCCGCGGTGCCGTTCATCTTCACGGTTCTGCTGTTCAGAGGCAGTGCCACGTTCAGATTAACCGCCGGCATCTCGGCATTTTCATTCCTGCTGTTCAGCGCAAAGGAAATGTCTGCCTTTCCGTCGTTTACTGTTACTGTCGGCTCTGCATCATAGCCAGCCGCCTGAATCGCAGCCTTCACTGCGTTCTGGATAGCAGCCTTTGCATCTCCCAGGAACGTCATATTTTCCAGAGAAATGGTGTCCTCGAATTTCAGGGACTGCACCCATTCCGCGCCGGTCTTTTTGGACACATTGTTGGGAGATGCGCTCAGGGTATAGTTTACAGTAGTACCCTTTGCGATCTCCTGTGCTTTCAGCGAAGTGCGGTTTTCTCCCTTGGAAGCGCTCCACTGCATTGCAGCGTCTGCGGTGATCTGATTGGACACGCTCTTTCCGGAGCTTTCCTGTGTCAGCTTGACTTCCACCGCAGTGCCGTTTGCAGTCTTTCCGTTCTGGAACTTCGCCTGAAGCCGGATTTGTTTTGTTTCACCGTTGTCGATCTGGAATGTGATATAACGGCTGCCGTCCGAGTTGACATGCAGGGTATAGCCGTTATAAACTGCCCCGTCCTTAAAGCCGTTGCCGGCGAAGTTCGGCAGCAGCAGATTCTTGTCGGAAATCTCAATCCGGTAAGAATCCACCTCTCCTTCCTCGACATTGTTTCCGCCGATCTTTGCCATTAGGTAAAAGATCTCGCCGGAATCGGTATCTGTAATTTCCTTGAAGTATTTGTCCCGGAACTCTACGCTTGCGTTCGTCAGGACAATCGGATTTCCAGAACCACCGGATCCGCTGGCGGATGCCGGGAACATTGCCGGAATGCTGGTGAACAGCATCAGAACTGCCAGCAGTACGCTCAGCAGCTTCGCCCGGAATGTTCTGCACGTTGTAGAAACCGTGTTTCCATCCATCTGATTCAACCTCCATTATGTAGGAACTCCAGCAATCCCGAAGTTCCGTTGTAATAATTTTTCGCAGTGCAGCATTTTTTTCTGCATCCCCTGCTTTTGCTATCCGGAATGGCACCTTTCGTGTCTCTTTTCCCCCGCAGATGCGGCCGGGATTTTCCAAATCCCGGTACACAGACAAAAATGCCGCCTATCTGCATCCAAACCGCACAAAAACAAATAACAAAAAGCCTGTATTTCTGCGCAATTTCCATGCAAATGTATCCGAATATTCACCCTCATTATACTAATATCAATTGAACTTTTCTAGGTGATAATTGTAAACGATTATTTGTTCATATAGTTAAGATACGGTTTTATTTTCCATTCACTGTATGCAAAAAATAATGCCGTTTTTTTGATGCAAAAGGCACCGATTTATGATGTTTTTAAGTATACGCAAAAAAGCCTTGTCGATATTTCGACAAGGCTTCATGGCGCAGAAAGAGGGATTTGAACCCTCGCGCCGGTTTCCCGACCTACTCCCTTAGCAGGGGAGCCCCTTCACCACTTGGGTATTTCTGCAAAACTATAAGCACTCAGAAAAACAGGTGCATTTCCTGCAAACTCTGAGATTATTTTCCTGGCGGAGAGGGTGGGATTCGAACCCACGGTTCCTCTCGGAATCACTGGTTTTCAAGACCAGCTCCTTAAACCACTCGGACACCTCTCCGCATCTGCTGTACTAACAGCTTATTTATTATACAATAAAACCGTTCCTTTGTCAAGGGATATTGTCTCAAAAAATAGATTTTACATATTATTCACAATAATATCTTTTCGGAAGGATGCAGCTTTCAGACAGCATGAACACACGGCTTGCATTCTTCAGGGAAATCTATTATAATAGTATCAAACAGCCCTGCGCTGCATCTTTTTGCAGAAAGGAAGATTTACTATGTTATACGCGTATACGCTGGAAACCCCAAGCGAAGATTTTTGCCCCATCACACCCCAGGTACAGGGTGCCGTAGCCGAAAGCGGCGTGACAGACGGCATCTGCGTGGTATATTGCCCCCACACCACCGCCGGCATTACCATTAACGAAAATGCCGACCCGGATGTCGTAACCGACTTGCTTCTGGCCTACCGGGAAGCGTTCCCGGATCGTCCCCAGTTCCGGCACATGGAGGGCAATTCTGCCGCCCATGCCAAGGCCACTGCCGTAGGGAGCAGCGTCACCGTTCCTGTGAAAAACGGCCGGCTGGTGCTGGGCACCTGGCAGGGCATTTATTTTTGCGAATTTGACGGGCCGCGGAGACGCACCTTCTACGTCTCTGTCATTTCCGAATAAAGGAGGCATTTTTTATGGAAACATCACCCATTTCTCAGCTGCAAGCCTGGATCGATTCTTCCCGGCGGATTGTCTTTTTCGGCGGTGCCGGCGTTTCCACAGAGAGCGGCATTCCAGATTTCCGCAGTCAGGACGGACTGTATCACCAGCAGTTTGCCGTACCGCCGGAAACCATCCTCAGCCACACTTACTTTGAACGGCACACAGAGGAGTTCTACCGATTTTATCGAAACAAAATGATCTGTCTCACTGCCAAGCCCAACGCCGCCCACAAAAAGCTGGCCGAGCTGGAACGTGCCGGGAGACTGTCTGCTGTGGTAACACAGAATATTGACGGCCTGCACCAGATGGCCGGAAGCCGGAATGTCCTGGAGCTGCACGGCAGTGTCCACCGCAACATCTGCCAGGCCTGCGGCGCTGTCTATGATGCCGACTGGATTATGATGACCACCGGCGTGCCCCACTGTACAGCATGCGGCGGCCGGGTAAAACCGGACGTGGTGCTCTATGAGGAATCCCTCCCGGAGGACACTCTCACCAGAGCGGTGGCAGCCATTGCAGCATCAGATCTGCTGATTGTGGGCGGCACGTCTCTGACGGTATACCCTGCCGCCGGCCTGCTCCGTTATTTCCGGGGCAGCCATCTGGTGCTCCTGAACCGGGATGCCACCCCCATGGACGAACAGGCAGATTTGTGCATCCGGGAGCCAATCGGAACAGTTCTGGATGCGATTTCTGTAACACCAATGACAAAGGAGCAGTGATTTTTTATGCGTCTCATTATTCAGCGCGTCAGCCGCGCCAGCGTCACCGTAGACGGCAGCGTCACCGGTGCAATTGAAAAGGGCTTTCTGGTTCTGCTGGGAATCGGCCCGGAGGATACCGAAGCCATTGCCGAAAAAATGATGGACAAGATGCTGCGGCTGCGGATTTTCTCGGACGATCAGGATAAAATCAACCTTTCCCTCCGGGATGTGGACGGCCAGCTGCTGCTGGTGTCCCAGTTCACCCTCTACGCCGACTGCCGCAAAGGCAACCGCCCCAGCTTTGTTAAGGCAGCGCCGCCGGCACAGGCCGAGGCGCTCTATGAATACTGCAAGGCCTACTGCAAAAAGACTGTGCCAGTGGTAGAATCCGGTATCTTCGGGGCAGATATGGCCGTTTCTCTGTGCAATGACGGCCCTTTTACCATTGTGCTGGACTCTGACGAAATTCTGGTGCAAAAGTAAGGGCACTGACCGCGTGAAATCTTAAACTCGACCCCTTGCAAAAAATTCCGGTTTATGTTATACTGAATAGACAATTCCATATTGAAAGGCAACACCGCGCAAAAATAACGCCTAAACCGCGTGCCCGGCCGGCAAACCGGGCTTTGCACAGCATGATAATAAGAAAGCAAATGGGAAAAAACCTCTCAGAAAGGAAACGCTATGATTACTGTATCCAATGTCAGCCTGCAATTCGGCGGCGACACCCTCTTTAAAGATGTCAATCTCCAGTTTAATCCGGGAAATTGCTATGGTGTAATCGGTGCCAACGGTGCCGGAAAATCCACATTTTTGAAGATTCTCTGCGGCCAGCTGAAGCCCACCACCGGTGAGATCGCCATTCCGAAAAACCTCCGGATGAGCGTCTTAAAGCAGGATCACTTTGCCTATGATGCCTATACAGTTCTGGACACCATTATTGTGGGAAACGGCCGGCTCTATGACATTATGCAGCAAAAGGATGCCCTCTATGCCAAGGAGGATTTTTCAGAGGAAGACGGCATTCTGGCTTCTGAGCTGGAAGCCGAATTTGCAGAACTGGACGGATGGGAAGCGGAATCCAACGCCTCTAAGCTGATTCAGGGCCTGGGACTTTCCGAAGACCTGCTCTATCAGCAGATGGCTGATCTGTCCGGTAATGAAAAGGTGAAAATTCTCCTGGCTCAGGCGCTGTTCGGAAATCCGGACATCATCCTCATGGACGAGCCGACCAACCACCTGGACATTGACGCCATTGCCTGGCTGGAAGACTTTCTGTCCGAATATTTCGGTACGGTAATTGTTGTCTCCCATGACCGGCATTTCCTCAACGATGTCTGCACCCATATTGTGGACATTGACTACACCAAGATCAAAATGTATGTGGGCAACTACGAATTCTGGTATGAGTCCAGCCAGATGATGCAGCGTCTCATTAAGCAGCAGAACAAGAAGGTAGAGGACAAGATCGCAGAACTGAAAACCTTTATCGCCCGTTTCTCTGCCAACAAATCCAAATCGAAGCAGGCAACCTCCCGCCGGAAGCTCCTGGACAACCTGACCGTAGAAGAACTGCCGGCATCCAGCCGCCGCTATCCCTTCATCGGCTTTGACATGGATCGGGAGCTGGGAAAAGAAGTGCTCCAGGTCAGCGGCATTTCCAAGACTGTGGACGGCGTAAAACTCCTGAACAACGTCAGCTTCACCCTGGGGCGCACTGATAAGGTAGCCTTTATCGGCGAAAGCGAACAGGCGATCACCATGCTGTTTAAAATTCTGATGGAGGAGGAGCAGCCGGACGAGGGCACCTTCAAATGGGGCGTTTCCACCTCAACCTCCTACTTCCCGGTGGATAACTCCGCCTATTTCAATGACAATGATGACTCCATCCTGGAATGGATCCGCCAGTACTCCACCGCCGATGAAACCGAAACCTTCCTCCGGGGCTTCCTGGGCAGAATGCTCTTCTCCGGAGACGATATCTACAAGCCGGTCAAGGTGCTGTCCGGCGGCGAAAAAGTGCGGTGCATGTTTGCCCGGATGATGCTGTTCCACTCCAACGTGTTGCTTCTGGACAGACCCACAAACCACCTGGATCTGGAAAGCATTACCGCGGTGAACAACGGCCTTGTAAACTTTAAAGGCGTGGTCATTCTCTCCTCCCACGACCACGAAATCCTGGAAACTGTGGCAAACCGGATTATCGAAATCACACCGGAAGGCTGTATCGACCGCCAGGGCACCTATGAAGAATACCTGGCCTGGAAAAAAGAAAATGGGAAATAAGCCATAAGGCGTTTCCATAAGCATACAAAAACCGTTCCGACACTGCACTGTCGGAACGGTTTTTCTTGTTATAAAGCTATACGCCCTATTTGGCCCGCAAAAGCTGGCGCAGCAGGGTAAAATCCACCCCGTTTACCTGCATATCTGCCAGCAGACAAAAATTCGTTTCATCCCTTTCATTCGAATCCCCTCTTTTTCTTCTGGATTCGAAAAAACGGATGGCTTCTCACAAAAAGAAACCATCCGTTTCTATCAGAGCCTGTTTTTACAAGCATATCCGCGTGCCTTTTCCGCAAGGCACACGAAAGCTGATACAAAACAGACGTTTATCCAATTGCATTTGCACTGGTGCTTACTTTGCCAGTGCCTGTTCTGCTGCTGCCAGCTTTGCGCTGCAAACAAATACATCCATTGCCTTCTGGAGTTCTTCCTCTGTGGGGAAGGTAGGAGAAATCCGGATATTCTCATCCTCCGGATCTACGCCGTGCGGGAAGGATGCACCGGCACCGGTAAGGACAACGCCGGCTTCCTTACACAGGGAAACAATGCGCTTTGCACAGCCCTTCTGATTGAAGGAAATGAAGTAGCCGCCCTGGGGATTCGACCAGTTGGCAATGCCCAGGTCTGCCAGTTCCTGCTCCAGTGTGTTTTCTACAATCCGGAACTTCGGTGCGATCAGTGCCTTGTGCTTCTTCATGTGCTCTACCAGGTTTTCGAACTTGCCGCCGAAGAAACGCAGGTGGCGCAGCTGGTTCATCTTATCGTAGCCAATTGTAGAGAAGCCCAGCGCCTTTTTCAGATAGGCCAGGTTGTTCTGGCTGGCTGCGATCATAGCAATACCAGAGCCGGGGTGTGTGATCTTAGAAGTGGAAGCAAACATATAGCAGATATCTTCGTTGCCTGCTTTTTTCGCTTCTTCCAGCAGATTTGCCTGTACCGGCGGATTATCTACCAGATGGTGTACGCAGTAAGCATTGTCCCAGAAAATCCGGAAGTCCTTTGCCTTTGGCTTCAGTGCGGCAAAGCGCTTTACTACTGCATCGCTGTAGACAACGCCGCCGGGGTTGGAGTACATCGGTACGCACCAGATTGCCTTAATGGTGTCATCTTCTGCCACCAGCTTTTCCACAAGATCCATATCCGGACCGTCTTCCAGCATCGGAACGTTTACCAGTTCCATGCCCAGGAATTCACTGACAGCAAAGTGGCGGTCATAGCCGGGAACCGGGCACAGTACCTTTACCTTGTCATACTTGCCCCAGGGCTTGCTGCCCATCACGCCGTTGGTCATTGCCAGAGACATTGCCCAGTACATAATGTTCAGGCTGGAGTTGCCGCAGACAATGATATCTTCCGGCTTTACGCCCAGCATCGGTGCAAAGAATGCCTTTGCTTCCGGCAGTCCGTCCAGACAGCCATAGTTCCGGCAGTCCAGTCCGTTTTCTGCCCGATAATCTTCTTCTGTCAGACAGGTGGTAATCCCGTTGGTCAAATCCAGCTGCTTCGGAGACGGCTTACCTCTGGACATATCCAGCTTCAGATTTGCTGCCTGAAATGCAGCATACTGTTTCTGGCATTCCGCCTGAAATGCTTCCAGTTGTTCCCGATTCATTTCTGCTACTCTCATTGCTCACTCACCCGGCCCGTTATCTCGGGGCCTTCCCTTCTGAAAAAATCTGGTCGGCGCTGCATATCCGTGACACGGATTTTTCATCCGCCGACATCTGGTGCAGGTTCCCTGCACACATCGTTTCTATTATAGCACATCTTTCCCTGGAGTGCAAGTGTTCTCGCAGAAAAAACAAAAATTTCTCATTTTCTCTCGCCGCGCCAGTTTTCAGGCCAGGCCGCCCCGCTCATAGAACCCTGTCTGAATGGCATAAGTACAGCCGCAGAGGAAGCGATAGCGCTCCTGAATGGGACTGAGCAGAATGGCATCCGCAAATGCATCCCCACCGAATTCCCGTGCGCAGGCACGCAGCTGTTCCAGATTCTCCGGAGTAAAGCCAAACTGAAACAGACAGAGATATTTTGCAATGTATACACTGTACAGCGTATACAACAAGATCACAAAACGCAGCAGCAGGCCGTCTGTGACCGGCTGCAAAACTGTATCCGTTTCTGCGGCAGTCATCAGCTTGCCTAGTGTCAGGCGACTCAGATCCCCTTCCAGCAGCTTCCACAGCTGCGGTGTCTGCTCCTGGGAGAAGAACGGCGCCACTTTCTCCTGCATTGCCTCTGAAGAAAGCTCCGCCCGGACACTGCCGTTGGGATAGCCCTCCCGTTTTTTGCCGTCCAGCTTTACGCAGAGCTGTTCGATGTAATTTTCATTTTCCAGCAGACCGGGAATGGTATAACCGCCCAGCATGGGAATCGCATGATACCGCTGCCCGCTGTCGCAGTACAGGAACACCTGGTTCTCCACCTGGGGATGACTCTCCCCAAATGTAATCCCGGCCATGGCAAATTCTGTGATCGCACTGTTGCAGTATGCCGGAACGCCCATCTTCTCTTCCATCTGAGTTTGCAGCTCCGGAAACCGGATTTGCTGTTCCAGCCCGGTTTTATAACGCATTGCCTGAAACATGGACGGCATAATGCCAACACCCACATTCAGCACATCAGACGGCTTCAGGCAGCTGGCGCTGAGCATATGCTGCGTGGTCTCCCACACCAGTTCCACCAAAGTGGGAATATCCAGCGATCCCGGCCGATAGGCAATTGTCTTTTTCTCCAGTGCTGCGGAATTCATGGTGGTCAGGCCAATGGAGATTTCCTTTTCATCCACATATACACCAACTACAAATTTATAGGTTTCGTTAATATCCAGGAGGATTTTCCGCCGACCTTTCCGGGTACTGCCGTTTGGCTCTGCCGGTTCTTCGCCCACTTCCTCCAGAATATGCTGATCGATCATTTCATTCGTAATAATTGTCACCGCTGCACGGGTAATTTGCAACAGCGCTGCAATATCCACACGAGAAATGGGACCCTTTTCCCGTACTGCCTTTAACACTTGCATCCGGTTCCGTCTTTTCAGATCAAGTTTACTGATCCCGCCTTCTATCATCTTTGTCTTCCTCTTTTTTCATCAGGTTCTGTCCCCCGTCCAAATACGCCGATTCAGACAAGTTCGCCTTTATTTTTGGCATTTTTCACAAAATGCATGCGCAGCAAACGTTCAATATATCACATTTTAGCACAGCATTTTCGGGAATGCAAGGGAAACCAACTGAAAATGTTGAAAAGTTTACACTTTTATCACATTGTCAATTTCCTGGCTTTTGTTTTCTCAATTTTCTATAAAAAATCAGTGCAAAGCCCAGGGAATCAGGTACTTTGCACTGGTTCTGCCGTCCAATTTCTAAAAAAATCGCTTCCACCACTTGTCGCGGCGCTATACTGGAAAGGCGCTGCCGGACTCGCCCTATTGCAGCAGCGACTGCCCGAATGTAAACAGCTTTACCATCAGGGGCATGGTCAGCATAGACAGCAGGGTAGTAACTGCGAAAATATGCGAAGCATAGCCGTCATTCATGCCGTGTTTCTGGCATTGCAGGGTGCACATCGTAGCCGAGGGGGCCGCCATCAGCAGCATTACCACCAGACGAATATTGTCCGGGATAAACGTCAGCGGCAGGAACAGCAGACAGAGCACCAACGGTACCAGAATCAGCTTTACGGCGCTCACATAATACACACGGGGATTACGGAAGGCACGGGGCAGGTTAGCCTGTGCCACGCTGATACCGGAGGCAATCATCCCCAGAGGCGTATTCAGCCCGGAGACGTAGCCACAGGCGGTTTGCAGCAGCTCCGGAAAGTGGATACGGAAAAAGAACAGCAGCAGGCCGATGACAATGCCGATCATGGTCGGCGAGGTCAGCTTTCGCAGCAGCGCCTTCCGGTCGTGCTGTCCCGTAAGGAGCAGTATGCCGTGTGTCCAGGCGAACACGAAAAAAACCGTCAGAAAGGCCGTGCAGTAGAACACGCCCTCCGTCCCCAGCAGTGCGCTGGCCAGCGGAATTCCCATAAAGCCGCAGTTGCTGTACACCACAGAAAAGCGCTCAATGGCGGTTTCCCGGCCATCCTTCTTCCGAATCAGAAGCTGCGCCAGGAGAATCACAATGCCATAGGCCGCCGCCGCCAGCACAAATGTCCAGAGCAGATTTTTTACCAGCTCCGGCTGATATTCCACGTCTGCGTAGGCAGTCACCACCAGAACCGGTGTCACAATTTCCAGCACGAACGCGGAGAACTGCCGGCCGCCCTTTGCATCCACAATTTTCGTCCGGTATGCGATCATGCCCACCAGATTCAGCAGCAGCATCAGCACTGCCTGTTTTAAAATAATTCCTGCCATTTTCCATTCCCCCGTATTTTTTCTGAAAAAAGCGGAACACGGGGAAAGCCGTATTCCGCTTTTAGTGTAGCATAATTTCTTTTCAGTTTTGCAGTGATTATATGAAAATCGGCTGAATTTGCACTCCATCTGCCGCCTGTTCCACTGTTTCCGGCAGTCTGGTAAAATCCGCCACCAGAGAGGCTGGCTTTTCCTCCGGCGCATCCTGGCGCAGAGGCACGAAATAAAAGTGCTTGGTATTCAGCAAAAGGCCGATATTTTTCGCCGAAGCGCGCAGTGCGTCATTGGTGGCCACTGCCAGCACAATAGGCTTTTGCCGCCGCAGCATGGACTTCACTGCCATAGTTGCAGTGGTATCTGTGATTCCGTTTGCAAGCTTTGCCGCTGTATTTGCGGTACAGGGTGCCACGACCAGCAAATCCAGCAGATTTTTCGGTCCCAGAGGTTCCGCTTCTGCAATGGTGCGGATTGCCTTGTTTCCGCAGATTTTCTCCAATTCGGCAACACGGTTGGCCGCCGCCCCGAACCGTGTATCTGTTTTTGCAGCGTGTTCCGAAAAAATCGGCGTCAGCACTGCTCCGGCTTCCCGCAGGCGCTTTGCCTGCGCAAAGGCGGCGGAAAAGGTACAGAACGAACCGGTTATCACAAAGCCGATTCGTTTACCTGTCAGTTCTTTCATGAACCAGTCCCCTTTCCACAAGAATATTCCGGATGGTATCCGAAATGATTTGACCTGCTGTTTTGGGGGCAACTTTCCCCGGAGCGGCCGGAACAGATTCACACATTACCGCAGGCAGATTTCCAGCGCATCGGGAAAAATCCGCACTTCTTTCAACAAAATTTCCACGGCCTGGCGGCGCTGCTCCATAGATGCACCATTCCACCAGCGCTGCCAGGATTGTTCCGTTTTCTTTGCGCACACCGGTACATTCTGCATGGCAAGCAGCTGTTCCAGCCGGCATTTTTTCCGGTGCAGGGATTCCAGTTCCTGGCGCAGATAGGGCACAGCGGCAGAGGGCTCTCCCATTTCCGCCGCAATCCGGCGCATTTTCTCTTCCAGTTCCGCCAATTCCACCGAAGCGGGATCCGGCCGTTCCGGCTGCTTCTTTTGGGCGTAGGGCAGCACCGTTTCGGCGTATTCGGTCAGCACCGGCAGCACCGCTTCCTCCACTGTCCGACTGCGCAGGCCGGAAATCCCACGGCAAATTCCAAGCCGTTTTCCGCGGCAAACCCAGTATGTATAGGCAGCGCCAGCACCGTTGTTCCGGGTGTAGCAGCGCTGACCGCACAGGCCGCAGCACACGTGTCCCTGGAGCCAGGAGGTGTGACCAGAGCCATTCTTTTTTCCAATTTTTCGGGTCAGCAGGCGCTCCTGAACGCCAATCCACAGGGCAGATTCCACAATTCCCGGATGCAACCCGGCCGCAATGTGCAGTTTTCGCGCACCTTTTTCGCCGATGCGGTAGGCATGGCAGCCGTTTCCGGCGCAGTATTCCAGCAGTGTATGATCCAAAATCGCCCCGGACTGCTGCAAAAATCGCGCACTGTCCAGGTTTCCCTGCACATAAACCGGGCTGTGCAGAATCCGCGCTACGGTGCTGTTTGACCACAGCTGTCCCGTTCGGGTACGGCTGCCCTGTTCATTCATCTGCTGCACGATTTCCTCAATCGAACTGTGTCCCAGCCCATATGCGCGGTACATTTCCTGCACCTGCGCCGCTTCCTCCGGCAGTGGTGTCCAAACAGTCGTCTGCTTACCGTCCACCTTAACTTTTGCCGCACTGTACCCATAAGGCGGCGTTCCGCCCAGCGCCATTTGTTTCAGCGCCCGCGCATAGTAGTTATCGCGCACCCGGCCGGCAATTGTTTTCTGCTCCATCTCTGCAAACATCATCAGCATATGCAGCAGCATGCGGCCGATTTCCGTGTGAGTGTCAAACTGCTCCCGAACCGATTGAAGCGTCACATCATATTCCCGAAACAACGCCATCATGTTGGAAAAATCGCAAAGAGAACGGGAAATTCGATCCAGTTTATACACCAACACAGCCTGCACCTGCTTCTGTTTGACCACATTCAGGAGTTTTTGGAATCCAGGGCGGTTGGTATTGGTTCCGCTAAAGCCCCGATCAAAAAAAACAAGTGGCTCTTCGGATGGCTCCAGTAATTTTTGACAGCTTTCAATCTGCATCTCAATGGAAATGGAATCTGGCCGTTCCACAGATTGCCGGGCATAAATGGCCTTCATACGTCTCACCTCAACCTTTGCGAATATTTTTCTCAGAGGGTACACGTTTTTCGGCAAATTGTCTCCAACTTCTCCGGAAATTTGCAAAAAAACGTGCTATCTATTTTTATGGAAATATACGGCCCATTATGCATACAGATAACACAAAAAGGCACCCCTGAAAAATCAGGGATGCCTTTTTTTAACGCTTTACGCGTGTCATTCAGTTGCGTTCTGCATCTAAGATGCAGTCAGCTCTTACTTTCTCTTCTTGGAAACCAGAGCAACGCCGCCGATAACAGCAACAGCAACAGCTACGCCAGCAACCGGCAGAGCGTCACCAGTCTTCGGAGAAGAAGTAGATGTAGCCTTCTTGGCCGGAGCCTTAGTTGTAGTTGCAGCAGCAGTTGTGGTAGAACCAGTAGCTACCGGAGCATCTGTAACAGTTGTTGTTACAACCGGAGCCGGAGCGCCAGCGATTGTGATCTTACCGCTTACTACAGACGGAACTTCGTCAGCGCCAGTAGCGTCCTTGTAAGTACCCTTACCACCGGTCTTACCAGTGTCAGTAGCAGTCAGAGTGAAGGTGTCGCCTTCAGCAGCAGTTTCCGGAACCTTAACGGTTACATAACCAACTTCGCCAGCCTTCAGTTCCTTAGTGCTGATGATCGGATACCAAACAAAGCCATCAACGCAAGCTGCTGCGCAAGTACCCTTGTTAGCATCAGCGTCAACATAAGTCAGGCCATTGTCCAGAGAGAAACCGAAAGCAACGCTTACGAAAGAAGCAGATGCACTGATCGGCAGAGTAACCTCATAGTTAGCTTTCTTCAGATCAGCCAGAGTGATTTCAGTAGAACCAACGGACAGTGTGCCGCCAGCTGCACTTACAGATGTAGCCATTGTAGCTGCGCATGTAGCAACTACTGCAGCAGCAGAAAGAGCTGCCATTGCTTTTTTAAATGTAGTCTTCATTTTTTCTATTTCCTTTCAAGAATAAATTTATGTAATATATCATGTGATGCGATATGCACCTCGCATCACTGATACATACAAGCAATTAAAAAGTTTGTGTTAGGATTGTCTTTCCGGCAGTATCTTACAGATTCAGACCTTAGTCCTTGTTCAGATACTTGTTTGCCAGAACGTCAGTCCACAGAGTTTCCTCATCGTCCTTATTACCAGCATACTGCTGAGCGTAATAAGTCAGGATGAACAGAGCATCATCATTGGTGATGAGCTTATCCTTGCTGTCAGTACCCAGCTTAGATTCTGTATCTACATCAGATACGAAGTAAACCAGTTTTTCCAGCAGAGCATTGGTCTTTGCAGTCGCAGTGAATGCAACATCCTTTGCACCTGCATTGACATTGGAGTAGTAGGTCAGAGTCTGCAGAGCATCGTCATTGTCTACCTTACCATTCAGGTTAGTGTCACCCTTCAGAGCAACAGCAACTTCCGGCTTTGTATCAATTGCGATGGTATCAGAGCCTTCAACGCCAGTGGTGTAGTAAATGTCTACGCCGCCCTGGTAATAGATCTTGCCAACCTTTTCCTTGTCAGCCAGCTTTGCATTTGCGTCTACAACAGTCTTGTAAACTTCGCCCGGAGTGCTCTTGAAGCCGATGTAAGCATCGATGGATGCAGCATCATCATAAACGGTTTCAGAACCATCCTTCAGAGTCAGCTTAACAGCACTGATCAGATCAGAAGCATTGAATGCCTTATCCTTGGAGAAGTATACACCGTTGGAAGCCTCAGCTGCAACAGTTTCAACAGCAATGCTGTCTACTGCACTCGGATCAACTGCCGGAGTGGTAGTTGTGGTAGTAGTTACCGGGTTATCCGGATCTTCTGTTGTTGTTGTAGTTGTTGTTACCGGGTTATCCGGATCTTCGGTTGTTGTGGTGGTAGTAGTAGTTACCGGGTTATCCGGATTTTCTGTTGTTGTGGTAGTTGTTACCGGGTTATCCGGATCTTCTGTTGTTGTGGTAGTTGTTACCGGGTTATCCGGATCTTCTGTTGTTGTGGTGGTTGTTACCGGGTTATCCGGATCTTCTGTTGTTGTAGTAGTAGTTGTTGTTGCCTTGTCTTCCAGAACAACTTCAACTGCACGGTCTACATCGAAGCCAACAACGCCGTCTGTGCTTACAGTAGCGGAAACAGTCTTCTTGGTGTTAACTTCCTTTACAGTCTTATCCAGATTCAGCTTAGCAACCTCTGCCTTTGCATATTCTTCCACAGCAGCTGCTTCTTCATCCGGAATGGTGAATTCAACAGTATATGTACCGCCTGCTGCAGCAACAGTGAAGTCGCTGCCGTCCTTAGCCAGATTAGCCAGGTCGCTTGCGGTAACAGAAATCTTTACGTTTACATCAGCATCTGCCAGGCTCTTGTTCAGGGAGTCTACTGCAGTGTCGAAAGTTGTGCCGTACTTTGCAGCCAGGCCGTCAACAGTGTTCGGCAGCTTAGCAGCAGAAGCGATGTTGTTCTTTACTGCATAG
>UQYK01000017.1 GCA_900545285.1 uncultured Ruminococcus sp.
TTCATGCAGTGACTGGAGTTCAGACGTGTGCTCTTCCGATCTCCGGGGAATAATAATGATCTTGTCCTTTACTTCATCCTGCATTTTTGCAAGCCGACCGGTATACTCCAGAACCGCATCTTCCCGGTCTGCGGAGCAAGGACCAATGATCAAGAGCTTTTTATCGGATTCACCTGTGAAAACTTTTTGGATTTCCGCGTCACGCTTCTGCTTAATTGCAACCAGCTTTTCGGACAGTGAAAACTGTGCTTTCAGATCCTTCGGAATCGGAAGCTTGCGGATAAATTCCATATTCATAATGTGATGATCCCTTCTTTCTATGATTACCTTCTTAGTATACTATATTTCAGCAAAAAAAGCAAGTTAGTTTCAGAAAATCATGAAAAGTTTACCGGTGTTGCAACCGGAACTGTTTCCGTGCCTGGATCAGGAGCAGTATCAGAAGTTCCAGTCTGTTTCTCTGACTCTGTTTCGCTGGGCGTGATCAGCTGTACAGAGAGTGCACCCTGTGCAGAATATACCGCAAAGAGCACCTGCTGCGCCGGCAGAAGCAAAGCACGGTCAATATCTTCCGGCGATACACCTAGTTCCTTCCAGGAATAAAGCAAAATCGGCTCGGTGTTTTTATCTGCAACCTGATAGATGCCCAGTGTGTCCCAAAAGCAGTAACAAACCTCTTTTTCAGCGCTTTCCGCCAGCATCGTTTTTTCCGTCATTTGTGGCGCAGCTGTGATCGGTGTTCTCCACAGCGCCCCATCTGTTACGATTACATGGGAGAGGCACATGGCATTATCTGCCTGTTTTTCCCAAAGCAGCATGCCGGATTCGCCGCTGCATACCCACTGATACACCGGTGTCAGCTGCAAGGTATTCTCGTTTACCCCCTGCACAGCACATAAATTTCCATTTCCATCCAGCGCCATCAAGTAATCTTTTTCATCCACCGTTGCAGTCAGATACACACGGTCTGAGGCATCACTCCGCACGCTGGTGTAGACCAGTGTCTGCTTGGTGCTTTCATCCATATCCAGCAGCGCAGAAAGCCCCATTTTTCGGGAAACAGTGCCATCCGCATTGTACCAAACCAAACGATACTGCGTACTATAGTTTTCGTAATAGCTTTCCCAGTCAAATTCGTTAGGATCAAAGTCCGGATCATCATAGGGAACTGCGGTGCTGTTTTCACAGATCAAACCGCAGATTGTTCCGTCAGACAAAATGGTAAAGTCCACCATACCCTGCATATTTTCTGCCGCATCTCCGGAAAACAGCTGAGAAAACTGCGGTTCCGGCTGCACCGCTGCACGGAACAGCACACTTTTTGTCAGTTCATCCTCATTTTGATACTGTCCCAGCAGATAAACACAGCCGTCATAATACCGAATCACCTGAACAGAACCAAGCTCCTCTGGCAGTTTCCATTGCGTCACTTTTCCCTGAAATGCAGGTAGATCGGCTTCCTCCTGGGGCTTGGTATCATTCTCTGAAACCGCTTCTGACTCGTCTGAATCCGCAGAAGTAATCAGCGGCGGCAGTTCCGTGGCTGCCTGTTTGGATGTATTGGAGTGATCCGCACCGGTGCAGCCTGTTACACAGAGCACCGCACCCAGTACCAATGTACAAACACGGCAATTCCGATTCCCGCACATTTCTCACTGTCCTCCATTCGTCAAAAATCTTTGTTTTATTATAATACGATTTTGTCAAAAAGTCAAGACAATCCTGCACAAAGATGGCGCAGGAGAAGTCCTATCTGATTTTTCAGCACATTGCACAGAAATTTTGCAGAAACAAGGCGGTACAGCAGCGATTCTATCAGGTATTTCTGCCGGATTGCGCTGCCGTAATGGCCTCTTGCAGGTGCTTTGGAATTTCCCGGTTTTCGATACACAGGCTGTTTCTGATTCCGGTTCCAGGCAGAATCTCCGGTTTGATCTGCGGCCCATGAAAATCCGAGCCGCAGGTGACCAGAAGATGATGTTTTTCCGCCAGCTGCAAATAGAACCTGGTCTGTTCCGGGGTATGCCGGCTGTAGTAAGCTTCGATTCCCTGCAATCCCTGTGCACACAACTTTCCAACCAGCGCATCCAGTTCCGCATTTTCCAGTCGCAGCTGATGTGGATGCGCCAGAACTGCAACACCGCCAGCCTGCCGAATGACTGCAATGCCCTCTTCCGGTGTCGGCTTTGGCCGTTCTACATGCGCATAAAATTCCGGTGTGGTCAGATAGCGATCGAACGCATCCTGGATGGAACTGGCGTAGCCTTTTTCCACCAGCGCCCTTGCAAAATGCGGTCTTCCGGAGGTCTTGCCGTGGTTATACTGCCGTACCTCTTCCAGCGTAACCGGTGCGCCGCATTTTTCCAAATATGCCAGCAGGCGTGTACTCCGCTCCTGTCGTTCCTTAGTGTGATCTTGGCAAAAACGGTGCAGCGCCTGATTCGTCCGGTCTATCCCATATCCTAAAATATGCAGCTCTGTACGGTTCTGTACACTGATTTCTATCCCGGGGAAAAATTGCAGGCCGAGTTCCCGTGCCGCAGTTTCGGCCTCTCCCAGACCGGAAACCGTATCATGATCTGTAATTGCCGCTACAGTGACTCCGGATTGTTTGGCCAGCTGCAATGTTTCCGCAGGAGCATACTGTCCGTCTGAATACGTTGTATGGATATGTAAATCTATCATTTCCGCACATCTCCGTTTTCTGTTTGGTTTTGTTTTTTTCAGTTTTTCAAATCGGTCAGAAGATTTTGAAATACCTTTTGCCGGCCGTATGTATCTGCATCACACAGAACAAGAATCTGACTGTATTCGGATACATCAGTTAATTCCGGCACACTGTGCTTTAGCTTTGTAACATCCAAAATGCAGATCTCGCTGTAATGCTGCATCAGAAACGGCACCATGCAGTCGGCATAGGAATCCTTTAGCAGCAGCAACTTTTTCTGATTTTCCACATTCGTTTTTAAGCTCAGCTTTTCGCAGTCCTCCCCTAAGTAGAACGCATACGGATCCGAGGAATCCTCCCAGGTATACATCTGCCGTTCTTCCGTGGTACCATCATTGTTGTATGCTGTCAGAGATGTCACTTCTGCACCGGAGCTGCATTGATAAATTTCCAGAATATCTGGCGTGACTTTTTGGTAAAGGCAGGCATCATAGAGACTGCCGCGATAGCTTTTTGCATGGGTTACGGAATATTGATCATAGGAAATCGGCGCAAATCCCATTTTTCGAATCATGTTTCGATAGACGCAATAAGCACCATATCCCGTCCATCTGGGATCGGTTCGGTTATAAATATAATCATCTGTCCCGGTAAATAACACATGGTAAATATCAATTTTTCGCACAGCGGAATTGATATTTCCATAAAACGTATCAATCTCCGGAAGCTGTGACGGATAAGAAATGCCTTCCAGCAAATCCGCGGCGTAAAACTCCCCGGCAGAAGGCACCGCCGCAACCATCATGGGGATTTGATAGGTTGCATAAAACAGATTCAACTGGGATGCTGTTTCCGACAGCGCGTCCTCATCTAAAGATTCCGGCCGTTCCAGGAGACGATCATTTGCCAGATACACGTCCCCCACCTGCTTTCCGCCTGCCGCCGAAATGCTGTCTGTTACTGCACTGACCAAGAAATCCCGAAAAGGCATCTGCGCCGATAAGTTTCGGTCGATCTTTTCCCGAAAAGCCGGAACGCACATATCTGAATCAATAGCACTGAACAGCCGATTGTCTGGTGTACCCAAGCAAGTGCCGGCAATTGCCGCTGCGCCGATCACAGGAAACACAATCCAGAGAACTCGTCCCATCCAGCGAAACGCAATTTCTTTTTGTTCCTGTACAGTACGTTTTTTCCAGCGGTGCTGTCGTTTCATTTTCATCTTTTTTCACCGTCCTTATAGCAGCAGATCTGCTGTTGTACTTCCATTTCCTGTAACCAGCACTGCCGTACACACAAGGAGCAGCAGCGCACCGGCAAGCAGCATTCCCGGCAGACGAATCCAGCCGAACCATTTTTGCTTCTCTGCCTGTCGCAGCAGTGTATGCAGGTTTCCGGTTGCAGCGTATACTCCCACCAGCAATACAAGAATATACCCTTTCAACAAAAGGAAATCCGCTTCTTTTGGCGTAAATTCGGTGATTTGAAACAGCTTCTTCCAACACAGCAGCACATGCGGCATATCCGGAAGCACAAACAGCACCATAGAAACGCAAAGCAAAAATAAGGTGCCTGCATAGCGAAATCCCCGATATCGGTTTTTATTTCCGAAGAGATATTCCAGACCGATACACAGGCCTATTCCCATGCCCCACAGCATGGTAGTCAGGCGAAATCCATACCAAAGTCCCACGCATCCCCACGTGATGACCACAGCAAATACATGGAAAAAACGGTTTCTTCCATGAAAGTGTGTGCCGACATAATGTGAAAACCACTGTACCACTGTCCGGTTCCACTGTTCAGCAAACAGCGCAATGCCCGGATAAAACATGGTTTTTCCATAACTTTCCGGAAGCTTTACCCCATAGCAAAGCGCTGTTCCGATTGCCATATCCGCATAACCGGACAGGGAAAAATACAGGGACAAAAATTTTGCAAAAATCCCGATCCAGTAAATCCACGCAGAGTACAAAGCGGTATCTGCCAGCATAACCGTGTCAAAAAACTGTACCAGCCAGTTTGCCAGAATCAATTTTTTTGCAAGTCCCAACAACACGCGGAAGAATCCAGCACCGATCTGGGAGATCGAAAACGAAGGGACGCAGAGTGTTTTTTCTACTGTGCTGTATTGCACCACCGGCCCCATAATCAGACGCGGATAAAACAACAGAAAAAGGGAAAGCCTTTGCCAGTTGTGTTCCGCATGGCATTTTCCCCGGTGCACATCCACCAGGTAGCCAATACTTTGCAGAACAAAAAAAGCAAAGCCAAACGGGAAAAAATCCGCGCCGTGAATCCAGTTCACCTTCCAGGACTGCATCCAGTCGCTGCGGAGCAAAATGAGTGCAGCAAATTCAAACATAACTGCCGCGCCCAAAAGCAGTGCCGAGCGGGAATGGGACGCACGGATTTTTTCCAGCAATAAACCAGCGCCAAAGGTTCCAGCCGTCAGAAGCAGCAGGACACCAGCAGAGAAGATTCCGCCGGACAAAATGAAAATCGCACTGATTATCAGCATGGTCATGGGCTTCCAGTGTTTTGGCACAGCGTGATAAACTGCTAAACTAATTGGAAAGAAGAAATATAAAAAGGAAAAGGAAGCAAACTGCATTGCCTATCACTCCTGTTATTCTGCGCCGGATGAAAGTTCATCCAGAATGCGGCACAATTCGGTTTTTGTCATCATGGTGTTCAGCACCTCCAAAAGCGAGGCTGTGGACAATAAATCCGGTAAATGCAGCCTTTTTTGGAGTGCCTTTCGCTTTGATTTACTGTCTGCACCGCCGGATAGCCCAAGTTCGTACAAATCATACCTGGTAATGGGATCTGTTTTCTCCGGAATTTCGTCGGTGAGAACGCCGGCTTTTTCAAAAGCTGCAAGCAATGCATTCTTATCAATGCCTTCTACGCCTAATTTTCCCTCCGCAGACGGCTTTAGCTTGCGCCGTTCTTTTCCGTAAATATCCGGAATGTAAACATGAAATAGCTTTCCGTCATGAACGGCGCCCTTCAGATAATTCCGGATGCGAAATCCAGCAGTGTCTGAATCAGTCAGAATGATAATTCCCGTTGTTTTGGCATAATATCGAATCAAGGCCATTTTCTCTGCATCATGAAAAATGTGAAATCCATTTGTAGTCAAAATCACAGCATCCAGCAGTGAGGACAGTTTGATTTTGTCATATTTTCCTTCTACAATGATTGCCTGTGCAACATGAATCATATTAACCTCCTGCGACTGCAAGCATCTGCACAATAGCAGATTCCAGCATGGTTCGTTCGTCTCCTGCCGTGGAGTTCAGCCTTAGTTCCAGGTCGCGCAGAATTCGGATGCAGGCACGCAGGCGCTCCGGCGGAATCCGGCGGCAGTCCCGGAATGCATTCTGCACCATAAAATCAAACCGATACCCGAAATCCTCTTTCATATCCCCCGGCTGTTTTCCGGCGCGCATGGCAGCGGCGGCCCGGTACAAATCCAAAAAGGAAGAGGCAATGGCATGCACAATAAAGGTGCGGTTGGTGCGCATGGCATAGAGCTTGTCCAGCTCTTCCATTGCAGTCCGCGGCCGCTGAGAAACCACTGCTTTTGCCAGTTGAAAGGTCGTGGTTTCCAGCTGCGGCGAGGTCATTTCATGCACCAGCTTCCGGCTGATGGTTCCGCCCTTGTCCGCGTATGCGCAAAGCTTTTCCAGTTCACTGCGCAAAATCAGCGTATTCCCCATGCAAAGCTTTACCAGTTCCTCTGCACTGTCCGGCGGTAATATACAGCCCCGCTTTTCGGCCAGTCCGGACAGTTCCCTTGCCAGAACAGCCGGTGTCCGCTGAACTGCCTCGCAGACAACGCCGTATTTGGCAATGCAGTCTATGAGCTTCTTATTCTTTCCCTGGGGTGTTTTTTTCCCGGCCTTGGGGTCAAAGCCGGTTACATCAAATACCAAAATGGTGGCATCTCCGATTTCCGGCAGCAGTTCCAGAAGCTGTTTCAGCTGATCTTCCCGCAGACGGTTTGCATCCAGATCATGCACCTGAATGCAGTTATAGTTAGAGAACATAGAAAACTGACGCGATGCATCTACCAATTCTTTGATTTCCAGCTTCTGGCCGTCAAACTGCGTCAGAGACAGTTCCAGGTTGCCGCCGGTTGCCTTTTTGAAAAGCGCCGCAGTCAGCTGCTGTACCTGCACCAGATCTGCGCCGTAAATATAGTACAGCCGTTCAAATGCACCCTTTCGAATCTGCCCATGCAGCTGCTTGGGATCACATGTTGCCATTTTTTAGTCCTCCTTCACTCTCAGACGGCTCTGTTTCCGTAGATAACTGCCTTGTTTGCGTGAACGTGCGCTAGTATAATACAATAGTTTGCATTGTCCAGGTGCCGTCCGGGGAAACAATAAGCTCCATCGGCTGCGTTTTTTGATACAGATTTTCCGGAACATCATCCGGGTTGCCGTTCCAGCTGGTTCCCAGAACAACATTCCACTGTTCCTGCGGCAAGTTTTCCAGCTTTGTTCCAATGCAGAAGTGCAAATTACCATAGGTGATTTCTGCAATTCCATCCGCAACGGTAATCTGATACAAAGAATCTGCAATCACCGCTGCATCCAGGTTCTGCGGTTTTGTTCTCAGAAAGGTGCTGTCAGATGGCACCCAACACGCAGCCGGAACCACCGTTTCTGCGGCTGGAATCGATTCCAGCGCCGCAGCATATGCCACGCGCATTTGCGGTGCGCGTTTTGTCAAGATGACGCTTTGCAACTGCCGAATGCCATGCCTGGTCAAATATGCAGCCGCCATCTCCGGATTTCGGTGATTGCCAGTGAGATCGATAAGATCGGTTTTCCCCTGATAGGAAATCAACAGTGTCATCTCCTGTTCTTGTCCCAAAACAGCAATGATAAACTTATTGCTTCTGCCAACGGTATAGACAGCCTCTCCCGCAGAAAGCAGGAAAAATGATGCGGCAAGCGAAAGCGCCACAAAAGAACGGCGGCGTTTCGCCCAGAATACAAAGCAGACCAGCACCAGCAAAACCGCGGCAAGCAGCGGAAGTAAATCCCACCCTACCGGGAATGCAAGTGGAAAAATTCTCTGTAAGCCATGTGCCAAAAGTGACCAGCAATCATACAGGATTTTCAAGAGAAAGCAAATCGGCTTCGCAGCAATTCCAATGCCGCCGGTCATAAAAATGCAGAAGGCAAGGAGCAGCATCAGAGAACAGAGCGGCAGCAAAAATAAATTCGCCACCGGAGAAGAAACCGAAACTTCCCGAAAATACAGCAGTGTCACCGGAAAAATTGCAGCCGAAACACAACACATGGACAAAAACTGCTTACCCAGTTTGGAACATGCTTTTTCCCGGGACAGGCGTGCCGTCATCCACGGCGCAAAAACGCCGATGCCGAAGGTTCCTGTAAGAGACAGCAAAAAGGACGCATCCTGCATGCGGTACGGATTGAAAAGGGTCATAAGAATTCCGGCGATGCATAGTGAATTCAAGGTATCCGCCCTTCGGAAAAAGAGCGGGCCACTCAGTACCAGCAGATACATCAGTCCGGCTCTGAGAATGGAAACCGGTGTTTCTACCAATACGGCATAAAAAAGAATCCAGGCAAAGGCACCCAAAAAGGCCAGCCGCCGATCCAGTCGAATCCGTTTGCTCAAAGCCATCCATACGGAAAGCAGCAAGACCAGATGCATTCCGGAAACAGAGGCAACATGGCGCATGCCTTGCTGTGTCAGCAGTGCGTTTGTTTCAGAAGAAATCGTAGACTTCGTTCCCAGCAGCATTGCACTGACCAGTCCACCGGCTTCTGTTCCGGCTAAAGTACAGATTCTGGCAGAGATTTTAGCGCGGTACTGCCGCAGCATGCGGACAGTTTTGGCATGATCTGTGGGCACACAGCGCACATAAGCATCCGCAGACGCTTCCAGGAAAATGCCCTTTGCCTGATAGTATGCAGTTCCGTTCCAGAGTGCATTTCCGGACGGTGCCGAAAAGCCGCCTGCAATTTCCAACGTGTCTCCATAATCTGCGCCCAGATCATCTGTGTACACCAGCAGCTTTCCAGATGTACCATCTCCGAAGCTGCCCTTTACCTGATAGGATGCCTTGTCCCCATCATACGCTGTACACGAAATCACTTTTCCGGAAAATGTCCCATAGGTGCCATCGTGCGCCAGAACCGGTTTCATCACAACGCCGCGATAGAGCAGAACAGAACCAAACGCCAGACACACAGAAACCAGGATACACAGCAGCTGTGCCGTTGAGATTCTCCTGAATAAACGGAATGCTCCCAGCAGCATAAACACTGCCGGAAGCAAACACATCGACACGGAAATCCGGCATGCAGTGGTGAGGTACAATGTCAAAAGCCATGGGACACCAATCCATACCATTTTCCGTTTCATCTTTGCCCTGTCCTCAATCTTTGAAGAACAGCGGCAACTGTTCCAGATAAATGATATCTTTTCGATCTGCTGCGTCCCCTTCTGCAAGAGGTGCAGCGTTTCCGACAATTTCTCCGCCGGCAGCAGTTACAAGCTGCTGCAAGGCACGGAGAGAATCTCCGGTACTGATTACATCGTCTACAATCAGTACACGCTTGCCCTTCATCCAGGCAGCCTTGTCTCCGTCCAGATACAATGTCTGAACCGCAGCGGTTGTAATGGACTTCACCTGAACGGAAAGAACATCGGTCATATATGCTTTTACCGATTTCCGTGCAACAATATAGGGCACATTCATCTGACGAGACATGGCATAAGCCAGGGGGATTCCCTTTGACTCAGCCGTCAGAATGTAATCACATTCCGGCACACGCTTGGCCAGCTCTGCGGCACACGCTTCCGTAAGCTCCACATCCGAAAAAAGAACGAAGGCCGCAATATCCAGCTTATCGCTGACGGAGCAGATTTTCAGTTCTCTTGTCAGACCGGCAATGTGCAAAGTATAGTATGCTGCCATTGACAGGCCCTCCTTATTCTTCCACCGGCTGCACAGCGTCTGCACCCCAGCCCATTTTCACGCCGGCAAGCATATGAAAATGCAGATGGAATACAGTCTGTCCGGCATTTTCGCCGCAGTTTGTCACAATGCGGTAGCCGTCTGTAATGCCCTCTTTTTCTGCAATTTTTGCAGCAACTTCATAGATATGACCCACCACCGCGGAATTCTCCGGTGTAATCTTCGCTGCACAGCAAATGTGCTGCTTCGGAATCAGCAGGTAATGAATCGGGGTAATGGGATTGATATCTTTGAACACATAAACTGCGTCATCTTCATAAACTTTTGTGCTGGGAATTTCTCCGGCAACAATCTTACAAAACAGGCAATCTTCCATGTTGATTAGTCCTCCTTCAGGAATTCAGCAGCAATGCCGTCCAATGCAATCAATGCTTCGTCTACCATGTAGGTCTTTCCGATTCCGGCCATTGCGCTGTCCGGCTTGCCGCCGCCCTTACCGCCGGTTACGGCTGCTACGCGCTGTACAATCTTTCCGGCATGTGCGCCCTTCTTTCTGGCATCAGCAGAGCAAGCGCAAACCAGATTGCCCTTCTCGCCGTTTACACTTGCCAGAACAGCAACTACCGGTCCCTTCATATCCTTAATGGTATCGCCCATTTTCCGCAGTACCTGCGGTGTGGTGCCACTGAGCATTGCAGAAACGACCTTTACGCCGTTAATTTCCTTCGCATTGTCGAAGATCGCAGCCATCTGGGCATCGGAAATCTTCTGATTCAGGGATTCAATCTGACGATCCTTTTCCTTGTTCTCTGCTACCAAGGATGCGCAATGTGCTGCCAGATCTGTGGTATTGCTCAGTTTCATTGCCTTTGCAGCAGAAGCCATTGTCATCTCATAGGAATCCAGCAGTTCCAGAACGCCTGTGCCAGTCACAGCTTCAATACGGCGCACGCCGGAAGCAACAGAGCTTTCGGACAGAATCCGGAACAGTCCCAGCTTTGCGGTATTGTCTGCATGGGTACCGCCGCAGAATTCCACGGAATAATCGCCTACGGTAACAACTCGGACGATATCGCCGTACTTTTCGCCAAACAGTGCCATTGCGCCCAGCTTTCTGGCCTCTGCAATGGGCAGTTCCTGTGTGACAACCGGAATCGCTTCCAGAATCTTTTCGTTGACCAGTGCTTCTACCTTCTTGATTTCCTCCTGTGTCATTGCGGCAAAGTGAGAGAAGTCAAACCTGCAGCGGCTGTCTGTTACCAGCTGACCTGCCTGGTGCACGTGATCTCCCAAAACAGTACGCAGCGCAGCCTGAAGCAGGTGGGCAGCGGTGTGGTTCCGCATGGTCTTTGCACGCTTTTCGGTATCAATTTTTGCAGATACAGTGTCGCCTACATGCAGTTCACCCTCTGTCATAGCGCCCAGGTGCAGATAGTGGCCGTTTTCTGTCTTGCTGGTGGTTTCTACTGTAAAGGTGCTGTCTGGTGTGGTGATGGAACCGGAATCACCGATCTGTCCGCCGCTTTCTGCGTAGAACGGTGTCTTATCCAGAACAACCACAGCTGGCTCGCCTTCCGCAGCCACTTCTGTTGCAACGCCGTCCCGGAAGATTGCAATAACCTTTGCATCTTCTTCGGCAGCGTGGGTATAGCCGGTAAATACAGTTGCCGGTGCATCCATCTGGAGTCCACCCTCTGCCCAGGAAGAACCTGCCTTATTGTGATAGTCCTCCCGTGCTCTGCTGCGCTGTTCTTCTACCAGCTCTGCGAAACGTGCGCGGTCTACAGATACGCCCTGTTCCGCTGCAATTTCTTCCGTCAGGTCGATTGGGAAGCCATACGTATCAGACAGCTTGAATGCATCCTCGCCGGAAACCATATTCTTGCCTTCTGCCTTCAGCTGTTCCAGAATACCGGAGAGCAGATCGAAGCCCTTGTCAATGGTTTTGGCAAAGGTCTTTTCTTCTTCTTCCACAATTTTGCGAATATAGGCCTTTTTCTCTTCCAGTTCCGGATAAGCAGAAGCATTTTCGTGAATTACAGTTTCAACAACTTCATATAGGAACGGCTTTTCGATGCCGATCAGACGGCCGTATCTTGCCGCACGGCGCAGCAGACGGCGCAGTACATAACCGCGGCCTGCATTCGACGGCATAACACCGTCCCCGATCATGAAAGTAGTGCTGCGGATATGGTCTGTGATGACGCGCAGTGCCACATCCACCTTTTCATCCTGATTATAAGTCACATTTGCAATCCGGCAGACATGCTTCATAATATTCTGCACGGTGTCTACCTCGAACAGGTTGTCTACACCCTGCATGACACATGCCAGACGTTCCAGACCCATACCGGTATCAATATTCTTGTGTTCCATTTCCGTGTAATGGCCGTTGCCGTCGCTGTCAAACTGGCTGAATACCAGGTTCCAGACTTCAACATAACGGTCGCAGTCACAGCCTACATGGCAATCCGGCTTTCCGCATCCCTTTTCCGGACCGCGGTCAAAGTAAATCTCAGAACACGGGCCGCACGGACCAGAGCCATGCTCCCAGAAGTTGTCTTCTCTGCCCAAACGAACCATGTGATCTTCTGCAACGCCGATCTGCTTCGTCCACATGCCATAGGCTTCATCGTCATTTTCAAAGACAGAGACGTACAGCTTATCTGCCGGCATTTCCAATACCTTGGTAAAGAATTCCCATGCCCAGGTAATGGCTTCAATTTTAAAGTAATCGCCGAAGGAGAAATTTCCCAGCATTTCAAAATAAGTGCCGTGCCGTGCCGTCTGGCCAACGCGCTCAATATCCGGCGTACGGATGCACTTCTGGCAGGTAGTCACGCGAGTGTTCGGCGGGACAGCCTGTCCCAGAAAATACTTTTTCAGCGGTGCCATACCGGAATTGATCAGCAGAAGGCTCTTATCCCCCTGCGGAACCAGTGAAAAGCTGGGGAGACGAGTGTGTCCCTTGCTTTCAAAAAACGACAGATATTTTTCTCTTAATTCATTTACGCCTTGCCACTTCATTGGTTTTTCAAACTCCTTTTTGATGAGACTGCCTGAAATCAGACAGCCATTAAAATAGAAAAAGGCCCTCGCCGCCAAATGGGACGAAGGCCTTCGTGTTACCACCCAAATTCGGAAATATAACAGGCCGCATATCTCTGCCTGCACAATTTCCCTCTTTCCCTTTAACGCAGGAAATACGTCCTGATTTCTCAGGATGGCTCACGGGTAGCACCTGTCTGCGCGCCGTGGCAGTTTCACCACACCTGCCCTCTCTGTTACAGCCGCTGCACAGTTATTCCGATCATCGCCGTATGTAATATTGACATCCCTTTCAGTATAACAAAAACAATTGGATTTGTCAACTGCTTTTTTCAAAAAAGGCGATATCTGTTATGCATTTTCTTTATTTCTGCGTTCCATCAGTGCCTTAATCTTTGCATTCGGATCAATGATGTTGCCGATTGAAACATCATGATTTAATGCGGCAATAAAGTAGGAAATATACTTGGAACAATCTACCTCATGGAACCAGCTGCGGGACAGCAGCTCTTCCGAACGATAGGTCAGGTTTGTGGAGAATACAGCATCAATGTAGCCGTCCTCGCTTGCCTTGTCGAACTTCTCCAGGCCATTGACGAAGAGACCGTAGGTTGCGTAGCAGAATACCCGGCGTGCCTTCCGCTCTTTCAGCGCATAGGCAATATCCAGCATGGACTCACCGGAAGAAATGATATCATCGGCAATAAATACATCCTTGCCCTCTACGGAATTTCCCAGATACTCATGGGCAACAATCGGGTTATGACCGTTTACCATCTTGGAATAATCCCGGCGCTTATAGAACATACCCATCGGAACGCCCAGCATAGAAGCGTAAAACATATTCCGGTTCAGTGCGCCCTCATCCGGACTGATTACCATAAATTCATCCGGTGTTGTTTTCAGATGGGGAATGGTCTGGAACATTGCCTTCAACACCTGATAAGAAGGCATCATATTGTCAAAGCCCATCAGCGGAATAGCATTGTGCACTCTGGGATCGTGTGCGTCTACAGTCAGGATGTTGGCAACGCCCATGCGCTCCAGTTCCTGCAATGCGCAGGCGCAGTCCAGGGATTCCCGGTAATTCCGGCGATGCTGACGACCGCCGTACAGAATCGGCATAATCACATTGATACGGTGTGCCTTACCGCTGACAGCCTGAATAATCCGCTTCAGATCCTGATAGTGGTCATCCGGAGACATAGCGTTTTTCTGATCGTACATCTGATACTGAACGTGATAGTTGCCCACATCTACAATGATGAACAAATCTCTGCCGCGGACAGTAGACTTGATCAGTCCCTTGCCGTCGCCCGAAGAAAACCGCGGGCATTCACTCTCAATCAGAAACGTGTCTACGTCATAGCCGCCTTTGTGTGCCCAGTCTACCAGATAATCATTGATCTTCTGACCCAGTTCTTCTGCACCGCTCAGCGCAATCAGTCCCAAAGGAGCCACGTTTGTTTCGTGATTAAACAAAATATCGGATGCTGCTACCATAATCATGATACCTCTTTCTATTTTACATCCGGATCCGGCAAGCCATAGGAAAACAACAGCAGAAAAACTGTATCCTTCTCATTGCAGCTGTGCCCAGTCCGGAGTTTTTCACTAAATTACAGCAAATGCAGTTTGTGTGAAACCGCGCCTGCTTTTCCAGAATCCGTCTGCATTAGCCCTTGCAGAACTTTTCAATATAGTGCTCAATATCTGCTGCAATAATTTCTTTTGCAGAATATACATCTTCCACTTCATCTACTGCGGTGGTCTTGTGCTCCAGTTCCTTGTATACCTGGAAAAAGTGCACGATTTCCTCGAAAATATGCCGCGGCAGATCATCGATGTTGTGGTAAGAATTATAGGTCGGATCATTGCATGGAATTGCAACAATTTTATCGTCCCGCTGTCCGTTGTCGATCATATGAATTACGCCAATCGGATAACAGCGTACCAACGTCATCGGGTAGATTTCCTGGGAACAGAGCACCAGAACATCCAGCGGATCTCCGTCATCTGCGTAGGTCCGGGGCACAAATCCGTAGTTGGCCGGATAGTGTGTGGATGTATACAGAATCCGATCCATTTCCAGTGCTCCGGTTTCCTTATTCAGTTCGTATTTCACCTTGCTTCCCTTCGGAATTTCAATTACAGCAACAAATTCATCTACCGTAATCCGCTTTGGATTGATGTCATGCCAAATATTCATCCAGTACAAATCTCCTCTCACATAAAAAAATACGCAAAAAACAAGATTGTGCCGCGCCGCATTTTACGCATGCGGTACAAGCACTCGTATTTTAAGTATACCATGTTTTCAGAGTTTGTCAATACAAACCAGGTGCATTTTTTCAAGTTCCACCTTTTTTCGCCGTTTTCACCGAAAGTCAGCGCAATTTTATCCTCTTTTTTTGCAGAAAAGTCATAGCGTGCACTTGTCAAAAATACAAAAAAATGCTATAATGAAAAGGAAATGAAAGCGTGGTTCACGCTCTGTTTTTATTTGAGAACCTGTCTTCACAAGCGTATACACGTGTCTTTTCGACAAATTTTGCTGCATACTGCGTAAAAAATACTTGCCGGGCGACAGCCCGCCTGCGCATTTTTGCCTTGTCTGCAACAAAATTATGCTCGAAAATCCACATACATTTCTTATGAAGACAGGTTCTGAAAAAGTGACTCTCATCCTTGTGGGAATTGCTTTTAATGGATTGACTCATCCCGCTTTTGTGGAATATAACATAGAGATATCGGCTGTGTTCCGGTATTTACTCAGGAGGAAACTCATGCAAGAATCTGCATTTCAGGCACAGACCCGTTCCTTGCCGGCGGCTGTGCTGGCCGAAGTCCGTAAAGCCGTTATTGGAAAAGACCTGATCCTGACAAAGGTTATGATTGCATTTCTGGCAAACGGACATGTTCTGATGGAAGATATGCCCGGTGTGGGAAAGACCACGCTGGCGACTGCATTTTCCAAAGCGCTGGGACTCAGCTGCCGGCGCATACAATTCACCCCGGATGTACTTCCCTCCGATCTGACGGGCTTTTCTGTTTATGAGAAGGAAACCGGTAAATTTGTATTTCAGCCGGGAGCGTTATTCTGCAACCTGCTCCTGGCAGATGAAATCAACCGGACTTCCAGCAAAACCCAGTCAGCGCTTCTGGAGGCTATGGAAGAGCGGAATGTTACAATCGAGGGCAAAACATATGCGCTGCCGAAGCCCCATCTTGTCATCGCCACACAAAACCCCCTGGGCTGTGTGGGAACCCAGTCTCTCCCGGAATCGCAGCTGGATCGCTTTCTGATGCGGCTCCATATGGGATATCCTACATTGCAGGAAGAGGTTTCCATTCTCCGGGGCAGAGCCAGTCAGAATCCGCTGCATCAGATTCAGCCGGTTATCCACGCCGAACAGCTATTGGCACTCCAGCAAACTGTCTCTTCGGTTTATGTAGACGACCGGATGTATTATTACGCAGCTTCCATTACCAAAGCAACACGGGAGCACCCGAAAGTTGCACTGGGTGCCAGTCCGCGCGGCACGCTGGCGCTGATTGCGGCCGGAAAAGCAATGGCCTTTCTCCGCGGCCGGGACTATCTGCTTCCGGATGATATCGCATCCCTATGCCAGGATGTGTTGGCGCATCGTCTGATTGTCCGGAGCGGCGTGGCTGCGGAACAGGTTCTGGCGGAAATTCTCCATTCTATCCCGGTTCCCACACCGGGCAAACGGTAACGCATTATGTGGCAGGTGAAACTTCTCTATGCCATCTTTGCCGGCATTGCTTTTTTGTTTTCGGTGTTATACCTTCCGAATTTTTCTGTTTATCTGCTGGTGTGCATTTTGCTTTTTCCCATTTTGCTGTGGATTTCTGTGCGCATTTGCAGAACACATATCCAAGTAAAGCTGCTGTTCCCTAATGGTAATCTTTTTCCGCGCAGCAGTTTTACCGGTACAATCATTTTGAAAAATACTTCCTGGATTCCGATTAGCACCGCAGCAGTGTCATTATCCGCCGTACACTCCATTTCCGGAGAAACCATTTCCTTTGAACAGCAGGCGGCCATTCCGCCCAAAGGGACCGCAAGGCTGACGTTTTCGCTGCGGTCAGATCACTGTGGCTATATTTCCATCCATCTGGAAAAAATCCTCCTTCTGGACAGTCTCCACCTGTTTTCCTGCACCAAGCCGCTGGAAACACGACAAGATCTTCTGATTCAGCCCCGGATTCCGGAGCCGCCGGAACAAATCGCGCTTTCGGTAGCCTCTTCCGGTGATACATTGCAGGCAGTACCGGAGCCGGAAGAATTGATGGGTGTCCGGGAGTACCGCCAGGGAGACCGGATGCGCTTTATTCACTGGAAGCTCAGCAGTCGGTTCCCGGATCCAGTTGTTCGGGAATTCGGTGTTCCGGTTTCAACTGCGGTCACTGCTGTTTTTCTCTATGGAATGGAAACCGGTGTTCCGAATTTCGCTGGCCGCCTGGATACAATGCTGGAAGCCATGTCTGCATTGACATACGCCGTCTGCGCAAAAGGGCAGTCAATCACATGGACGGTTTCCAACGGCACAAGCTGTAAGCGGTTTGTGCTTGCTGCTCCGGCAGAACTGATACCTCTGTATGATCAGTTTCTGCACGAAGCACCGTCTGCCGCACCAGTTCACTGCCAGGATCTTGTACTTTCTGCAAATGCAGATGCCGCATCCTTTTATATTACAGATGCAGTTGTGCAGGTTCCGGCATCTTCTACCGTATTTACGGCAATTCCCTTTTCCAGCGACGCACAGACTGTTTTTCTTCCGGCAGGTTCCAGCGCGGAAACGGTTTACCGTACATTATCGAAATCTTCTGAGAGGAATATGGTATGAAAAAAGCTCCGATTTCTGCGGATGCAGCACTGCATGCAGAAACGCATGCATCCTATCTGCTGTCTATCTCCCGGCATAATTGGTGGATGCTGCTGACACCTTTTCTGGCGCTGCTGGGATTCGTCGGCACGATGGCTTCGCTTCTCACGCTTTACCAGCCATCATGCAGCACGTCTTGGGTTTTGCTGACCTCCGGCGGCATTTTTCTTCTCGCCGGCGGATTACAATATCTCAAACGAACCGGCGGCATCTGGACTGCCGCAATTGTTCTTGGGATTCTCACACTTGTTCTGTTACGCGGTTCCCTGATCACAACCGGACTGCAATATTTCATCAACACCATCTATGAAAATGCCTATCACACGGAAATTGCCTATTTTCAGATCAAAAGCAGCATTTCTGAAACGGAATCTGTTTCGTTTCTGCTGTGTTGTGTAGGCGGTCTTCTGGCATGCTTCTTTTCCTATTTCACCATACGCAGGCCGCAGTTTCTGCTGCCTGCGCTGCTCTCCTTCCTGCTGCTGGAACCCGGCCTGTATCTCGGGTTGCCGCTGGTGCCGATTGCGGCAGCGCCTCTTCTGGCATACTGGTGCGGCATGCTCTCCATGCGTCTGATTTTGCGGCGCACACTTCCCACAAAGGCAATTCAGAACACAGCTGCAATTTGCGGAACCGGCACGGCGCTGGCCACTGCCGCCCTTTATACGCTGCTGGTTCTTCTCGGCACCTGGACGGGCTACACCCGTTCTGAAGCAGACTGGGAGCGAAAGCGGAATTTATCCCAGAGCTTTTCCAATTTGCAGCTTCCTTCAGCACTGCAAAACCTGGGCAGTTCCCTTGGTCTGTATCACGACCCGGATGTTTCCCAGCTAGGCACCAAAAACAAACTGGAATTTGAAGGAAAACCTGTACTGTCAGCAACATTTGACACACTGCCTCAGAGCGCAATCTATTTAAAAGGCTATACCGGCAGTGAATACCGCAATAACTGCTGGTATCCGCTGGACAAAGCAGAAAGCAACCACGACCAGAGTACTGTCACACAGATCATCAAAACTTATGACTGTGCACCCCAGAATTTCGCCTTTCTCTTTCAACGTTCCTTCCTCCCCCAGGCAAATCTGATTCAGTGTACCATTCAGTTGGAGCAAAAAGATAACCGATACTATGCCCCGTATGATGCCTACTCGGACACGGCCGCTTACTCCAATGATGCAAAGTGGGAGCCATATAAGCATGCAGATTCCTACTCCTGGACGATTTCACAGCCGCAGGAGTTTCTCCTGGACGCTTTAAATCAGGCTCCTTTGGAAGAATATACATTTTCTCAGGATCAGAATTCCAGCAATGATGCTGTCAGTGGATTCCTGCATGACCTTGGCATTACAGAGAATACCATCCCTGTAAACGCCCGCTTTCCGCTGACACAGGCCGCCACGGTACCTTCTGCAATTGAAGGAAAAGTCATTCCTGCCGCGATCATGGAATCCACCCTCTACCGGAATTTTGCCAAAGCATCCTACCTGCAAATCCCGAAAACCTCGGCTATGCAAAAGGTCTATGATGCGCTGCCAGAGAGTATTCTCTCACGACGAAATCCCACCACGGCCGCCGGACAGTATGAAGCACTAAACGCCATCCGGAAATGGATGGCTTCCACTACCACGTATACCACAGAACCGGGAAAAACGCCGGGGAACCGGGACTTTACCGCTTTTTTTCTGCTGGAAAATCAAAAAGGCTATTGTGTTCACTACGCAACAGCCGGTACGATCCTCGCCCGATATCTGGGGATTCCGGCGCGCTACTGTGAGGGATACCTGATCGGCTCGGATGTGCTGCAAAAAGCGTCACAGACCAAAATTACTGTAACAGACAAACAATCCCACGCCTGGTGTGAATTTTATATCGATGGCTATGGCTGGGTTCCGTTTGAAATGACGCCGGGATATTATGATCCGGATGTATTTGCGCAGAATGCACAGGTTACGCCGCCGCAAACGACCACTACCACTGCGCCGGCAGTGACACAGACAACAACAGTTTCTCTTGCGGCCGGCGGGCAACAGAGTTCCTACTCTCTTCAAAGCTCCGGCATAACTTCTGTAACCACCACCCGCACAAAGGCATCCACAGATGACACGCAAAAACATCACAGCACACTATCCCCTGTCTTCTGGATTTTGCCGGTGCTGCTCTTCATCGCTGGTGTTTGGTTCTCACGCTTCTTCATTCTGCAAAGACGCAGCCGGTGCATCCGGGATATAAGCCACCCCAAGCAGGCAGTTTTCACGGCATATCATACCCTGCTTCGGCTGCTGCAATTGATTGGAATTTCCTATCACGGCCAGCTGCTGCTGGAATATCAGGAGGAAGCCGAAAAGGCACTGGCGGAAAGGCACCTTCCCACGGAAGCTGTTCAGCTGCTCATTCCACTTACACTATCTGTAGATATGGGGCAAAAGACACCGTCTGCCGCAGAAATTCACCAAGCGGCGGCAGCTTTGGAAGCATTGCAGCAAGCGGTCAGCAGCTCCTGCAATCCATTCCGGCGATTCTTCCTGAAATATTTGCATCACCTTTGTTAGCCCTTACCCCCAATCATCCCCCATAATGAAAGGAGTTTTCTCTATGAAACTAAAATCCGCCGCATCTAAACGCACGTTTTACATTTTAATTCCCTTTGTTCTGCCGCTGTGCATGATTGCCATGGGTATTCTCCTTATGGTCAATGAAAATTTCTTTAACAGAATCTTCATGATTCTCGGCAGCATCCTTGCCTTTGTCGGGCTTATCAAAATCATTCTCTATGCCGCGCAAAAAACTACCACAGCCTCGCAAAAGCCGCTTTTTTCCGGAATTGCCTTTCTTATGGTCGGCGTTTTGCTCATTGTGCTCCCCTTTGCCGTGAACACTTTGATTCCGGTACTGATTGGCCTGGCAATTCTGAGCAGCGGCATTTCCGGTGTTGCCAATACCATGGCTTTTCGCCGGGAGGGCGAGAATCTGATTGTTCCGCTGCTGTTTGCCATTACCAACTGCATTCTGGGAATTTTTGTGCTGATCTATGTACTGTTTATCAATTCCTATTCCGGCTGGAACATCTTAGGAATTTTCATGATCATTAGCGGTGTTCTGCGGATTTTCAATGAAATTGCAGCCCGGCTCTGCGGCAAATCCAATCCAAACATCCATGTATCTGCAACAATTGAAACCAGTGCCGAACCGATTCCGGAAAGTGAGGAAAACGAATAAATGCCCGCAAATTATCATACACACACTGCACGCTGCCACCACGCCTGGGGCGAAGATAAGGAATATGTAGAACAAGCCATTGCTGCCGGTATGCAAGTTCTGGGATTTTCTGACCACTGCCCATGGATTTTCCCGAAAGATTACACTTCAAAAACGCGCATGGCACCAGAAATGCTGGACGATTATTTCACAACAATTGACCGGCTGCGGCAGGAGTACAAAAATGATATCACAATTTATACCGGCTTTGAATCCGAATATGTTCCAAAGCTGATGGAAGAACAGGAAAAGCTGCTGTCTGATTATCCCGTTGATTACATGATCTTAGGAGAACATTTCATGGAAAATGAAATGACAGGCCCCTATACCGGCCTTCCTACAGATCAGGAAGCGGATCTCCGGCGCTATGTCGATCTTGTGATCGAAGGCATGGAAACTGGAAAATATGTCTATGTGGCGCATCCGGATTTGCTCCACTACACCGGCCCGGACGAAATCTACGAAAAACATTTCCTCCGTCTCTGCCAGTATCTGAAGCAAAAACAGATTCCGGTGGAGATCAATCTGCTGGGCGTTGTAGAACACCGGCACTACACTTCAGAACGGTTTCTGAAAATCGCTGAAAAAGCAGGGAATTCCGTTATCATTGGCTGTGATGCCCACACACCGGATCGTCTGTCTACACAGGAATATCTGGAGACCTGTCGGAATCTGGCAGAGAAATTCCATCTCCCGGTTGTAGATTTTCTTCCGGGACTAGGGCCGGACACAGCGTGCGTTTTAAAATGAAACAATGTATGGATTCGGATAATCTGCATCGCCGTCTGAAAAAGATTGTCGGACAGGTGCAGGCAATCGACCGCATGATTGATGAGGATGTCCCGTGTGAAGATATTCTCTCCCAGCGATAAAGCGATTCCTGCTGCAAAAAGATGTGGTCATTATCCCGAAATCCACACACAAGGAACACATACAGGAAAACTTCGATATCTTTGATTTTGCTCTGACGGATACAGAAATGACACAGCTTAAAGCGCTGGATACCGGAAAGAGCCTCTTTTTCTCCCATCACGACCCTGAAACCGTAGAATGGTTTATGTCAATTTTCTAAGCATACGGTCTTCACAAAAGAGATACAAACTTTTTGCAGATAGATGATCAAATTACTTGACAAATTGTACATCATCTGGTATAATAAGAAAGAACTGAAAAAGCGTAAGAAAATGGGGTGCACCACCACGGGTGCAGCCCATTTTCTGTCTATTTGCAGAAAAAACAGGGAAAGGGCGCTTTTTCTGATCTATTTTCAAGCAAAACATTCCCTATTTGCGGAGCGTTATTTCAGAACAGGAGGGGACAAATTTATGCTGGTAAACGGAAAAACCATTCCTTTGGACAAGCCAATGACACTGCTGGAACTACTGCAAGCACAAGGCTATCAGCTTTCCCGGATTGCAGTGGAATGCAACGAAGTGATTATTTCCAAAGCAGACTACGGAACACTGGAGCTTTCAGAATCCGATGTGATTGAAGTTGTCAGCTTTATGGGCGGCGGTTAAACAATTCGCCGCTTGGACAATTTGGTGCAGGATTGTCTGAACACTCTATCTACCTGCACACACTTGAGATCAAATGTGAGAGGAACTGATTGTATGCAAGCCATAAAAAAAGATACTTTTATGTTAGGCGGAAAAGAATTTCATTCCCGTTTTATTCTGGGATCCGGCAAATTTTCCTTGCAGCTGATTCATGATGTCATGGAATACGGCGGCAGTGAAATTGCAACGATTGCACTGCGCCGCGCAAATGCAGACAGCCCGGAAAACATCCTGGACTTTCTGCCGGAGCACCTGACACTGCTGCCCAATACTTCCGGCGCACGAAATGCAGAAGAGGCTGTGCGCATTGCCCGTCTTTCCCGTGCGCTAGGCTGCGGCGATTTTGTAAAGATCGAGGTTATCCCGGATGCAAAATATCTGCTTCCTGACAATACAGAAACCATCCGCGCCACAGAAATTCTGGCTAAAGAGGGCTTTCATGTGCTCCCTTACATGTACCCAGATCTGATTGCAGCACGCCGCCTGGCCGATGCCGGTGCAGCAGCAATTATGCCGCTGGGTGCGCCCATTGGCAGCAACAAGGGACTGCGGACAAAGGACTTTATTCAGATTCTCATTGATGAGATCGATCTGCCGATTATTGTAGATGCCGGCATCGGTGCGCCCTCACAGGCCTGTGAAGCCATGGAAATGGGTGCAGCTGCGGTTATGGCGAATACCGCAGTGGCAACCGCTGACAACTGCCCCATGATGGCACATGCCTTCAAGCTTGCAATTGAGGCTGGCCGTGCCGCATATCTGGCAAAGCTGGGACGCGTCCTGGAATCCGGCGCAGAGGCATCCAGCCCTCTGACTGGATTCTTACAGGATTAAGGAGGGACATGCCATGCGTAAAATCTATGATCCCATGGAATTCCAGCCGGGCATGGAGCAAATCGACACCACAATTTTTGACACTGTAATTGCTGCAAGAAAGCAGTATCAGCCGGAAAAGTATACGGCATCTCAGGTCAAGGCAGCGCTCCGGAAGGATACCCTTTCCCCGGAGGATTTTGCTGCGCTCCTCTCCCCGGCTGCCCAGCCCTTCCTGGAACAAATGGCTGTGCGTGCCAAGGAAGAACGTGAAAAGCATTTTGGAAACAATGTGTTGTTGTTTACCCCGCTCTATATCTCCAATTACTGCGAAAATCAATGCGTTTACTGCGGCTTTAACTGCAAAAATTCCATTACACGATGCAAACTGAACGCAGCAGAAATTGAAGCGGAAATGGCAGAAATCGCGAAAACCGGTATGCGGGAAATCCTTCTGCTCACCGGAGAAAGCCGAAGCGTGTCCGGGCCGGAATATATTGCCGAAGCTGTAACCATTGCCAAAAAGTATTTTTCTACTATCGGATTAGAAGTCTATCCCATGAATTCGGACGAATATGCCATGCTCCGGGACTGCGGCGCAGATTTTGTCACCGTATTCCAGGAAACCTATGACTTGGAGCGTTACGGCGAAATGCATGTTGCTGGCGCAAAGCGGTGCTTCCCCTATCGCGTCTGTGCACAGGAACGGGCACTTATGGGTGGAATGCGCGGCGTTGGCTTCGGTGTGCTTCTGGGACTGGCAGACTTCCGGAAGGATATGTTTGCCGCCGGAATGCATGCAGCGCTGCTGCAAAAGAAGTATCCCCAGGGAGAAATTGCACTCTCCTTCCCGCGGTTGCGCCCCTACAAAAACCACGAGGAAACCAATGCCAATGACGTCCATGAAACACAGCTGCTGCAAATGATGCTGGCATGCCGGATTTTCCTGCCGTTTGCAAGCTTTACCATCTCTACCCGGGAACGCGCCGGATTCCGGGATCATGTGCTTCCGCTGGCTGCAACTAAAATTTCTGCCGGCGTAAATGTGGGCATCGGCGGCCACAACGAGGAGCACAAACAAAAGGGCGATGCACAATTCGAAATTTCAGACCCCCGTTCTCTGGCCGAAATTCACGAAGCAATTTTACAACAGGGTATGCAACCGGTTTACACAGACTACATCAACACGAATATACTATGAAACGAATCTGTGTAACAAACCGTCTGCTCTGTCAGGAGGACTTTCTTTCCCGTGTGCAAAAAATTGCAGCTGCCGGCGCAGATGCCATCCTGCTGCGGGAAAAGGATCTTTCTGAAACACAATATGCAATTCTTGCCAAGCAAGTGCAGGAAATCTGCCTCCTTTATAACGTCTCCCTTCTTCTCAATTCTTTTTGGCAAACCGCAGCCACTATGCACCTTCCGGTTCAGCTCCCGATGCCGCAGTTTCAAAAGCTGTCATCTGCTGATCGGCAGGAAATTCCGGCGGTAGGTGTTTCGGTACATAGCATCGCAGAAGCGCACTATGCCCAGGCGCACCATGCGGACTGGTTGATTGCCGGTCATATTTTTCCAACAGCATGTAAACCGGATTTACCACCACGCGGCATTCCGTTTTTACAGCAAATCTGCGATGCTGTGTCCATTCCGGTCTATGCTATCGGCGGCATTACCGCAGAGCAGCAGGAATGCATACAAGCGGCCGGGGCTTCCGGCTGTTGTGTTATGTCGCAATGGATGACCTGTGCAAATCCCCAAACAGAATTGCAGAAATGGAGGAACTTTTCTTGAAACAAATCATACTATGCAATCCCATCAACAAAGATACCATACAGCGTTACGCTTTATTTGTAATTGGCCTTTTCTTTAGTGCCCTTGGCGTTGCGATTACCAAAAAAGGAGAACTGGGTGTATCGCCGATCTCTTCAGCAGCTAATGTGATGAGCATACGTTTCCCACAGCTTTCTCTGGGATACTGGCTGATTATCTGGAACTGCGTCCTGATTCTGGGACAAATTCTCCTGCTACGAAAAAAATTCCAGTGGATTCAGCTTCTGCAAATCCCTCTTTCCTTTTTATTCGGCTGGTTTACGGATTTCGGCGTATGGCTGGTTTCGTTCTTTACACCTGCAAATTATCCAGCAAAACTGATTCTCGTTATTGTAGGAACTATCGTCCTGGGATTCGGCATTTCGTTAGCCGTTATTGCAAATGTTATTCTAAACTCCGGCGAAGCTTTTGTAAAAGCTTTATCCGATACCATTCACAAGGAATTCGGAAATGTAAAAGTTGTATTTGACATCACCTGCGTTATCGTTGCAGTCCTCCTGTCATTTCTCTTTTTTCATGCGTTAAAGGGCACACGGGAAGGTACAATTCTGGCAGCTGTCTGCACAGGATTTGTTGTAAAATTCTTCAACCGACTCCTGCAAAAGCCCATTGAAAGCTACTTAAATCGCTCTGTTCAGCCAAATTCTTAACCGCATTTGCCCAGAAAAAACGCCCCTTTTCCTCGCGCTACTGGTGAATTTCTGTATCGCGAAAAGAAGGGGCGTTTTTTTATATTCTGTTTTATGCCTTGGTTTCGGACTTCGTATCAGAGAAGCCCAGTTCTTGCCGAAAGGCATCTATGAGCGCAATCGCGTGTTCTGTTTCGCCGCATTCCAGTAGAATCTGTAACGAATCCAGCATAAACCGAACATTTTTGGCATCCAGATTTTGCTCATCCATATCAAACGGTTAGCTCTGCCGGCGGAACATTTTCGATTTCTGTTCCATTTGCATCATAGAACTTCGGCCGCGCATTGCCGGTAACACAATCGGCATCCACCACGATTTTTTTCACATCTGCCACAGAAGGCGTTGTGTACATGGTATCCATCAGTGTACCTTCCATAATGGAACGCAGTCCGCGCGCACCGGTTTTTCTTGCAATGGCTTCCTTTGCCACAGCCTCCAGAGCATCCTGTGTCAGATCTAGTTGAATTTCATCGAAGTCGAACAGCTTTTGATACTGCTTTACCAGCGCATTTTTCGGTTCAGTCAGAATCCGAATCAGAGCCGGTTCATCCAAATCATCCAGCGTGGTAATAACCGGTAAACGGCCTACCAACTCCGGAACCAGACCGAACTTTACCAGATCCTGAGGTGTTACCTGCCGGAAAATATTAACCAGATCCTTCTTTTGCTGCGCAATGGGCGCATCAAAGCCCAGGGAAGCCGGCGCCATACGCTTCTGAATCAGCTTTTCCAGACCATCAAAAGCACCACCGCAAATAAAGAGAATATTCCGGGTATCCAGGTGAATAAACTCCTGATTGGGGTGCTTCCGTCCACCCTGAGGCGGCACATTGGAGACAGTGCCTTCAATGATTTTCAGCAATGCCTGCTGAACGCCTTCGCCGCTGACATCCCGTGTCAGGGAAACATTTTCTGACTTTCGGGAGATCTTGTCGATTTCATCGATATAGATAATGCCGCGTTCCGCCGCTTCTACATCGAAATCCGCCGCTTGCAGCAGACGCTGCAAAACGTTTTCTACATCATCCCCCACATAGCCGGCCTCGGTAATGGTCGTTGCATCTGCAATTGCAAACGGAACATCCAGAATTTTTGCCAGTGTCTGTGCCAGATAAGTCTTTCCCACACCAGTGGGACCCAGAAGCAGTACATTACTTTTCTGCAATTCCACATCGCGGGACTTTTCATCCTTCACCTGGTTCAAAATCCGCTTGTAGTGATTGTAGACAGAAACAGAAAGTGTGATCTTTGCCAAATCTTGTCCAACTACATACTCATCCAGCGTCCTTTTGATTTCTGCCGGTTTCAGCAAACGAATTTTTAGTTCACCGTCACCGTTTTTCTTTTTGGATTTTGCGGCAGAAGCCGGGTTTACCGGGCCATAGAGCATCTCATAGCAGTAGGTAACACACTCGCTACAAATGTTGACATCCGCAGCGGAGATCATGCCTTCTACCATGTGCTCCGGTTTGCCGCAAAAATTGCATCGTTTTTCCTTTTTCTCATCCATGCCGGATTTCCCCTTATCTGTGTGCAATTACCTTGTCGATCAGGCCGTATTCCTTTGCTTCGTCTGCATACATGTAATTGTCGCGTTCCGTATCCTGTTCAATAACTTCCAGCGGCTTTCCAGTATTGGCTGCCAGGATTTCATTCATTTTCCGCCGTACCCGAACCAAATGATCGGAAGCAATCTTGATATCTGTACACTGACCGGACAAACCGCCGGAGATCAGCGGCTGGTGAATCATGATTTCACTGTTCGGCAGTGCAATACGCTTGCCCTTTGCACCGGAGGAAAGCAGGAATGCACCCATGGAAGCAGCCATACCAATGCAGATTGTGGAGACATCGCACTTGATGTACTGCATGGTATCATAGATTGCCATACCGGCGGTGATAGAACCGCCCGGGCTGTTGATATACAAAGAAATATCCTTTTCGTTGTCCTGCCCTTCCAGGTACAGGAGCTGTGCCACAACCAGACTTGCTGTTGCATCATTGACCTGATCGGAAAGCATAATAATCCGATCGTTCAGCAGACGGGAGAAAATATCATAAGAACGCTCTCCGCGGCTGGTCTGTTCTACTACGTAAGGAACTAAACTACTCATAACACATGATTCCTTTCTCACACAACTTTGGATACCGTCGCGTCATGGTTTTTTGCTGCATCCATGATTTCCGGGCACCTTTTTCTCATCTGCTTCATTTATTTCCGCGTTTTTCGAGCAAATTCGAAAAACACGCAGATACCACAGTGGGCGAACCTAGGGTTCGCCCGACTGTTATCTACACAAATCTGCAAGGACAGGTTTGCTTATTCTTCTGTTGCTGCTTCTTCTGTCTTTTCTTCTGCAGCTTCTTCCGGTGCATCTGTTGCAACAGCAGATTCCCGAACCAGATCCATTGCCTTTGTTGCCAGCATGTCCTGACGGAGATCTTCGGTATAGATGCGCTTCTTGACATCTTCCGGAGTCAGATTGTTTTCTTCTGCCAGCTTTGCAATTTCAGCTTCCAGTTCCTCATCAGAAACAGACAGATTTTCCAGTTCTGCAATCTTTTCCAGAGCCAGACGCAGCTTTACTTCATTCTCTGCGCGATCCAGATAGGTTGCCTTCAGGGAATCCTGATCCATACCAGTGTACTGGAGGTACATATCCATCGGAACGCCCTGTGCCTTCAGCTGATTTGCAAACTGATTCATCAGAGAATCTGCGCGGTGCTCAAACATGCAGTGCGGAATCGGATCCTGTACCTTATCAATCAGCTTCACAACAACTGCATTTTCAAATGCATTGTCTGCTGCATTCTTTGCATTTTCTTCCAGCTTCTTGCGGATATCAGCCTTCAGTTCATCTACAGTATCAAACTCAGAAGCATCCTTTACGAATTCATCGTCCAGTTCCGGCAGTTCTTCCTTAGAAATGCTGTTGATATGGCACTTGAAAACAGCTTCCTTTCCTGCATAATCTTCCATCTGATAATCTTCCGGGAACTTTACAGTTACATCGAAATCTTCGTCAATCTTGTGACCTGCAACCTGGTCTTCAAAGCCCGGGATGAACTGGCCGCTGCCCAGCTTGAGCTGATAATTTTCGCCCTTGCCGCCTTCGAATGCTTCATCACCGAAGAAGCCTTCAAAGTTCAGATTTACTTCATCGCCCATTTCAGCTGCGCGGTCATCAACGGAAACAACACGCGCATTTCTCTGGCGCATTGCTTCAACCTGCTGATCAACTTCTTCATCTGTTACATCTTTCTGAACCCGCGGAGCTTCAATGCCCTTATAATCAGCGACACTGATTTCCGGCTTTGTTACGCAGATCACCTTCAAGGAAACGCCGTCTTCCTTGCTGATGGCAGTTACTTCAACCTTCGGGGTATCTACAACATCCAGATTAGCCTCAACCAGGACAGCCGGAAGTTCAAAGTTCAAAATTGCATTGATTGCATCTTCGTGGAAAACATTTTCGCCATAAGTTCTCTCACAAAGCTTTCTCGGCACCTTACCCTTCCGGAAACCCGGCAGAGAGATATTTTTCTTCTGGCGCTGATAAGTAGCTTCTACTGCTTTTTCAAAGCTTTCTGCATCAATTTCCACAACCAGTTCGGTCATGTTTACATCAGTTTTGGTAGATGATTTCAAATTCATAGTTTGTGTCCTCCATTATTGATATTTCCTGTCATACAAAAATTGCATGTGATATGCGGTACAGGAAATTTGTTTCATGCACACTTTTCTATTATAGCATATTCCGGCATTTTTGGCCAGCTAATTTTCAGACTTCTACATTTTTTACAATTTACAGAATTAATTCTGGTGCAAATTGTAGATAATCACTAGATATCATGTGCATTTCGGTTTCTTCATAGTGTCCCTGAAATGCAAAACGGTGCCCTTTTCCGTGCACATGGCCAAAATAGCAATGCCGAATCTGATATTGATGCAGCACTGCAAGAATGTCATCGTTTGTGGAATTCCCATAAATCGGCGGATAGTGCAAGAATACAATCGGTTCCAGTCCGGCATCAACTGCGGATTGAATGGATACAGTTAGCCGTTGCACTTCCCGCGCGAGAATTTTTGCATCAGCTGCTTCTCCCTGCATGCTCACCCATCCCCGCGTTCCGCAAATGCCGTATTTGTCAAACGCGTAATGATTATTATGCAAAATGGAAAGGGAATCAAATCCGTGTGCTGTAAAGAACTCTTCCATCTTTTTCTTCGAGGTCCACCAGTAATCGTGGTTCCCCTTCAGAAGAATCTTTTTCCCCGGCAGATTCTGCACAAAAGCAAAGTCTGCCTCTGCCTGCTGCAAATTCATTCCCCAGGAGAAATCTCCTGCCAGCACAACCATATCTTCCGGCGCAATGCGCTCCCGCCAGTTTCGTTCCAGCAGTGTCTGATAATTTTTCCAGCCGCCGAAAATATCCATGGGCTTATCCGGAACACCGAACGATAAATGCAAATCTCCAATGGTAAATAACCGCATGGTCACCCCAATCAGGACAGGTGCAGCTCGTGCAGAACAAACTGCTGCATCTCTGTTTTGTCGATGCTGCCGCTGAAACGGCGTTCCTTGGTCTTCAATGCTGCCAGAGACTGGGGAATCTCCAGAGAAGATGCCTCATGCAACAGTTCCACCATATCATATTCATCTACGTTCCCAACCGGTTTCTTGCCCAATGCATCCAGAACACTGGAGCTGAACTTGAACGGGCTTGCGGTAGATGCGATCAATGTCTTGGTCTGATCACCGGTTTCCTTGCGGTAATCTTCATATACCTTAACGGCTACGGCAGTATGTGTGTCGCAGGTATAGCCATACTTCTGATAGATTTCTGCAATGGTTGCCTTTGTCTCAGCGTCATCGCAGAAGCCGCCGTAGAACAGATCGCTGAGCTTTACCTTGACTGCGTCTGTTACCTCATAGGTACCAGTTTCAGCCAGTGCACCAAACCATTCCCGAATCTGTGCATCATCTTCGCCGGTCAACAGATACAGCAGACGTTCCAGGTTGCTGGAAATCAAGATATCCATAGAAGGAGAGGTGGTTGCATAGAACTGACGGTTCCGGTTGTAAACGCCAGTGCGGATAAAGTCGGTCAGCACCTTGTTAATATTGGATGCGCAGATCAGCTTTCCGAGCGGAACACCCATCATCTTTGCATAGTACGCAGCCAGAATGTTCCCGAAGTTGCCGGTCGGCACAACGACATTCAGCGGATCACCGTATGCAATTTCACCGGATTCTGCCAGAGAAACATAAGAGGAAACATAGTATACAATCTGCGGTACCAGACGACCCCAGTTAATGGAATTGGCGCTGGAGAAGGCCATGCCGCCTTTTTCCAAAGCATCCAGGACAGTGTGATCGGTAAAGATCTTCTTAACACCACTCTGGCAGTCATCAAAGTTGCCCTTTACAGCGCAAACTGTAACATTTTCGCCTTCCTGTGTTACCATCTGGCGCTTCTGCATATCGCTGACGCCTTCTTCCGGATAGAACACCATAATTTCTGTGCCCGGAACGTCCTTAAAGCCTTCCAGTGCAGCCTTACCGGTATCGCCGGAGGTTGCTACCAGAATGACTACTTTTTTATTCATGTGCAGCTTCTTGACAGCAGTTGTCAGGAAGTACGGCAAAATCTGCAATGCCATGTCCTTAAATGCACAGGTAGGGCCGTGCCACAGTTCCAGCATGTAGGTTCCTTCAAAAAGATGCGCAATTTCCGCAATATTTTCTGTATCGAAAGATTTTGCAGTGTAAGCGCTTTCGGTGCAATACCGCAGCTCTGCCTCTGTAAAGTCTGTCAGATACTTGGAGAAAACATAAGCTGCACGCTGTGCATAATTTTTGCCAGCCAGCGATTTCAACTCATCCATAGACAGCGAAGGAATGGATTCCGGCACGAACAAGCCGCCTTCTTCCGAGATGCCCTTTGCAATTGCCGCTGCGCTCTCCACACGGATACTGCTGTTTCTGGTACTTTTGTAAAACACTGTAACCACCCTTTTCCCGGCAGATACTCTGCCTAAAATATAAAATGACTGCCTGTTGTATCGAATGCGTTGTCCAAATAATCCACCGATAAAACCCTTCTGCCCTGCATAATGACACAGGCGATATCAAAACGCGGTTGAAGATCTGTCGGATTTTCGGCACACCAAGCAGCAGCTGTCTGAATTAGCCGCGCCTTCTTCTGTGCAGTCACTGCATCATAACCAGTGCCCAGACTGCCCGGCCGACGCGTTTTCACTTCCACAAACGCAAGATACTCGGCATTTTGTGCAATAATATCGATTTCACCGCCACGAATGCAAAAGTTGCGCCGCAAAACTGTGTATCCATTTTGACGGAGCCAGCTGCAGACCGCAGTTTCACCCAGGCGACCGATTTCAGTTGTTTTCATAAAATTTTCGCAAAAAGCTGGGACGATGTGCCGGACATGGGCCATACTCTGTCAGTGCAGCGTAATGGGCTTTTGTCCCATACCCTTTGTGCTTGGCAAAACCGTACATCGGGTACTGTTTGTCCAGCTCATACATGGTGCGGTCACGCGAGACCTTTGCCAGAATCGACGCTGCCGCTATGGAAGCGGAGGTTGCATCGCCTTTGACCACTGTTTGTGCAGGAACAGAAAGTTCCGGCAGCCGGTTCCCGTCCACCAAAACCAATCCGGGCACAGCAGACAGCTGTTCCACCGCCCGCTTCATCGCCATCATTGCTGCCTGCAAAATGTTATATGTTTCAATTTCCTCCACAGACGCAGATGCAACAGCATATGCCAGACAGGACGCTGTGATTGCATCAAACAGCTGATCCCGTTTCTTCTCGCTCATCTTTTTGCTGTCATTCAGCCCTTCGATCAGCGGCTTTTCCAGATCCAGGATAACCGCAGCTGCATAGACATCTCCTGCAAGAGGACCGCGCCCAGCTTCATCCACGCCGCAGAGCAAGCAGCCGGACGAAGCGACAGTCTTCCGATCCCAGGCGTATAATTCCTCTGTTGTCTTTTTCGGTGCTGTTTTTGCCATGGCTTACCGCTCCTGTTCCGGGAATTCCAATGTAATACGTCCCAGTTTTCCGCTGCGGAATTCGTCCAAAAGTGTAATTGCGGCGCGTTCTGTATTCACCTCGCCGCCGGAAATCAACATACCACGCTTTCTTCCCAGCAGTTCCAGCATCGCAAAGCCGTCTGTTTGAATCGCAGAAAGCTCTGTCATTCGGTAACGCTTTTCCAGCGCATCCGGGTAAGAAGCCGCCAGACGCACCAGCAGGAGGCTTGCCAGCGCCTCCAAATCCATGATATCATCATTGATTGCACCAGTAAAAGCCAGACGCTGCGCCACAGACTGGTCTTCAAACTTCGGCCAGAGAACGCCAGGCATGTCCAGCAGTTCCATATTGTCGCCGATTTTTACCCACTGTTTGGTACGGGTCACACCAGGGCGGTCTTCCACCTTCGCACGCTTTGACTGCGCCATGCGATTGATAAAGGAAGACTTTCCCACATTGGGAATACCCACGATCATCAGGCGAATCGGTGCGCCGGCAGTGCCATTCGCGCGCCGCTTTTCCAACAGGGGTGCCAGAAGTCGTTCTCGTACTGCCGGTGCAAAATTGCGAATGCCCTTTCCACTGCGGCAGTCCATTGCCAGAGCCGTATAGCCTTTCTTTTCATAGGCAGCGATCCAGCGCGAGGTTGCAGCCGGATCTGCCATGTCTGCCTTATTCAGCAAAAGCAAACGCGGCTTTGCGCCCACCATCTGATCCATTTCCGGATTTCGGCTGCTTTGTGGAATCCGGGCATCCAGGATTTCCACCACCGCATCTACCAATGATAGATTAGCAGCAATCATGCGCCTGGTTTTCGTCATATGTCCCGGAAACCACTGAATATTCCGCATTACTTCTTCTGCCATAGCTGCTGTCCTCCGCTTTCTTCATGAAACTGCATCTGCACTTACTCGCTTTTCAGATTGCTGTAAATTCCACCGAAACCATCCAATGAAATCCGGAAAACAGCTTTTCCCAAAATGGAATCTCTGGAGACAAATCCAACATAAGGAGAACGACTGTCTGTTGAATTTTGCCGATTATCTCCCATGACAAAATAATATCCCTCCGGTACTGTGATCGGATAGGAAGTAAATCCATATTCCGGGTTTACTGTCAGATTGTTAATATACGGTTCATCCAGAACTTCACCGTCTACTGTAACAGTTCCGGTTTCAAAGTCAATATTCAGCGTCTGGCCACCGGTTGCAATAACACGCTTAATCAAGCGCTTTTCATCCGGCAGTCCCTGGCCTTCTACAAGATCTCCGTTTTCATCCAGCAAATATGAATGACTGTTGTCCACAATGACAATGTCTCCGCGCTTCGGCGTATACAGCAGATCGGTCATCAAAAGCCGGTCACCGTTGTGCAGTGTTGCTTCCATAGACCGTCCTTCCACTGTCACCGGGCGAATGATGTAGGCAAACAGCATGATCACGACAAAAATGGAGACAAAGACCGTTTCCAGCACCTCTGCCACATCCGCGGCAAAGCTGCTCTTCTTTGTTTCTTCTGTTGAATTCTGTTCAGGCTGCTGCATAGTATCGCGCTCCATTCTAAGGATTGACCGGCACGGTTTGCTTGTTCCGCACCGTGATGCAGGGAAAAATTTTGCCTGAAATCCGGCAAATCAAAGTCCCTGATACGGAAATATTCCGGCGTTCTGCCCGGTGGCAGAATCGTCTCATAATAAAAAAAGGACAAAACTGTCCTTTTTTATGCCGACAGGCATGTCATGAAGCAAAAACATTCTGCGTATGACTCGCCTGTCTTTGCCTTGTGTTTGTGCACCAGGCACGTGCATCCGATTTCGGATATCGCCGCCTTAGCGGATCTGTTCCTTAACCTTTGCAGCCTTGCCCACTCTGTCACGCAGATAGTACAGCTTCGCTCTGCGAACCTTACCCTTGCGGATCACCTCTACGCGGTCAACAACCGGAGAGTGCAGCGGGAAAACACGCTCAATACCGCAGCCATGTGCAACACGGCGAACAGTAAAGGTTTCGCTGATGCCGCCGTGCTTCTTTGCGATTACAGTACCTTCGAATACCTGGATACGGCTCTTGTCGCCTTCCTTGATTCGTACGTAAACCTTTACGGTATCACCGATACCGAAAGCCGGTACTTCCTGCTTCATGCTTGCGTCGCTGATCATTTTCAGTGCATCCATTTTAATATCCTCCTAAAATTTGCGAACATTCATAAACGGGCTTTTCCGGCATTTCAGCTTTCTGCCGGATTTGCAGCTGTCTCTTTCTGATTCAAATGAGACACCGTCAGCGGACTGTCCGATTTAATGTCGTACGGACGGCAAAAAGAGAGCCGTCCCGGAAAGCCGCCGATTCCCATCGGGCGCTTCCCCGGCATTAACCTCACACAGATTTCTGTGCGGATTTTCAAATGCTTTTATATCATACCATATTTCCATCAAAAATGCAAGTGTTTTTTCAAAAAAATTTTTTTCGCTGTTCTGTCAGCAGGGATTCCCGGCGAATTCCGGAGATTTCCACAGAAATTCCAGCCGATTTTTTCCACGCTTCCAGTACCAGCATTGGATTCAGGCTCATACTGCTGCTGCAAACCAGGCACAGTTGCACTTCCAGCTGTGATGCTGTGCAGACAGTTTGCGCATCCAGAATCATCGGCTTTAAGTCCACTTCCCGCATTCCTTTTTTGGAACGCTTTTCTGTGAGAATTGCCGACTGTGCCAAAAACTGTTCCAGGCTTTCCGCCAGCAGTTCCGGCTGGTCTGCGTGAATCCGAATGCTGTATTCCGCACATGCCAGCGCCTTAAACGCCAGTTCCGGTGCACCGGCCCGTAAAATTTGAATGTCCTCCGGCAGCGTCTGATTCAGCTTTTCCCGGACTTTTTCATATGGTACTTCCTGTTCCAGTTCCAGATCCATGATTTCGCTGGTGCTGGAAAATCCAAGGGGAAGCGTTGCCGCAAAGGAGGTCTGCATATGTGGATGGAACCCTTCTGAATATGCAGCCGGCAGACCTGCCCGGCAAACGGCACGCTGAAAGCAGCGAATCAAATCCAGATGGGAAATATAGATTGCTCTTCCGGTTTTCGAAAAGCACATGCGTACGGTTATACTCAAAAACAAGCCCTCCCTATCTTCCGGTTGACACCGCATCCGGCGCATTTGATGCGGCAATGCGGTGTTGTACAGCTGGCATGTGCCGCTTTGTTTTCTGCTGCAAAGAACGCCTTATCCACCAGATAATCCAGATGATCCCAGGGAAAAATCTCCTCATAGGCTCGCTGCCGGTTGGCATAAAATGTCGGATCCAGTCCGCAGGCAGAGAAGGCGGCTTCCCATTTCTCATAGGAAAAGCACTCGCTCCAGCTGTCAAATTTACAGCCGCTGCGCCATGCCGTTTCAATGACCTGTCCCAGGCGGCGATCCCCTCTTGCCAGAACTGCTTCCAGCAGGCTAATCTCATAGGTATGCCAGCTTACCTTGATTTTTCGCCGGTTCCGCGGCTGAATACTTTCCAGCAGATGCGCCTGCCGTTTTTCCAGTTCCTCCCGGCAGATCTGCGGCTCATACTGAAACGGCGTAAACGGCTTTGGAACAAAGGTAGCACAGCTGATGGAAATCTGAATACCCCGTCCCTTCGGCCGATCTGGCATCTGATAAAAGTGATCGATCAGCCGCTCCGCCAGCGCCGCAATTCCAGCAATATCCTCCAGAGTTTCCGTGGGCAGTCCCATCATAAAGTACAGCTTTACATTGGTCATGCCCCCGGAAAAGGCAATGTCCGCAGTCCGCATCAATTCCTCTTCCGTTACATTTTTGTTGATAACGTCGCGCAGGCGCTGTGTGCCGGCCTCCGGCGCAAAGGTAAGGCTGCTTTTCCGGACACCCTGAATCCGCTCCATCAATTCTTTCGAGAAATTATCCACGCGCAGAGACGGAAGCGTCAAATTGACTCGATGGGACTCTGTATAAGGCAGCAATTCCTCTAAGGTTTCACTCAGGCGGCTGTGATCACTGGTACTGAGCGAAGACAGTGAGATTTCCTGATAGCCTGTGTTATCGCAAAGCGCCCGGCACTGCCGGTTGATCGTCTCCGGAGATTTTTCCCGAAACGGCCGATACAGGAATCCGGCCTGGCAAAAGCGACAGCCGCGCAAACAGCCGCGCAGTACCTCTTCCACAGCGCGGTCGTGCACTGTCTCTGTAAACGGAACGACAAGGGTATCCGGATAAAATGCATGGTCTAAATCCGGAATAATCCGCTTCTGAATCGTCTGCGGTGCGCCGTCATGGGGAATCATCTCCCGAATGGTGCCGTCCTCATGATAGGC
>UQYK01000018.1 GCA_900545285.1 uncultured Ruminococcus sp.
TGCTGGATGGCGAAATCAATGGACAGGATGCAGTTTCTCTGCTGAAGTTCCTGACTCATATCATTGATTCCCTGCCGGATATGGATGCATAAGTAAATCTGAAACGTAATAGTTTCTTTCCCAAAAGCACCGTGGACTTTTTTCGAAAAGCACCGCGGTGCTTTTTCGTTTTGCCGGAAAAAATAAGGGAGGGTCTTGACAAGCAGAAAAATGTATAGTATAATCAAAGAAGAAGAGATTGTGTCGAAGAATATGGCTGGTCTTTTCTGGTGAAATTTTATACCTTATCAAGAGTGGTGGAGGAACAGGTCCTATGAAGCCCGGCAACCGGTTGATGTGTTTTCTGCATCAGTAGCGGTGCCAATTCCTGCGGTATAACCGAGAGATGAGGGGTTTGTACAAAATACAAAGGCACTCGGTTTCGGGTGCCTTTTCTTTTTTGGATCTACCCGCAAACAGAAAGGAAGTAAGAAATGGCAAAAACTTTATTTACCTCAGAATCTGTAACAGAAGGACATCCGGATAAAATCTGCGACCAGATTTCAGACGCTGTGCTGGATGCGATTCTGGAACAGGATCCGAAAGCACGTGTTGCCTGCGAAACAACAACTGCAACTGGTATGGTTCTGTGCATGGGAGAAATTTCTACTACAGCAAAGGTGGATATTCCCCAGATTGCACGGGATGTGATTGTGGACATTGGTTATGACCGTGCCAAGTATGGCTTTGACGGCATGACATGCTCCATTTTGCTGGCAATGAACAAGCAGTCACCGGATATCGCAATGGGTGTCAACGATGCAATTGAAACACGCGGCAGCGAAGAACGGGAAACCGGCGCCGGCGACCAGGGTATGATGTTCGGTTATGCCTGCGATGAGACAAAGGAACTGATGCCGCTGGCGATTTCTCTGTCCCATAAGCTCTGCATGAAGTTGGCCGCACTGCGGAAGTCCAAGACTTTGCAGTATCTCCGCCCGGACGGCAAGGCACAGGTAACTGTGGAATATGACGGTGATCAGCCGGTTCGGATCGATACCGTTGTTATTTCAACCCAGCACGCACCGGACGTGTCTTTGGAGACCATTCGCCGGGATATGATGACCTATGTGGTGGATGCTGTTTTGCCGAAGGAACTGCTGGATGAAAATACAAAGTATTTCATCAACCCCACCGGACGTTTTGTTGTCGGCGGCCCGCAGGGTGACAGTGGTCTGACTGGCCGTAAAATTATTGTAGACACCTACGGTGGTTATGCAAGACACGGCGGCGGCGCTTTCAGCGGAAAGGATCCGACAAAGGTAGACCGCTCTGGTGCCTATGCTGCAAGATATATTGCAAAAAATATCGTTGCAGCCGGTCTGGCAAAGCGCTGCGAAGTGCAGCTGGCATATGCCATTGGCGTAGCAAAGCCAGTTTCTGTCCGGGTTGATACATTCGGAACCGGAACAGTATCCGAAGAAGTGCTTGCAGCTGTTGTGCCGCAGGTATTTGCACTGACACCGGACGGCATGATTCAGATGCTGGATCTCCGGAAGCCGCAGTACCGCAAGCTGGCAGCGTATGGCCATATGGGGCGTGAAGACCTGGGCGTTGCCTGGGAGCGTCGGGACAAGGTAGATGCACTGAAACAGGCAGTTGCTGCAATGCAGTAATTCCATTTTTGCTTGATTTAAGAAATGAAAGCCACCTGGAAACGGGTGGCTTTTTTGCTGCATCAGCGGATTCCAGCTGACTGCGTCCGGAGCAGTGCCTGTACTTGTTGCGCCATAGCTTCGGCTGCGGTTTCCGGCGCAAAGGTTGTATCATAATCGTAGATGGCAATGCCGTCTACGTCTTTGCATTGCAGGAGGTATTCCACCTGCCGTTGTGGAATGTCGGAATGCTCCTGCCATTCGTGGCAGCCGCTGCCTGCCCAGGTGTCTTCTTTCCCCATTTTATGGGTACCGATTCCGACAACCAGAGAGACGCTTTCCTCTGTAACAGCTTCTGTCCAGGCGGAAACCGTATCTGTAAAAGGAGCAGTTTCGTTTTCGAAACCGTAGTAAATCTGTGGAATCAGCGCATCACAAAATCCAGGCTCACTGGCCCAGCGTTTTACATCGGCGTATTGGTGGGCATAATTTCCCTGCATGGTACCCTGGGGACTGATGCTGAATTGCATTGCAGCGTCTGCCTTTTTGACAGCCTGGTAAATTGCCTGCACCATGGCGTTTGTCTGTTTCAGCCGGAATGCAGTCAGGTCTGTGCCGCCGTTTTCTGCAAATGCCGCCAGATCAAAGGAGGAATCCGTGGTGGGGTAGAAGTAGTCGTCAATGTGAATGCCATCAACGGGATAGTGTTCTGCAATTTCTGCCGCTCCGTCTGCAATGAACTGCCGCACCTCCGGATAGGCCGGATTCAGCCACCAGTTGTTTTCCACTTGTACCAGATAGGTGCCGTTTTTTTCCGGACTGTTGTACCATTGCTTGATGGTGTACTGATCGTTCATTTCCTGCATGGCCGTGTCCGTGGGGCAGCGAAGGGGATTGATCCAGGCATGGGCAGACAGATTTTGTGCATGTGCCTCTTCCAGCAAAACCGCGAGAGGGTCAAAATCAATGTCTGTATCGGCATAGCTGCCCCAGGGAAAGTGCTCGGACGGATAATATGCGTCCTGATAGGCGCGTACATGGAGATATACGGTGTTGATTCCAAGATCTGCGGTCTTTTGGAAGCGCTCCCGCATGGCCTGCCGAAATTCTTCCTGTGATTTTCCCTGGAGTGTGTCGGCATATTCCATCACCGGAAACCACATGGCATATACCGGCGCACTGTCAGAAGGGGAAAACTCTGTGGTGCCGGTTGCAGTTTCCACATGAAGCTGTTCCACCTCCTGTACCCGCTCTGCCAGATTGTCGCAGAACATAGCATCCTCCGGGACGGAATTTCCCGTTTTCTGTGTGCAGCCCGGTGTGCTGCATAGAATCACACCAGTCAGAATCCAATACATCCACTTTTTCATATTCTGTCCTCCTGTACGGCTGTCATTTGGCAGAAGGCGGGGAGAAAGCCTGTCTGCCGCAGACACGGAAATGGTACTGTATTTTGCGGTATCCAAGAAAGTATATGCATCATTTTTGCCGGGCAGAACTGCTGCCGAAAAAAATTTGCAGATGCGATAAGTATACCTGATCAAAATTGCACGCGAAACCTTGTGGAAATACAGCAATATTACAAAAAGAAAAAAGCGGCTTGCATTATTCCTGGAGAAATGGTATAATAAAATTACGTTTTTTATCGGAAATGAACGCATATTTTCAGAAAACAAAGAGACGGTTGTTTTTGGAAAATGTATGCCGTGAGAAAAGGAGAATCGTTATGTTGACAGATATTGAAATCGCACAGAATGCTGAAATGTATCCGATCGGAAAGATTGCAGCTGATCTTTCCATTGCAGAAGAGGACATTGAATTCTATGGACACTACAAGGCAAAACTGTCAGAGCAGCTGTTTAAAAAGCTGGAAAACAAGCCGGACGGCAAGCTGATTCTGGTTACTGCAATCAATCCGACTCCGGCCGGAGAAGGAAAGACTACAGTCAGCGTTGGTCTGGCAGATGCTTTGCATCAGATTGGCAAGAAGACCGTACTGGCACTGCGGGAACCGTCCCTTGGCCCGGTATTCGGCATCAAGGGCGGCGCTGCCGGCGGTGGTTATGCACAGGTCGTGCCAATGGAAGACATCAACCTGCACTTTACCGGCGATATGCACGCCATTACATCTGCAAACAACCTGCTCTGTGCTATGCTGGACAACCACATGCAGCAGGGAAACACACTGCGGATTGATCAGCGGTGCATTATGATCAAGCGCGTGCTGGATATGAATGACCGTGCGCTGCGGAACATTGTCATCGGTCTGGGCCGAAAGGTAGACGGCATTCCCCGGAGTGACAGCTTCCAGATTACAGTAGCTTCCGAAGTAATGGCAATCCTGTGCCTGGCTTCTGACCTGGCAGATCTGAAAGAACGCCTGGGCAATATCCTGGTGGCATATGATCTGGACGGCAATCCGGTTTATGCCAAGGATCTGGGGGCAAACGGCGCTATGACTGCGCTGCTGAAGGATGCACTGAAGCCAAACCTGGTTCAGACTCTGGAACATACACCGGCGCTGATTCACGGCGGCCCGTTCGCCAATATTGCACACGGCTGTAACTCCCTCCGTGCTACAAAGCTGGCGCTGAAGCTGGGAGATTACTGTGTTACAGAAGCCGGATTTGGTTCTGACCTGGGCGCAGAGAAGTTCTTTGACATCAAGTGCCGTTACGGCGGTCTGAACCCCAGCTGTGTGGTTCTGGTGGCTACTGTTCGTGCACTGAAATACAACGGTGGCGTGCCGAAAACAGAATTGACAACAGAAAATCTGGATGCACTGAAAAAGGGTATTGTAAATCTCCAGGTGCACATTGAAAATATGAAGAAGTACGGCGTACCGGTAGTCGTTGCAATTAACCGTTTCCAGTGCGACACCGATGCCGAACTGAACTATATTCAGGAATTCTGTGAGAATCTGGGCGCAGAATTTGCATTGACTGAGGTATTTGCCAAGGGCGGTGTCGGCGGAAAGAAACTGGCGGAAAAGGTTTGCAAGACCATTGAAACAAAGCCGGCTGATTTCCACGTACTGTACGAGAACACCCTGACAATTGAAGAAAAGGTAGAAAAGATTGCAAAGGAAATCTACCGCGCTGATGGTGTAACCTTTACCGCACCGGCGAAAAAGGCTCTGGCACAGATTCGTGCACTGGGCTGTGACAAGCTGCCGGTCTGTGTGGCAAAAACACAGTACTCTTTGTCGGATGATGCCGCAAAGCTGGGAAAACCGGAACACTTTACCATCACTGTTCGTGACGTAACGCTGTCCAATGGCGCCGGATTTGTGGTAGTGCTCACCGGCAATATCATGACCATGCCGGGACTCCCGAAGGCACCGTCTGCACTGAAAATTGACTGCGACAATGACGGTAACATCACCGGATTGTTCTGAGAAGAGGGAACCGCTGTGTTAAAAATCAAAAAAACCACATCCTCTCCGGAAGAAACCATTGCTTTTGCGCAGCAGATCGGAGCGCGGCTCCGTGCCGGTGATGTAATCGCATATTTCGGCGGACTGGGCGTGGGAAAAACCACGTTTACAAGAGGACTGGCCAGAGGCATGGGACTGCCGGACGTGGTTTCGTCTCCCACATTTGCAATTGTACAGGAATATCACGGGGAGGGGCTGTCTCTCTATCACTTTGACATGTACCGGATTGAGGGGGCGCTGGATCTGGAATCCACTGGATTTTATGATTATCCCCTGGACGAAGGCGTGTTTGCAATCGAGTGGTCAGAAAATATTGCGGCAGAATTGCCAGGAGGCTGCATTCGGATTACCATAGACCGGCTTTCGGATGACGGGCGGCAGATTACAGTAGAAGGAGATGAGCGCTTTGCGGATCTTGGGGATTGATACTTCCGGAAAGGTTGCGGCAGCGGCGCTGTATGATACGGAAGCACAGTGCTTGCTGGGGCAGCAGGTAGTTTACACCAAACGCACGCATTCACAGGTGATTCTGCCGCTGGCAGAACGTCTTCTGGCGGATACCGGATTGACCTGGCAGGAAATTGACGGGCTTTCTGCGGCGAAAGGCCCTGGTTCCTATACCGGTCTGCGAATCGGCATTGCTGCGGTTAAGGCAATGGCATACGCCCTTCAGATTCCCTGTGCCGGAGTTTCTACGCTGGAAGGTCTGGCCTGGCAGAATCTGGCCTGGAACGGCATTATATGCAGCGTGATGACTGCACGGCAGTCACTGGTTTATGCCGGAATCTATGAGAGTGACGGCAGCGTAATCCGGACAATTCAGCCGGATCAGATTCTGCCTGTTGTAGAGCTGGATCAGCTGCTGGAGACGCTGGGAAAACCGGTATTGCTGACCGGAGACGGGGCAGAGCAGCTGGAAGAAAAAAGCTGGCTGAAAGTGGCATCCCCTGCAACGCGCCTGCAAAACGGAACGGGCATTTGCCTGGCAGTTCAGGACGGAACCCGTTGGATTTCGCCGGACGCACTGATGCCCGAATATTTGCAATTGGTAAAGGCGGAAAAGGATTTGCAGGATAAAAAGGCTGCAAAGTAACAGCTGCGGCCGGATTTCCCCTGTTATCTCCAAAAATACACCTTGCAATTTCCAATCAAGTATGCTATAATAAAAGTATATCAACACAAAGGAGTCGGACGCACATGAAAATTTGGATCGGATGTGACCATGCAGGTTATGACCGAAAGCTGGAAGTCATGGAGCTTTTGAAAGCACGTGGCATAGAGACGGAGGACTGCGGCTGTGACGGACAGCGCACAGACTATCCGGTGATCGCAAAGAAAGTCGGTCAGGCAGTGGCTGCACATCCGGGTGACCGGGGGATTCTGATTTGCGGAACCGGTATCGGTATGTCGATTGCTGCAAACAAAATCCGCGGTGTTCGTGCGGCTCTTTGCGCAGATGCTTTTTCAACAAAATACACACGGCTGCACAATGATGCCAATGTGATGTGCATGGGTGCACGTACATTGGGCGGCGGCCTGGCACTGGAACTGGTAGAGGTCTTTCTGGACACACCGTTTGAAGGCGGACGGCACGAAGCACGTGTTCAGATGATTTCAGACTTAGAACAAGAATGGTAATTACAGGAGGACAAGAACATGGCAGGGATTCATGTAGTAGATCATCCGCTGGTACAGCATAAGATTTCGCTGCTGCGGGACAAAATGACAGGTGTAAAGGAATTTCGGGAACTGACTTCTGAAACAGCAATGTTGATTTGCTATGAAGCAACCCGTGATCTCCCCATGAAGGAAATTACAATTGAAACCTATCAGGGAATTGCAAAGACAAAGGTGATCTCCGGCAGAAAGCTGGCATTTGTGCCGATTCTGCGTGCAGGTCTGGGTCTGATTGACGGCGTAACAGATCTGATTCCGGCTGCAAAAATCGGCCACATCGGTATTTTCTGTGAACCGGGTACACACGATGCCGTGAAGTACTATTCCAAGATGCCGGATGATATTGCAGAACGGGAAGTAATTGTAGTGGATGCTATGCTGGCAACCGGTACTTCTGCAATCGCTGCAATTTCTGATCTCAAGAAGATGGGCGTAAAGAGCGTTAAGTTCCTGTGCATTCTGGCTTGCCCGGAGGGACGGGACGCACTGCTGGAAGCACATCCGGATGTGGACATTTACTGTGGCGGCGTAGACGAATCGCTGGATGAAAAGGGCTATATTGTGCCTGGTCTCGGCGATGCTGGTGACCGGATTTTCGGCACGAAGTAAGGGAAAAACAAAGAAAAGTGTCAGTTTCAATGAAGCTGACACTTTTTGGATAGATGTAACTGATAAAAAAGGCAGCACCGGGCTGCCTTTTTTGTGTTTATTCATATCGTGCGATAATTTCCAGGGAGACTTCTTTTCGGGTGCGCCGTGTGTCCATGGCACTTTTTTCAATGTAACGGTGCGCGGCTTCCTCTGACATGTTCTGCTCTGTGATCAGCAGGAACTTGGCGCGTGAAACATAACGGACTTCTTCTAATTTTGCCCGAAGCTTGTTGTTCTCCTTTTGCATCAGGAGCAGGCGGTTATGAAAGGCACTGCCCAGCCGCACGGCCTGGAGCAATGCGTTTTTATTCAGCGGTTTTGGCACAACACAGATGCCGTAATCCATAGTGCGGTTTACCATATCGTCTGCAGCATCTGCCTTACAGACCAGAATGATGCCGGAACATGTGGATTCGCTGAGCTTTAAGGAAAGCTGGTATCCGAATTCGTCTTTCAACGGCGTATTGATGAGAATCAGTCCGTAGTCATCGTGGTGAATCATGCGCCGTGCTTCGCTTCCGCTGGATACAGTGGCAATGGAGCCGCAGCCGCAGGTTTTTAAAAAACTGGTTAGTCCGTCCAGACCTTTTTCAGATCCGGAAATAATCAGGGTTCGTTCCGAATACAACGCTGCATCCCTCCTGTTTTCGTGAAGTTTGGATATTGCAATGCCTGAATGCTGCCTTTTGTGCAGCAAACGATTTAGAAATACTGGTCAAAGCAAAATGCCTGGGGATCCTTTGCCTGCTGGTAGGCGCGGACTTCTTCTTCCATTGCGGCAGAAAAATCACGAATCAGGGCTTCCGGCAAAACGCTGTGTACAAATGCGCTGTTTCGTGCCAGATCGATGGATTCCAGCAAGGAATGCGGCAGCGTACGTGATGCAGAGGCATCATTTGCAGCGTTCATAGTATCACTAAGTTCCTCCTGGTTCTGGATTCCGGCCATACCGGCGCTCAGGAGCATCTGGAATGTGATATAGGGGTTACAGTATGCATCGGCGGAACGAAACTCAATTGAAGCATCTCGTCCGGGGGAGTACAGGAGCTGAATCAGCGGAATCCGGTTTTCCTCCGACCAGCTGATGCTGCTGGGTGCGGCGCGCAGGCCGAAGCGCTCATAGGAATTCACTGTAGGGTTGGAGAACATGGTGAATTCGCGCACGCGGTTCAGAATCCCGGCAATAAATGCCCGTCCTTCCGGCAGCATTGTGTCCGGGCTGGTGCCGAAAATGCTCTGATCCTCTTTTTTCATGGTCAGCGTAATTTTCAGCGCGCTGCCGCTGCAATCCGGAAACGGCTTTGGCATAAAGGAAGCATAAAAGCCATTTTGCGCCGCAATCGTTTTTACAACAGTCTTGTAGTGTACCATGTTGTCCGCAGCGGTCAGGGGGTTGCTGCATGCAAAGTCAATTTCATTTTGTCCTGGTCCCTGCTTATGGCAGGATGTAGTCGGATTCAGTCCCATTTCATCCAGAGACAGGCAGATTTCCCGGCGGGTGTTTTCACACTGATCCAGAGGGGCAACATCCAGATAGCCGCCCTGGTCGCAGGGCTTCCGCGTGGGCTTGCCCTCCATGTCAGTTTCAAAGAGGTAGAATTCACAGCGCGTCCCCATTTCGCACTGGTAGCCCTGGTCTTGAATGGATTTCATGGTCTGGCGCAGATTCTGCCGGAGATCGTTTTCATATGGGGTTCCGTCCATGCGGTGAAGGGTGCAGAAAAAGCGTACCACCCGGCCGGACTGCGGCCGCCACGGCAGCGTGGAAAGCGTGGAGGTATCCGGCTTTAACAGCAAATTCTGATGAGAAGACTCCATCAGCCCGGTGGCATTAAAGGGGATGCCGTAGGTGATTGCACGGTGCAGTTCCCGCGGCATAATGGCGATATTCTTCATATTGCCGAATGTATCGCAAAAGGTCATGCGAATGAACTTGACGTCGTTTTCTTCAATGAACTCTAACAAATCTGTCTCCGAAAAAAACATAGCGTACCTCCCTAAAAGTATATATTTCTTATAATAGCATATTTTATTTTCCATGAAAATAAAATATTATGTTCAATAATTGAATTTTTTTATGTGAATAAAAGAAACATGGACTAAAATGGAATCGTTTTCATGGTGTCAAAACATGCAGAAAAGGGAAAATTGCCGCAGACATCTGGTCTTGTAGCCCCGATATCTTGTAATTCTGACTAATTTCAAAGCGGCCGGATTGTGAGATATTCACGGAATCTGTCGGAGCCTTCAAAAATACGGGGAAAAAGCTTGTCAAATTCTGCTTTTTTTGCTATAATAATGTTGTGTGTTCTGCTTGCAAAGGGATTCACCGGCGGCAGAAACGCAGAAAGAGAGGAATGAATCATTATGCAAGATGCGATTAAGGGGACCATGATTTCTTACCGCCCTGATATAAAAGTGCTGGACGCCACAATCCGTGACGGCGGACTGGTAAACAATTTTGAATTTACAGATCAGTTTGTACGGGATCTGTATCAGGCAAATGTTCGTGCCGGTGTGGATGTCATGGAAATTGGCTATCTGGCAGACCCGGAATTGTTTGACGAATCCAAATTCGGTAAGTGGAAGTTCTGTCATGAGGAGGCCATCCGGGAGGTTCTGGAAGATCTGCTGGATCCCAGCCTGAAGCTGGCTGTAATGGCAGACGTGGGCAGAGCCAACGTAGTACGGGATTTGCCAGACAAGCAGGACAGCATTCTGGATATGGTGCGGATTGCGACCTATATCAACACCATTCCGGCAGCCATTGAAATGATTGAAACCTGTGCGAAAAAGGGCTATCAGACAACCGTAAACATTATGGCAGTTTCAAAGGCGCAGGAATCCGAGCTGGCAGAGGCACTGGACATGCTGGGAAAAAGCAGCGTGAATGTAATCTATCTGGTGGACAGCTATGGCTCGCTCTATCCGCTGCAAATGCGTCAGCTGGCGCAGCGCTATCTGGAAGCCGCAGAAACCTATGGCAAGCAGATCGGCATTCATGCCCACAACAACCAGCAGCTGGCGTTTGCTAACACCACAGAGTGTGCAATGATGGGTGTCAGCTATCTGGATGCTACCATGGGCGGCATGGGTCGTGGTGCCGGAAACTGTGCAATGGAATTGCTGCTGGGCTTTTTGAAGAATCCGAAATATGACATTAAGCCGGTGCTGCGCTTCCTGGAAAAGCATATCCAGAAGCTGAAGCATGACGGCGTGGTATGGGGCTATGATATTCAATATCTGCTGACTGGTTATCTGAATCAGCACCCCCGGACGGCAATTGCCTTTACAAAGGAGAAACGGGAGGATTATTTCGCATTCTTCCAGGAGCTCCAGGAAAACGAAGGCTAAGTGTTTTACCACCGATTTTTCCGTATTTTTTTGATGTTACTGCAAAGAGAACATGATTTCCTGAGACAAGAGATGTCTTTGGAAATGGTGTTCTCTTTTTTTCACCTGTTTTTTCCGGATGGCATATAGTATAGCAGAAGAAAAGTAATCAGCGCAGCAAACGAAAAGCAGGAGGCGAGGTTTTATGGAGGGCATGTTTTGGCTACTGATGCTCTGCGGTCTGACGGTAGGAATCCTTTTGACGCTGGCGCTGTGCCGGAGAATGCTGTCGCAGGATTTGCCGGAGGATGCAATTCTGGTGGTTGTTTTGCGGCATGCATCAGAAAATATTCCGTCTCAGCTGGAAGCGCTGGCGGCACAGGCGGCTTGGATGGACAGTGCGCTTTTGCAGCAGATCTGGCTGATAGACGGGACGGAGAGCGCACAGCTGGAAACGGTCTGCCTTGCATTTTGCAGCACCCATCCAAATTTTGCGTATTGTCCTGTGGGAGAGGCAGTGAAAATTTTTGGGAAAAGCGCAGAACCGGAAAAAAACAATTGCATTTTGTCGAAAAAGCATGTATAATAAAAGAGCGGTCTGTTGGACAGCAAAAAATGGAATGCAAAAAGAGAACCATTGGTTTCGGGAGGGATTTCTTGTGGCAAAAACAGCAGCACTGCACCTGGAAGGCGTTGTAGATCATGTCTTATACTGCAATGCGGAAAATGGTTATACCGTGCTGGAACTGGACGCAGGAAGTGCACTTGTGACAGTGGTGGGAGAAATCGGCGAAGTGGAAGAGGGAGAGAGCCTGATTCTAGAGGGAGAGTATGTCAATCACCCCCGGTTCGGGCCGCAGTTTCGTGCACAATATTGGGAGCGAAAGCTGCCGGCAGACGCGCTGAATATCCAGCGTTATCTGTCCTCCGGTGCCATTAAGGGTATCGGCCCGTCCCTCGCCCGAAAAATTGTAGAAAATTTTGGAGACCGCACATTGGAAATTATGGAGCAGGAGCCAACCAGACTTTTGGAAATCCGCGGCATTTCTCCGAAAAAATGTGAAGCAATTGCCGCAGAGGTCAAACAGATTTTTTCCCTGCGTTCCTTGATGCAGTTTTTGGCACAATATGAAATCCGCTCCAAATATGCAATGCGTGCCTATCAGCGGTGGGGAATCGGCGCCATGGATCTAATTGCTTCGAATCCGTATTTGCTGTGTACGCCGGGCATTGATCTGGATTTTTTAAAGGCAGATGCTGTTGCAAACGGCATGCATTTTTCTCACGATGCACCCCAGCGGATTCAGGCCGGCATTGTGTATATTCTCACATTTAATGCCAGCGCCGGCTACACCTGTCTGCCGCTGGATCGTCTGCGGCCAAAGGTGTGTACTTATTTGAAGATCGCGGATGCGGACTTTGAAGCGCCTTTTGCGGCGGCGATGGAGGAAAAGATTATTTATCTTTATGAAAAGGCCGGACGCGCTTTTGTCTATCTGGAAGATTATTATATTGCAGAATCGTATATTGCCGACCGGGTGGGTGTGATTCAGGATTTCAGCGCACCGGAGGATCGGACAGATTTTACAGAAATGATTGATGCCCAGGAGCAGGAACAGGGCATGGAATATGCTGCGCTCCAGAGAAAGGCGATTACAACGGCTCTTTCCCGTGGCATGGTAATTCTCACCGGCGGCCCCGGAACGGGAAAAACCACAACGTTAAATGCCATTATCCGGCTGTATGAAAAGCAGGGGTACCGGGTGATGATCGGTGCGCCTACCGGCCGCGCGGCCAGCCGTGTTTCCGATCTGACCGGATATGAAGCGCGTACCATCCACCGCATGCTGACGGTAGAATACGATATGTCTGGGAAGATGCATTTTCAGCACAATGAGCAGAATCCTCTGGACTGTGATGTTATGGTTGTGGACGAGATGTCCATGGTAGATGTGCTCCTGTTTGAACATCTGCTGCGGGCACTCCGGCTGGGGTGCAAGCTGGTGCTGGTGGGAGACTGTGACCAGCTGCCTTCGGTGGGCGCCGGAAATCTGCTCCGGGATTTAATTGACAGCGGCCGGGTTCCGGTTGTTGCCCTAAAGGAAATCTTCCGCCAGGCGCAGAAGAGCAGTATTATTACAAATGCCCACAAGATCATTCATGGCGAATATCCGGACCTGACGCAGAAAAAGAGCGACTGCTTTTTCTTCCAGCGGCTTCAGCCGGAGACTGCGCTGCCGTTGATTCTGGAACTGGTGCAGACACGTCTCCCCAAAGCCTATGGCTATTCCCCCACGGAGGATATTCAGGTAATTACGCCGTCCCGGAAAGGGGTAATGGGTGTGGTGGAACTGAATCAGCAGCTTCAAAATGTGCTGAATCCTCCTACGGAGGGACTGCCTCAGGTGAAATCGGTGCTTTATACCTTCCGGGAAGGGGATAAAGTCATGCAGATCAAGAACAACTACGACATTATCTGGCACAAGGACGGAGAGGCCGGCACTGGGATTTTCAACGGAGATATCGGATATCTCCGGTCTGTCAACCGGCAGACACAGGAAGTGGTGGCGGATTTTGAAGGCCGCCGCGCAGTCTATCCCTTTGATCAGCTGGATCAGCTGGAGTTGGCCTATGCCATTACAGTACATAAAAGCCAGGGCAGCGAGTTCCAGGCGGTGATACTACCGCTTCTGGGCGGCTTTCCCAAATTATATTACCGGAATCTGCTGTATACCGCAGTGACCCGTGCACGGCGGCTTTTGATTCTGGTAGGATCTCAGAAAGTAATTTTTCAGATGGTGGAGAATAACCGCCGGATGAATCGATATACCTGTCTGCGGGACATGCTGGAAGCACAGAAGCATGCAGAACCGCAGACGGAAGGTGCTGCTTCGGCAGATCTTTTTTCAGATGTAGAAGCAGAAACAAAAAACCAGGAGGAATCATCATGAGCAAAACAGATATTGGAATCGATTTAGGAACCGCAAATACCGTCATTACGCTTGGGAAAAAAGGTGTCGTGCTCAGTGAACCCTCTGCCATTGCCTATAACACTCGGACGAAAGAAGTTCTCGCAGTGGGAAAGCGCGCCTATCAGATGATCGGAAAGACACCGGACTATATTGAAGTGATCCGGCCTCTTTCCGGCGGCGTTATTTCGGATGACCGAATGACACAGTACATGATCCGGGAGTTTATTCTACAGGTCAGCAGTCACCATCTGACAAAACCGCGGATTATTATTTGTGTTCCCTCCTTTATTACCGATGTGGAAAAACGCGCCGTGGTAGAAGCGGCAATGAGTGCCGGCTCCCGGAAGGCATATCTGATTGATGAGCCGATTGCAGCGTTGATTGGTGCCGGTGTGAATATCGGAAAAGCACGGGGCAATATGGTAGTGGATATCGGCGGCGGTACAACGGATGTGGCAATTGTTTCTATGAACGGAATTGTGACTTCCCATTCTGTGCGGGCGGCCGGAAATACCCTTGATCAGGCAATTATTCGCTACATGCAGACCAAATACAAGCTGCTCATCGGTGAGCGCACCGCAGAGCGGATCAAGATTGAAATGACAAATCTCTATGACCCCAGAGCTGATATGACTGCCTGGGTAAAGGGACGGAATCTGGTCAGCGGCCTTCCGGAAATGCAGGAAGTCAGCGAACTGGAGATATTTGAAGCGGTAGAGGACGTGGTTGCAGATATTATCGAAGCAATCAAAACCGTTCTGGAGGAAACACCCCCGGAACTGGTGGGAGATATCTATGAAAACGGTGTCCTGATGGCCGGCGGCGGCGCTATGCTGGGTGGCCTGCGGAAACTGGTAGAGCGTACCTTGCAGGTAAAATGCGTTGTGGCAAAGGATGCAATTCACTGTGTAGCAAAGGGAACGGCAATTGCCTTCCGGAAAATGGATACTTTGCTGGATGGCTTCGAAAATATTGCAGTTTATCAGTTTAAATAATGGAAAAAACGGGCGGCATCCTTGAAATGCTGCCCGTTTTTTGTGTATATGCTTGTGCATACGGACGCTTAGATCACACCGATTGTGCGCAGCACAAAGAGCCAGAAGGTCAGGCTGAATGCGCTGAGTAGGGTGGTCATCATGACAGCGCATGCTGTGATAACACCCCGGTGTCCCATATTTTTTGCCATGACAAAGCAACTGCTGGTGGTAGCACTGCCCAGCATGACCAGAATGGCAATGAGCTTTTCCTCCCGGAATCCCAGCCAGATGGCAACAGGCAGAAACAGCATGCAGAATAAAAACAGCTTGAAAAAAGAGATGCCCAGTGTCAGTTTAAGTTTTCCCTTGGCGCTGCCTAACTGAAAGGAAGCTCCCAGTGCAATCAGCGAGAGAGGCGTTGCCATATTTCCCAGATAAGAGACAGATTTTGTGAGAATGACCGGATGGGGCAGGCGCAGGACAGACCACAGCATACCGGCGGCAATACCCAGAATAATCGGATTGGTGAGGACATTTTTCCCGGTGCGCAGCAGCAGTGCACGCATGCCGGGCTTCTGGGAATCAGTAGGCGCTGTAAGGGAAAGTGTGATAACGGCAATGATATTGTAGAGGGGGACTGTGCCCACAATCATCAGTGCGGCCATCGTGGCGTGTCCGTAGATATTGTTGACAAAGGCGATGCCTAAGATGGCTGCGCTGCTGCGGTAAGAGGCCTGGATAATTTCGCCGCGCTCCGCCTTTTCTTTGTGAAGCAGCGAAAAGAGAAAGGCAATGCCAATGCTGCACGCAGTTGCCAGAAAGCAGAAGAGAACAAATTTTGTGTCCCACACGCTTTGAAATTCTGCAGTGGATAAGTCCATGAAGAGCAGCGCCGGCAGAAGTGCCTTAAAGACAAACTGGTTAATTTTTGCTGTGGTGTGCTCATCCAGCAAGTGTACCTTTTGCATCAAGAAGCCGAATACCATCATGAGAAATACCGGAACTGTGGCATTCAGGCTAAACGTCAGATTTTGAAAAAAGTCCTGCATAAAAAAGAAAACCCCATTTCTTTGAAATGTACCTGCTCTAGTGTAACGCATTTTGGGCCGCTTGTCAAATAGAATGCGTGTTGGCACAAAAGTGTAGAAAATATGTGTGAAATCCATTTCAAATGAAATGGATTTGTTGGAATTGACCATTGCGAAATTTGAATCAATTTGGTATAATAGGAAATAACAGGGACTTCTTGATTGAAGCCTGTACGATGACACGGACTTTTCAAACAGAAAGGATTCAGATGATGAAAACAGGGAAACGGATATGGTCTGCTGCAACAGCAGTTGGAATGCTGGCAGGGATGCTCGGCAATCTGCCGGGGGAAATGGTATTTGCAGAGGGAAATGTTTACGGGGATTTGACCTATGCTGTACAGGAGGACGGCACAATTCAGATCACAGACTGTGATGAAGCGGCTGTCACTGTAGAGATTCCGGCAGAAATTGACGGAATGGCGGTGACTTCCATTGGAAAAGGTGCTTTTTTTCAGTGCGTCAGCCTGGAGCATGTGACGATTCCGGACAGTGTAACTGAGGTGAAGAGCATTGCTTTTTCCAGCTGCACGGCGCTTACGGAACTGGAATTTCCGGATTCTGTCACAGAGATCGGGGAAAATGCGGTCATTTCCTGTAAAGCGCTGACCTCTGTCAGACTTCCGGCAAACTTAACAACGATTTCTGCAATGATGCTGAGTAAATGTGAATCGCTGGCTTCAGTCACGATTCCGGACAGTGTAACAACGATTGGCGAAAATGCGTTCTATGGCTGTAAATCCTTACAGCAGATAGAGATTCCGGCGAATGTAACTGAAATTTCTAAAAATGCATTCTGGGACTGTACTGCATTGCAGGCGTTTCAGGTTGCGCCGGAGAATGCTTCGTTCTGTGCCCAGGAAGGCGTGCTGTACTCCAAGGATCTCACCCGGCTGGTTCGCTGCCCGGAGCAGGCCGCAGTGTGCCATATTCCGGAGACGGTTACTTCCATAGATACGTATGCTTTTAGCAAATGTATTTATCTGACGGAATTGGATTTGCCAGACAATCTGCTCTATCTCAATGAAAATGTCTTCGAAAAATGCAGCGCACTGGAACGCGTTACACTGCCGTCCCAGCTGACTGTGATTACAGCCGGCGCATTTTTGGATTGCAGCGCACTACAGGAAATACAGATTCCCAAAACGGTGAAAAAGATTGGCGTCAGCAGCTTTGCCGGTTGTATTTCCATGCAGAATTTTTATGTGGAAGCTGGCAATGCGGATTATCAGAGTGAGGATGGTCTGCTCCTGACAGACAATGGAAAAACACTGTTCTTTTTTCCAAATGGAAAATCGTACTTCCGGCTTCCGGCCAGTGTAGAAACCATCGGAGCATCCTCCTGCGCCTATAGTGACAATCTGACAGAGATTGTGATTCCGGAGGGCGTAACAGCCATTGAAGGATATGCTTTTGTAAAATGCGGCAGCTTGAAAAAACTGGTACTCCCGGATAGCCTGGATACGCTGGGAATCAATGCTTTCAGCAATTGTGAAGCCCTGGAAACCATAAAAATGCCGTCTGCCATGACAGAGATCAGAAGCGGTGTCTTCAGCAGAGCAGCAATAACAGAAATCGCCGTTCCCAGTGGCCTGACTGAAATTCCGGATTATCTGTTTAGCGGCTGTAAGAATTTGAAAACTGTGACGATGCCGAACAGCGTTGCAAAAGTGGGAATCATGGCGTTCCAAAAGTGTGATGCCCTCGCAGATGTCTATTTTCAGGGGACAAAAGCCCAGTGGGATACAGTTTCCATTTCTGATTATGCCGATCTTTCCACAAATCAAAGCGGCAATTTGCCGTTGACCGATCAGGCAACCATTCATTTTCTGGATATGCCGCCGGTTGTGACTACGACAGCGACAACTCCTGTCACCACCGGAAGCACAACGACCACAGCTTCTTCTGTTGTAACAACCGCTTCTGCTACCGGAAGCCAGACGACATCCTCGGTGCAGACCAGCACAACTGTAACCGGAACCGTTGTTGTACCGGAAGTGCTGTACGGAGATGTGAACCTGGACGGTACCATTTCCTTATCAGACGCAGTGCTGCTGAACAAGCGTGCCGCAGATATGGTAACGTTTTCAGAGCAGGTTTCCGCCAATGCAGACTGTAATACAGACGGCGAAGTAAACGGGGCGGATGCAATTGTTTTACTGCAATTTCTGGTGAATATCATTCAGGAGCTGCCGTATACTGTGTAAAAAATTTCAGGGAAACAGCTGTCAGAATGCACATTGTGCAGGTTGTAAAATGTACTAAAAAATGCGCACGCATATTGGTAAAGCAAACAAATTTTTATAAAAGATCATGGTGCCTTTTATATTTAATTGACAGATTCGAAACCATATGTTATAATTTCTATGAGATACATCTGCAAAGCGGAAAACCAAAACAAAGTGCGGAGTGATTGTATGGACTTAAATTTTCATATCGAGAGTTACAATAAATTGTTTCATGCACTGCAAGAGGACGTAAAAACAGTGGATGATCTGATAGCGTTGCTGCGGGAACAGATGCAGCAGGCAGTGCCTCTGTTCCCGCTGGGAAAATTTGAATTGTACTTAGTTGCAGCGAAATCCGTGCTGGATCCCAGGGGGCAGAACGAGTGCTTTCCGATTTATGAAAGTTCGGACGGTTATGATGAATCCTGCTATGAGGATCGGGTGCAGATGGATGAAACCTGTGCCGTGACTTTTAAATACTATCCTCCTAAAGGTCAAAAATGGACAGAAATGCATAAAAGTATGTTCCTGTTTATGTCCAGACAATTGTTTTTGATTCTGGAGCGAGTAAAGCTGGTGCAGCTTCTGAAATGTATTACCGTGACAGATCTATTGACCGGCGCTTTGAATATGCGTGGAATTCACGAAATTGGCGGTAAGCTTCTGAAACAGGGAAAGCTGAATGAATACACTTGCATTTTCCTGAACATTAAGAATTTCAATTATATCAATCGTGCTGTTGGCGCACGGCAGGGAGATATGGTGCTGCGGGAATTTGTCCGGCTGGCACAGCAGAAGCTGAATGCAGAGGAATATTTTGCACGGATGGGCGGCGACAATTTTGTGCTGCTGGCCAAAAAAGAGCGCGCAGAAGGACTGCTCACGCAGATGAATAACGTGCAGATTACAGTCCCGTACGGGGAAAGCATGAAAACCTTTGACCTGCGCTCCCGTGTGGGCATATATGATATGCAGAAAGGGCAGCACCTGGGAGAGGGCATCAATGCAGCCTCTGCGGCAGTGCATGCGGCAAAGGTTTCCGGCAAAACTGATCAGCTCCGGTTCAATGATGCCATGCTGGAACAGGCTTTGCGGCAGAAGGAAGTTTCCCAGATGTTCCCGAAGGCGTTGGAAAACCGGGAGTTTGTGGTATATTATCAGCCGAAGGTAACGCTGGAGGATAACTGTCTCTGCGGCTGCGAAGCGCTGGTGCGCTGGTTCCGGGACGGTGTCATGGTGCCGCCTATGCAGTTTATTCCAGTGCTGGAATGGGAAGGCAGTGTTTGTAAGCTGGACTTCTATGTTCTGGATCAGGTGTGCCGGGATGTGCAGGAGTGGATGGCAAAGGGCATTAAACCGGTACGGATTTCTGTGAATTTTTCCAAGGCACATCTGCATAATCCGGATCTGGCAAAGAAAATCCTGGCGGTGCTTCAAAAATATGACGTTCCGTCCAGATACATTGAAATAGAACTGACGGAGATGTCCGGCTATGAAAACTATGAGACACTCTTAGATTTTGTACGGACAATGCATGAGAGCGGTGTGAGCACTTCTATTGATGACTTTGGCACCGGCTATTCTTCCCTGAACCTTCTGAAAGATCTGAATGTGGATATTATCAAGCTGGACAAGTCTTTCCTCAATAACATGGAAAAACGGAAGAAAAATGATGTTATTGTCATCAAGAATATCATTCAGATGGTGAATGAACTGGATATGGAGGTTGTTGCAGAGGGCGTGGAAACAATGGAACAGGCCGATTTTCTGCGCGGCATGCACTGCTGTATGGCACAGGGCTTTTTGTTCGACCGTCCGCTGCCGCACGATGATTTTGAAAAGCGGCTGAACGGTGATCATGTATATTCCCTGGAAAAGAGTGAAGTGTAATCCTTGCAAAAAAGCGAAAACAAACAGTCCGCTGACGTGGTGTCGGCGGGCTGTTTTTATGTCTGCTGGCACTTTTTCTCCGGCTTTTTTTCTTTTTCTGCGAAGCTGCTGCAAAAGCCGCGGCCGCAGACTTGACAACTATGCTTATTTTTTGCTATAATAATACGGTATTATAAATGAAAAAGGCAGCAACGTGCAGTGCCTGCTCAGGGGACAGGACATAGTTCAGTATGTGCCCTGCGGCGGAAAAGAATATGCATGTGTGCGGCGCTGCCTCAAAGTGTACTTGTAAATGTATGGCTTGCCGTGTATTTGCAGTTCCAATCATGAAAGGAATGATGGACATGGGATTGACCCTGACGGAAAAAATTCTGAAAGCCCACCTGGTTGAGGGCGAAATGGTAAAGGGTTCTGAAATCGGAATCCGCATTGATCAGACTTTGACACAGGATGCCACCGGTACGATGGCATATCTGGAATTTGAGGCAATGGGTGTGCCGCGGGTACGCACAGAACGCAGCGTTGCTTATATTGACCACAATACGCTCCAGAACGGCTTTGAAAATGCAGATGATCACCGCTTTATCGGCAGTGTAGCAAAAAAGCACGGCATTTATTTTTCTCGTCCGGGCAACGGCATCTGCCATCAGGTACATCTGGAGCGTTTCGGCGTTCCGGGAAAGACCCTGATCGGTTCTGACAGCCATACGCCTACCGGCGGTGGTATCGGTATGATCGCTATGGGTGCCGGTGGTCTGGACGTTGCAGTGGCAATGGGCGGTGGTACGTACTACATCACTTGTCCAAAGGTGGTAAAGGTAGAACTGACCGGAAAGCTGTCCCCTTGGGTTGCTGCGAAGGATGTTATTCTGGAAGTGCTGCGCCGTATGTCTGTAAAGGGTGGCGTTGGCAAGGTCATTGAATACTGCGGCGAAGGTGTGAAGACACTGTCTGTTCCGGAACGCGCTACCATTACCAACATGGGCGCAGAACTGGGTGCTACTACTTCCATCTTCCCGTCTGATGAGGTGACAAAGCAGTTCCTGGAAGCACAGGGCAGAGGCGAAGTCTGGAGCGAACAGAAGGCAGATGCAGACGCTGTTTATGATGAAGAACTGCACATCAATCTGAGCGAACTGGTTCCGCTGGCAGCATGTCCGCATTCTCCGGACAATGTGAAGACTGTGGCAGAAATCGGCAAGCTGAAAATTGATCAGGTCTGCATCGGTTCCTGTACCAACTCTTCTCTGCTGGATATGATGAAGGTGGCACACATCCTCAAGGGCAAGACAGTAAACCCAGATGTTTCTCTGGCAATTGCGCCTGGTTCCAAGCAGGTGCTGAACATGATGGCAGATATGGGCATTCTGGGTACTCTGATTGCAGCCGGCGCAAGAATTCTGGAAAGCGCCTGCGGCCCGTGTATCGGTATGGGACAGTCCCCGAATTCCGGTGGTATCTCTCTGCGTACCTTTAACCGGAACTTCCTGGGACGCTCCGGAACCAAGGACGGTCAGATTTATCTGGTTTCTCCGGAACTGGCTGCATACTCTGCACTGACTGGCTATCTCAGCGATCCGAGAGAGCTGGGCGAGATGCCGGAATTTGTTCTGCCGGAAAAATTCAGTGTCAATGACAATATGATCGTTCTGCCGGCACCGGAAGAAGAAATGGACAAGGTGGAGATTCTCCGCGGACCGAACATCAAGCCGTTCCCGGAAACTGCTCCGCTGGAAGCAACCATCGAAGCAGGCTGCTCTCTGAAGGTGGGCGACAATATCACTACCGACCACATCATGCCGGCGGGTGCCAAGATTCTGCCGCTGCGTTCCAACATTCCGGCAATTTCACAGCATTGCTTCACAGTTTGTGATGAAGCATTCCCGAAGCGTGCCAAGGAAATGGGACAGAGCATTATCGTAGGCGGCTCCAACTATGGACAGGGTTCCTCCCGTGAGCATGCTGCACTGGCTCCGCTGTATCTGGGTGTCAAGGCAGTTCTGGTGAAGAGCTTCGCTCGTATCCACCGCGCAAACCTGATCAATGCCGGCATTCTGCCGCTGACCTTTGTCAACGAAGCAGATTATGAGAAGATTGCACAGGGCGATGTACTGGAACTGGCAGACATTCGCAAGCATATTGAAGCTGGTGAAACTACACTGACACTGGTCAACAAGACGACCGGTGCAGAGATTCCGGTACTGTGCGAACTGACCGGACGCACCAAGGATATTATCCTGGCCGGCGGTCTGCTGGATTACACACGCGACAAGCTGAGCAAGTGAGAGGCGGATTCGGAAAAATCCAACAAATACGGGAAATTCCGGCAGTTCTGGAAAAGCTATCAGAATGACCTGTTTACAGTTGTAATTGTTGTTTTCGTCTATGCGATGTTTACCGGGCATGACATCATGGATTACCTGGAGCTGCTGCAAAAGCGGCCGGCTTCGGGAATTCTGCTGCTGGTACTGCTGCTTTTGGCAGCCGGCGGTCTACATGTGCTGAAAGTGTTATGGCAGAATCGGGAGAAGCAGGAATGACAAACGCAAAAGGGTTTTTGAACCGCAATCAACTGAAATACCTGGTGATTGTCGCCATGCTCATCGATCACATCGCATGGGCGTTTGTTCCCACAGCGTCGCTGCTGGGGCAGGTGATGCATGTGATCGGGCGATTGACCGGGCCGACTATGGCGTATATGCTGGCAGAGGGGTATCACTACACCAGAAACGTGAAGAAATATGCCATGCGGCTGGGAATTTTCGCCGTGATTTCGTGGCTGCCGTTCAGCTATTTTGAGAGAGGTTATATCCACTCGGCGTTTGGCGTGATCTATACGTTGTTTCTCAGTCTGCTGGCAATCTGGCTCTGGGACAAGGGTAAGTGTTCGGTTCTGTGGAAACAGCTGGGAACGCTGGGACTTTGTCTTCTGTCGATCTTCGGTGACTGGGCGATGTTCGATGTGCTCTATGCGCTGATCTTTTTCCGGTATCGGGACAATCCGAAAGAAAAATGGATCTCGTTTAGTTGCATCACGGCGATTTGCTGTGTCAGCATGCTGGGAAATGAGCCAATATGGAGCGGACTGTTTCAGCTGGGGATTTTTCTGGTGATACCGCTGATACAGTATTGCTACAACGGCAAAAGCGGCAGCAAAAATCCATTTCATAAGTGGTTTTTCTATGTGTTCTATCCGCTGCACCTGCTGGTGCTGGGGATTCTTCGTTGGGTGGTGTTTGCGTAAATGAAGCAGGACAGGCAGCAGGAACTGCATTTCGAAGATCTGGCAAAGCAGTTTACGGAAGATATTTCCCGAAGTAAGCGGATATTTTCCATGGAAGATGCCATGCAGGACAGCGCCTTGCGAAAATCCGTGCAGAAACATCGGCGGAAAATGAAACGGAAAACAGTTCTGGAATACGCAATTGCTTTTTCGGCAATCGCAGTGGGACTTCCCGTTTTACTGTGGTATCTGTACCGTCAGTTTTTGCTGTTCCGGCAAATGCCGGAGGTGGTGCAGTTCTACTTGCAGCGTCCGGTTCTGGGCGTGGCAACGCTTCTGGGCGCCGGCTTGTTTGCATGGGCATTGTGCCATGCGAAAAAATAAGAGCCTGTAGGAAAGGCGTGGACATTGACAGTGATGACTTACAATTGATTTTAGTGACAACTGCGGAATATGACAAAATTTCTGCGTTGGCAGAACAAGCCGGCCACCGGATTGCGCCGGCGGAAACGCTATAGTGATATATGCAATGAGGAACGATTTGAGGAGGAAAATCAAATGGCAAAGATTCAAATGACAACGCCGCTGGTCGAGATGGACGGCGACGAGATGACCCGTGTTCTGTGGCAGTGGATCAAGGATATTCTGCTGACCCCGTATGTAGACCTGAAGACTGAATACTACGATCTGGGTCTGGAATACCGGGAAAAAACCAAGGATCAGGTAACGGTAGACAGTGCCAACGCCACCAAGAAGTACGGCGTTGCAGTTAAGTGTGCAACCATTACTCCGAATGCGGCAAGAATGCCGGAATACAACCTGTCCCAGATGTGGAAAAGCCCGAACGGTACCATTCGTGCCATTCTGGACGGTACTGTTTTCCGTACCCCGATTCTGGTAAAGGGCGTAGAACCGTATATCCCGACCTGGACAGCTCCGATTACCATTGCTCGTCACGCTTACGGCGATGTATACAAGAATACCGAAATGAAGGTAAAGCAGGGCTCTAAGGCAGAGTTGGTTGTTACCGATGCAGAGGGCAAGGAGACCAGAGAACTGATCTTTAACTTTGAAGATACCGATGGAATCATCCAGGGATTGCACAACAAGAACAATTCCATTGCAGGATTTGCACGGGCATGCTTTAACTATGGCCTGGATCTGCATCAGGATGTATGGTTTGCAACCAAGGACACCATCTCCAAGAAGTATGACCACACCTTCAAGGACATTTTCCAGGAAATTTTCGATAAGGAATACAAGGAAAAGTTTGAAGCAGCAGGTATTGAATATTTCTACACTCTGATTGATGATGCTGTGGCACGTGTGATTCGTTCTCACGGCGGCTATATCTGGGCCTGCAAGAACTATGACGGTGACGTTATGTCCGACATGGTTTCCACTGCATACGGCTCTCTGGCTATGATGACTTCTGTTCTGGTTTCTCCGGACGGCATCTATGAATATGAGGCAGCACACGGTACTGTTCAGCGGCACTATTATAAGTACCTGAAGGGTGAGGAAACCTCTACCAACTCTGTTGCAACGATCTTTGCATGGAGCGGTGCACTGCGCAAGCGCGGAGAACTGGACAAGCTGCCGGAACTGGTAGACTTTGCAGACAAGCTGGAAAAGGCAACCATCCAGACCATTGAAGACGGCGTTATGACCGGCGACCTGTATCTGATTTCCAAGCTGGAAAACAAGCAGAAGGTAAATTCCAAGGAATTCCTGGAGGCAATTCAGGCACGTCTGGCAAAGCTGATGGCGTAATTCTGCACAAAGCGTTTATAGGAGTGCGATTGGTTTGACATCGAAATATGAAGTGTCTGCGTCCGTGGTACGGCGGCTGCCCCGGTATTATCGCCTGTTGGGAGAGCTGGAACGCAGCGGACAGACACGGACTTCCTCCAGAGAACTGGGCAGACGGCTGGGAATGACTGCCTCGCAGATCCGGCAGGATCTCAGCTGCTTTGGCTGTTTCGGACAGCAGGGCAGCGGATACTCGGTTTCAGAGCTGCGGGAAAATTTGCAGCGGATTATGGGACTGACAGAGCAGCTCCCGGCAATTGTGATCGGTGCCGGCAGTCTGGGCAAAGTGGTATCAGAAAATGTCCGGTTTGAACAGCGCGGCTTTCGGCTGGTGGGCATTTTTGATATCAAGCCGGAACTGATCGGCAGGCAGCTTGCCGGACTGACCATTCAGTCTATGGATGCACTGGATGCCTTTTGCAGGGCAGAAAATCCGGCGGCGGCGGTGCTGTGTCTGCCGAAGGAATCGGCACAGACGACAGCGGAACGTCTGGTTTCTCTTGGAATCAGGGGACTGTGGAATTTTAGTCACTGTGATATTACCGTGGAACATGCCCAGGTAGTAACCATGCACCTGGATGACAGCCTGATGACGCTCTCTTATAAGCTGCACAATCTGTAAAATAATTGGTTCGCATGGAAACGGAACATGCTGGAGAAAGCTTCCGGCATCTGTTTTTATGCGTATGGAAAAAATATTGTTTGGATAAGCATGCAGGAAGGGTACTGGTTTAACGGGAATCAGTACCTTTTTTGTAAAGCAAACCTAAAAAGACAAGCGCTTTCAGGAGGAAAATGACGATGTCTGAAGGAAAAGATACCTCTGTAATTCTGGTGTGCGCCGGGAATGCCACGCGCATGCAGGGGAAAAACAAAATTTTACTGCCGCTGGGAGATACTACTGTAATTGGAATGACAATGCGTGCCTTTGAAGCATGCGAACGCGTGGCAGAAATCATCGTGGTTGCACGTCCGGCAGATCAGGCGGCAATCCGGGAGACGGCGGAGAACTGCCATATTACCAAATTGCATGCACTGGTGGAAGGCGGCAGCACCCGGCAGGAAAGTGTTATGTGCGGACTGCGTGCCCTTTCCAAAGGGACAACGATGATTGCAATTCACGATGGGGCACGCCCTCTGGTGAAAACGGAGCAGATTGCCCGTGTCATTCAGGATGCCTCTGTATTCGGCGGTGCAACACTGGGCGTTCCGGTAAAGGATACCATTAAAGTCGTGAACGATAATCTGATTGTGGATACGCCGTACCGGCCGCATCTGTACAGCACACAGACACCTCAGGTGTTTAAACGGCAGCTGTATTTTGAAGCAGTGACCTTTGCCAAAGAACATGGTCTGGATTTCACAGACGACTGTCAGCTGGTGGAGGCGATCAATCATAAGGTTTACATGACCGAAGGGGATTACACCAACCTGAAAATTACTACCCCGGAGGATATCGCAATTGCAGAGATTTTGCTGCATCGAAAGGAAGAGGAGGCATAAATGACACAGATTCCCTTTCGGATCGGACACGGATATGATGTACATCGTCTGGTAGAAGACAGAAAGCTGATATTGGGCGGCGTGGAAATTCCCTATGAAAAGGGTCTCCTTGGACACTCGGATGCAGATGTTCTGCTGCATGCGGTTTCGGACGCACTGCTGGGTGCGCTGGCACTGGGGGATATCGGGAAGCATTTTCCGGATACTGACCCGGCTTACGCCGGTGCAGACAGTTTAAAGCTGTTAAAACTGGTAGTAGAAAAGGTACAGGCGCACGGCTATGCGGTGGGAAACATTGATGCAACCATACTCTGCCAGCAGCCAAAGCTTGCTCCCTATATCGGGCAGATGCGGGAAAAAATTGCAGCGGCCTGCGGTGTTGCGCCGGAACAGGTCAGCGTAAAGGCAACGACAGAAGAAAAGCTGGGATTCACCGGCGAAGGACTGGGAATCTCTGCGCACTGCGTCTGCCTGCTGTGCAACGTGTAAAAGCTTGTTTTTGCTATTTTTCAGAGGATTCTATGGGAAAACCTGTTTTGTATCTCTGTAGCGCAAGATGCAAGGCAGGTTTTCTGCACCAAGGCACCTCCTTTTCGCATATATTGATATGGGAGACTGTTCTCCTGATCAATATGATGCAAAGGGGTGAGAGAAAATGTTGGAATGTAAAGCGGCAATGGTCTCCTATACCCAGGCAAACCAGGCGCGCCGGGTGCTGCAGCGCAATGGAATTTCCAGTGAAATCCGGCGGCTGGAGCACTTAGGGCCGGAGGGCTGTGGATTTGTTCTGGCAGTGCAGGGAGATTGCAGCCGCGTTTCGACACTTTTGAAAAGAGAAGGAATCCCCTTCCGGAAGCTGCTGGAAGGGCGGGATATGTGATGCTTGTGAATTTTGACAACGCCGCTACCACGTACCCGAAGCCGTCGGAGGTGCGCCGGGCTGTAACAGAGGCGGTGCTTCGTTACGGCAGCGCCGGAAGAGGCGGTCACGCACTGGCGGCGCGTACTTCTGAAATGGTGTATGATGCACGTCAGACGGTTGCGGATTTTTTTGACGCAAAAGTAGAAAATACAATTTTTACCCTGAACTGTACCCATGCTTTGAATATGGCAATTCAGGGTATTTTAAATCCCGGCGATCACGTAATTATCAGTGATTTGGAACACAATTCAGTTTACCGGCCGGTTGCGGCACTGGCGAAGGCAGGGAAGATTGCGTACAGCATTGTCCGTGTTGCACCGGATCCGGCGGAAACGATGCAGCATTTTCGCAGTGCGATCCGGCCGAATACCAAGGCGGTGGTGTGCACCATTGCCAGCAATGTAACCGGTCAGATTTTGCCGTATCGCCAGATTGCGGAACTATGCCGCATGCACGGCATCTGCTTTATTGCGGATGGTGCCCAGGCATGCGGTATTTTGCCCTTGTCATTACAGGATGACGGCATGCATATTTTGTGTACCGCCGGGCATAAAGGATTGTACGGCATTACGGGAACCGGCGTGTTAATGACTGATTGCGCATTTCCTATCCGGCCGCTGATGCAGGGAGGAACCGGCAGTGCCTCTCGCAGTCCGGAACAGCCGGACTTTTTGCCGGATCGCCTGGAATGCGGCACGCTGGGGGTAATTGGCGCCGCTTCGCTGAAAGCCGGTGTTTCCTTTGTGCAGCAGAAAACAACAGCAGCGATTTTTCAGCACGAGAACCGGCTATGTGCGCAATTTTGTGCGGCATTGCAGGACGTCCCGGAGATTACCGTTTACCGGGAACCGGGTGTCAGCTATGTGCCGCTGGTTTCCTTTGCGGTAAAGAATACTTCGCCGGAGGAGACGGCGCAGTGGCTCAATCAACAGGGATTCTGCCTGCGTGCCGGTCTTCACTGTGCACCGCTGGCGCATGAAAAACTGAAAACGAGAGACGGTACCGTGCGCTTTGCGCCGTCAGTGTTCAGTCGGGAATCAGATACCCTCCGGTTGATAAAGGCACTGAAAAATTATGTCAATATTTTGAAAAATCGAGAAAACCTATTGAAAAAATCGAGTGATATGTTACAATAGTAATAGAACTGCTTTTACAGATGATTTTTCTCGGTCTGGAGGTCTGTCTTGGCTGGAAATGCCAATACAGACCGCTACATAATCCTGAAAATAACGAAATTTTGCTTCCTGTGCAGCAGTGTACAGAGAATGGAAACTGCCTGCTTTGACAAGAAATTACAGGCGTATAGAATCAGACAGAAGGAAAGGACGTGGATCAAATATGGCATTACGAGATTGGTGGGACATGATATACAGTGTCATCAAGACAGCGGAACCTGTAGATATTCTGGATATTCTGGTGCTGTCCTATGTGGTATATCTGGCGATGAAGCTGGTGCGGGAAACGCGTGCCGGACAGTTGATCAAGGGGATTTTCCTGATTCTGATTGTGTATATGATTGCCGTATGGATTCAAATGAAGGCAATCTCCTATCTGCTGTCTGAAACATTGAACATTGGTTTGATTGCCCTGATTATTCTGTTTCAGCCGGAGCTGCGGCGAACGCTGGAAAAAGCAGGCTATACTAAATTGGGACTGCGTTTCAGCGGCAATACCAGTACAGATGAGAGCATCTGGAACCGGGCGATTGATGCGGTTTGTGATGCATGCGTGGAATTGTCAGCGACTTCTACTGGCGCACTGATCGTTATTGAACGGCAGACAAAGCTGGGGGAACAGATTGATAACGGAACGATTCTGGAGGCAATTCCCAGCAAGGAGCTGTTTGGCAACATCTTTTACAATAAGACACCGCTGCATGATGGTGCAGTTATCATGCGGGACGGCAAGATTCTGGCGGCGGCCTGCTTTTTGCCCAAGCCCCAGAAGGAAGAACTGATCAACAAACGCTTAGGTTCCCGGCACCGCGCGGCAATCGGCATGAGCGAAAATTCCGACGCAGTCGTGATTGTTGTGTCGGAGGAAACCGGTGCTATTTCTGTTGCAGAAAACGGCGTTTTAAAGAGCGGATTTACACGTGAGAGTCTGCACAATCTTTTGGTGAGCCGTTTGATTGCAGACAATACCGAGACAACGATTGGAAAGATGGCACGAAAGCTGCCGTTCCTGAACGGAATCAAGTGGAGAAAGGAGAAACAGCATGGCACAGAAGAACAACAGCCGCTGGAAAAATCTGTGGACGAAGAGAAAAACAAGCAAGACGAGTAGCGGCACGCTGTTTCAGCGGTTTTATGCCAGCCGGCCGGCAATGATGGCAACTTCTGTGGTGATTGCAGTTGTTTTGTGGTTTGTGATTTCCATTGCAATCTATCCCACCACACCGCGTACCATTCACCATATTCCGCTTTCTGTAGAGATTGGCGGAACTTCTGCAGAGGAAAACGGCCTGAGTGTGATCGATTATGATGTAGAAGATGTCACGGTGCAGATTGAAGGAAACCGTTCTAAAATCGGTAATCTGGATGCCAGCAATCTGGTGGCATCTGCTGTTGTCGAAAATGTTACCTCGGCCGGCACGAAAAAGCTGTCGATTGCCGTTACCAGCAAGGACAATGTGGAATTTAATGTGAAATCCATTTCGCCGTCCAGTGTGGATGTAACATTTGACAAGATTGACACCTATACATTCGATGTGCGTCCGTCTGTCCCCAATATTACCTATGCCGACGGATGCATTCTGGATGAAAAGAGCTTTGCCAGCACACCGTCTACCATTGATGTAACCGGGCCACAGCAGCAGCTGGATCAGGTGTCTTATTGTGTTGCGGAGAGTCAGCAGAAGGAACAGCTCACAGCCTCAAAGATTCTCACAACGGATACGCTGCTCTTTTATAATGAGGCAGGCACGCAAGTGGATTCCTCGGATTTCACCTATGATGTGGCGCATTTCTCTCTGGAAGTGCCGGTGCTTTATCAGAAAACTATGGATATCACCTATCAGATCACCAATGCGCCTTCTAATTTTGATCTGAATTCTCTGAAGCTGTCCCTGTCGGAAAACCAGATTACGCTTGCGGCACCAAATGCATCCATGGACGAAATGAGTGAATTCAACATCGGTTCTATTGCACTGCGGGATATTGATCTGGACTTCTCCAAGGATTTCGTGGTGGATGTGCCGGAAGAGTATCAGAATCAGTCGGGCTTCTCCACAGTCACCTTAACGCTGGACAATACCGGACTTGCGAAAAAGGATTTCGTGATTTCAGATATTGGTGTTGTCAATGCGCCGGGCAGCTATAACTTTCAGGTGCTGACACAGCAGCTGACTGTCAGCATGATCGGGCCGGAGGATGTCCTGGCAGAACTGGATGCCAGCGATATTACGGCAAATGTAGACTTGCTGAGTTACTCAATACAAGCCGATGCGGTAAACGGCGATTCTGTCACATTTAATTATACGCCTACCATTTCCTGTGCAAAATATAATAATGTATGGGCGGTAGGAGATGACTATCGTGTTGCAATTCAAGGTGTTCGTAATGCCTCAGCGACTACAAAAACAAATTCAGAAAATACTGGAAATTCGGAAACAACGGTGAAAAGCAACTGATTTACGGGAACTTTGACAAAAGTCCTACCTGATTTTTGCACATTAGGTAGGATTTTTGTGCAATATAGCCAAAAAACATGCCCTATAATTCTAATGCGCAACGCAACTGTTAACAATTTATACATTTACTTTTTTGAAGAATACTGGTATAATAAATTATAACGTAAAGATGAAAAATTCATCTGATATGTTTAAACAGAAAAGACAATCTGTCGTCTGTTCTGAAAAAAGAAAATACGAAAAGATCAATTGAAAAGAGGAGCGATACATATGAGTAAAGTTGTTCGTCAAAGAGTGAAGGCGTTACTGGTCAGTGCTGTTATGGCAGTCAGCTCAGTTGCAGTTACTTCTGTCGGAAGCATCTTTGCAACAGCAGCAGGGACAACAGTGACGGTAAACAAATCCCTGGAGTCTTCGATTGAAGATCCGGAGGATCCGGATCATCCGCAGAATGAATCAAAGTGTACATATTTTTGTAAGAAAGCTACCGATACGTGGACGAAGTATACAGATACCAAAGGAAAGGCACCAGTAGACCTTCTGGGCAAAGGCGTGACAACCCTCCAGTTCAATCTGAAGGCAGATCAGATGGTAACTGAGTTTTCATATTATTTCGGCGCCACCGATACAGAAGCAAATGGTTATTGGTGGGATATTAAGAAGGCTCAGAATCTGAAGGAAGCACCGAAGTGCACCCCGTTTGCAACAGAATTTTCTGTTGTGATTGAGGTTCCGTCCCGCGTTGCGAAGGAATTGGAGAAGAATACTTCCAAGTTCCAGTTCCAGAACTGCTATGCGGCAACAGCTTCCCTGAATGAAACCACAAACAAGGTAGAACAGAAGCTGAAGGTAGCTGTTACATTGGAATCCATCACAGTAAACGGCACAACGGATACCAGCAATGGTACTGCACCGGATTGGTTCAACCAGAAGGATGAAGATGATTATCCGGGCGGTCCGGATAACACTGGCGGTCTGTACTATTCCAGTGCAACTGGCAACAACAATGAAAATTATACCGTGTCTCAGGATGGCGAAAACATGACCATTACAACACGGAACTCCGTTAAAATTGAAGGCGACGCGCTCAAGGATGCTAACGGCAACGATTATGTTCTGACACCTGGCGACAATTGCAGTGAAGAATATTATGCAACAGAAGCAGGCGGCGGACTGAAGGACGAAGAGGCAATCCGTGCACAGGGACTCCCGTTGAACAGCCACAAGTTCACTTACGGTGACTTCAACTTCATCCCGGGCACAACCGTTCCGAAGAATGCAAAGCCGGTTTCTCTGAGCGTTACACTGAAGACCAATACTGAAGTCTCTCGTGTTATGTACGGCGGCGGTCTGAACGTTGCGTACATGAGCCTGGCAGATACCGAGTATGCAAAGCTGCAGGCTGGTCTGAAGGAAGACAAGAACGCAGGTTACTGGTATAATGATATCGGTGCAAAGGCACTGGACGAAGCAGAAAAGGCTGGCGTTAAGTGGGGCAACGATAAGGGCGAATTTACACCGACCGGCGGTTCTGACCTGGCAAAACAGAATCTGGGCAGTTACTTTACAGTAACATGGGATGTTCCGGAAGATGCAATTCCGTACACTCTGACTGCACTGACAGACCAGATTTCTATTCAGCTGTGGTATGCACAGGCAATTGGCGAAACAGAGTTCACAGATGCTACAATCGTAGATGCAACTCTGACTTATGAAGAATCCATCACATTCCCGTATACCGACAGCGCTACAATCAAGAGCGCAGGTTCTGCAAGCATTGGCGACAACGGCAATGTAGAAATCAGCTATGCTGACTTCGGCATGAAGTATGAAAAGATTGCTGACGTATACGCTGTAAAGTTTGATATCACAACAGATCAGGACGTAAACCAGATGGTTATGGGTATTGGTACCACTGTTCTGGATACACTTCAGGCACAGGGCGTAAAGGATACTTGGTTCCAGTCTGACGATTTGACTTCTCCGGGCAAGCTGGTTCTGCTGAACTGGGAAAAGTCCACTGCTGGAAACCGTCCGAAAGCAAACGATGACTCAATTCCGGTTGCAGATTACAAGGATGCGACTGGTAAGACCACATACACATACATGTGGATTCCTGCTCCGACAATCGCTACCGGTATGACTGTTAGTGAAACTGGTCAGACCGGATTTGCAACCAACTATATTAATGCCGAAGAAGAAGGCAGCAACCTGAAGCTGGGCGTATGGTATGCTGGTCTGGGCGAAAAGCAGGCAAGCAAGTTCACCCTGAGCAATGTAACTGCTTACTATAAGGCAGATGATAAGAACAACTCTGCAAAGATAATCAAGACTGAAAACGAACTCACTGTTACTCCGGAAACTGTAGATCTGATCGAAGGTACTTCTCAGATGGTTCTGGAAGACGGTACAAAGGCAGATGCTATCATCAAGACAAATGTAGAAAATTGCACCTTCAACTCTGCAAAGAGCGCAGTGAAGGCAACTGCAAATGAAGACGGACTGAGCGCAACTCTGACTGCAAAGGCTAAAGCAGCTGGCACAACTGTAGAAGTCACTGTAAAGACTCCTGGCGGTCAGGAAAAGGTGATTACTGTCAACATTGTAGAAGATCCGGAAAAGCAGACTACTACTACAACACCGCCTGTTACCACAACAAAGGATTCTGTTACTACAACCACCACAACATCTACTACGAAAACCACAACAAGCAATTCTAATGTAACAACAGAAGATCTTGGCGTGGCTCTGTACGGTGACGTTACATTGGATGGTAAGGTAAACTTGGTAGACGCTGTACTGCTGAACAAGTTTGTAGCAAACTCTGTTGATCTGAATGCAAAGGCACGTATAAACGCAAATGTTTACTATGATGAAGAAATCAATGGTACAGATGCAATTACATTGCTGAAGTTCCTGACTAAGATTTATTCTCAGATCGGACCGGGCGCAGTTTACGATGATTAAGTAGATGCCCCAATGCGATAAAGCATAACAGGAAATCCCCTGGTGAAGATAATTTCATCAGGGGATTTTTGTGTGCATATGCAAAGTGATTTTTTGCAATAAAAAATGCACCGCACAGGGATTTGCTGTGCAGTGCATGCGTTTGGGGATGGTCAAGGTGACAAGATTCGAACTTGCGGGATTTGGGGTGGATTTGACGTAGTTTTGGGCTTTTTTTGGATTGGTTGCCATTTTTGGTTGCCATTGAAAATTTAGGGATGTTATTTTAGTGGGTTAGGGGAGTTCTTTCTTTGCTGCGGCAAGGGCGACTTCTATGGTTTTATCCATGTCGTAGTATTTGTATTCGCCGAGGCGGCCACCGAAAATGACATTGTCTTCTGCTTCTGCAAGGGCTTTGTACTGTTCATACAGTGTGCTGTTTTTAGCGTCGTTGACGGGGTAGTAGGGTTCATCTCCAAGTTTCCATTCCGAAGAATACTCTCTCGAAATAACTGTTTTCGGCAGATCGTTTCCGTTTTCATCTTTGCCGAACTCGAACCATTTATGTTCAATGATTCTTGTCCAGGGAGTTTCTCTGTCTGTGTAGTTTACAGCTGCGTTACTTTGGAAGTTTGGCTTATCAAGAATCTCATTCTCAAATCTGACAGAGCGATACTCCAAAGTGCCCAGCTTATAATCGAAATACGCATCGATCGGACCGGTGTAGATTACCTTTTCAGCGAGCTTGTCCAGTTCTTCTTTGTTTTCCAGATAGTCAACATTCAGCCGAACTTCAATACCTTCCAGCATTTTCTCGATCAGCTTGGTATATCCGCCGATGGGAATGCCTTGATAGAGTGCGTTGAAATAGTTGTTATCGAATGTCAGGCGAACTGGGAGTCGCTTAATGATGAATGCAGGTAAATCCTTGCAGTCACGTCCCCACTGCTTTTCTGTATAACCTTTTACAAGCTTTTCGTAGATGTCTCGTCCAACAAGCGAGATTGCCTGTTCTTCCAGATTTTTCGGCTCACCAGTGATTTCTTTTTTCTGCTCTTCAATTTTGGCTGCGGCTTCTTCAGGAGTCACAACACCCCACATTTTATTAAATGTGTACATGTTGAACGGCATGGAATAGAGTTCGCCCTTGTAATTGGCCACCGGAGAGTTTGTGAATCGGTTGAAGTCAACAAAGCTTGTGACATAGTCCCATACCTCTTTGTTATTGGTATGGAAAATGTGTGCACCGTACTTGTGTACATTGATGCCCTCGACCTTTTCTGTATAGATATTTCCGCCTACATTGGGGCGTTTATCTATTACAAGCACGCTTTTTCCGGCTTTTTTTGCCTGCTGGGCAATTGTTGCTCCGTATAGACCGGAGCCGACGATAAGGTAGTTGTAGTTCATTTTATGTATCTCCCTCACCGATTGCTGTACATTTTTTCATAGTAGTCCTGATACTCGCCGGAAATGATATCCTTCCACCACTTCTGATTGTCCAGATACCACTGAATGGTCTTTTTGATGCCGTCTGCAAACTTTGTCTCCGGCAGCCAGCCCAGTTCGTTGTGGATCTTGGTCGGGTCGATGGCATAACGCATATCGTGACCCTTACGGTCGGTAACGTAGGTAATCAGGCTCTCCGGCTTGCCCAGCTCCTTGCAGATCAGCTTGACAATGTCGATGTTCTTCATCTCATTGTGACCGCCTACGTTGTAGACTTCGCCAACCTTGCCGTTGTGGATGATGAGGTCGATTGCCTTGCAGTGATCCTCCACATACAGCCAGTCACGCACATTTTCGCCCTTGCCGTAAACCGGCAGCGGCTTGTCTGCCAGGGCATTGGCGATCATCAGCGGAATCAGCTTTTCCGGGAAGTGATATGGACCATAGTTGTTGGAGCATCTGGAAACCGTTACCGGGAGACCATAAGTTCTGTGATAAGCCAGCACCAGCAGATCTGCGCCTGCTTTAGAAGAGGAATACGGGCTGCTGGTGTGGATGGGAGTTTCTTCGGTAAAGAACAAGTCCGGTCTGTCCAACGGCAGATCGCCGTAGACTTCGTCGGTAGAAACCTGGTGATAACGCTGGATGCCATATTTCCGGCAAGCGTCCATCATAACCGCTGTGCCGAGGATATTGGTCTGGAGGAAGATCTCCGGGTTTTCGATAGAGCGGTCTACGTGAGATTCAGCTGCAAAGTTGACAACGATGTCGGGCTTTTCTTCCTCGAAGAGCTTGTACACGCCCTCACGGTCGCAGATGTCCAGCTTGACAAATCGGAAGTTCGGATTGTCCATCACCGGTTCCAGTGTGGACAGATTGCCAGCATAGGTCAGCTTGTCCAGACAAACAATGCGGTAGTCTGGGTGTGCTTTCAGCATATGAAAAACGAAATTGGAGCCGATAAAGCCGGCGCCGCCAGTTATGATAATGGTCATGATAGATATTTCTTAGGATGAAGTGTGTTGTTTTTATTATATCATACTTTTGGGGGAATTGCAATAAAAAATGTACCGCTGGTGGGCGGTATATTGGGGGGATATGGGGATAGGCAATATCTGAAATGGTATCGATAATTTAGGAGAGTTCTTTCTTTGCTGCGGCAAGGGCGACTTCTATGGTTTTATCCATGTCGTAG
>UQYK01000019.1 GCA_900545285.1 uncultured Ruminococcus sp.
CAAATTTTAGTTAGCTTTGACTAACTATAGGATACCATAAGATTTGGGACTTGTCAAGCCCTTTTTGCGATTTTTCTGAGAAAACAGATGATTTCTTTGCAAAAACAACATTTTGCACAAATTTATAAAAAATGGATTGACAATTTTAAGCGTTTCCATTATAATAAAATTTATGCGAATCTACAGAAATTGAAAAAACGCAGTTTTTCCCCCATGATAAAATGGAAGGATGCAGCCAAGCATCCATCAAATAGATTTGCAGAAATGGAAAAGCTGCTGTAAGGAGAATGATATGACAACCGCAATCACAATTGGAATGATCATCATCTATGTGGCAATTATGATGGGAATTGGTGTCTACACCTCCCGCCAGGCACGATCAGTCAACGATTTTGTCCTGGGCGGCCGGAATGTAGGCTCCTGGCTCACAGCCTTTGCCTACGGCACTTCTTATTTTTCTGCCGTTGTATTTATTGGTTACGCCGGACAGTTCGGATGGAACTATGGTGTTTCCGCCACATGGGTGGGCATCGGAAACGCACTTCTGGGCAGTCTGCTGGCCTGGATCGTACTGGGAAAGCGCACCCGGATTATGACACAGTCTCTGGGCGCAAAGACAATGCCGGAATATTTCGAACGCCGCTGGAATTCAAAGGGACTGAAAATAGCCGCTGCGCTGATTGTATTCATCTTCCTGATTCCTTATACCGCGTCTGTATATAATGGCTTGTCCCGTCTGTTCAACATGGCATTTCATATTGATTCAGAAGCGGCTTATCAGATTATCATTATTGTTATGGCACTGCTCACTGCAATTTATGTTATCCTGGGCGGTTATTCTGCTACGGCAATCAACGACTTTATTCAGGGCATTGTTATGCTGATCGGAATTGCAGCTGTTGTAATCTGTACGGTAAAAAACCGGGGTGGCTTTACAGAAGCGCTCTCTTCTCTGGGACAGATTGAAGTAAACGGAAAGACCAACACGCTAAACTCTGTATTCGGGCCGGATCCCCTCAATTTGCTGGGCGTTGTCATTCTGACTTCTCTCGGTACATGGGGACTGCCGCAGATGGTACATAAATTCTATGCCATCAAAAGCGAAAAGGAAATCGGAAAAGGCGCAGTGATTTCCACATTTTTTGCACTGATTGTAGCCGGCGGTTCCTACTTCCTGGGCGGCTTTGACCGCCTGTTCTGCACCACAGCAGAAGCAAACGAAGCCGGAAAGACTGTTATCCCGGCACTGTCTAACGGAAAGCTGGACTTTGATGCTATGATTCCCACACTGCTGCAAACTGCGCTGCCGGATCTGCTCATCGGACTGGTAGTCGTGTTGGTGCTCTCTGCTTCCATGTCTACGCTATCCTCGCTGGTTCTCACCTCCAGCTCTACGCTGACAATCGACCTGATTCGCCCGAACATGAAAAAATGCTCTGAAAAGAAAGAGATTATCATTATGCGCTGTCTGATTGCTGTGTTCCTGATCATCTCTGTTCTGATTGCATTCAACAAAAACGCCTCCATTTCAACATTGATGTCCTACTCCTGGGGTGCTCTGGCCGGCGCATTCCTCGGCCCGTTCCTTTATGGCCTGTTCAGCAAAAAGGTCACAAAGGCCGCTGTGGGCACCAGCTTTGTGCTGGGAATCGGCCTGACACTTAGTCATATGCTGCTGTTCGGATTTGGATGGTTCCCGTCTCTCTCCGCATCTGCTGCAAGTCTCCCCCTCAATCTGGCTTCTCCCATCAATGCCGGGGCAATCACTATGATCTTATCCTTGATCGTTGTACCGCTGGTCAGCGCCTGCACAAAGGTTTCTGAACCGGAATATGTGGAAAATATCTTTACCTGCTACACTTCTGAAGAAAAGGCACCGGCAAAGGAACAATAAGAACTTGTCCGGATTTTATGCGTTCTGCTGATCGTCACCAAATTGTAACCCATTTGTTACGGTAAAGCAGTTGAAAATCTGACAAAATTCCCGTAATATATAATGTGAGACACCCCGCTCGACGGGGTGTTTCCACTGTATTTACGAAAAGGGGAATGAGGAAAACGATATGGTTTTTAGTACAATTGAGTTTTTATTCCAGTTCCTGCCAATTTTTCTGGTAGGATACTATCTGACGCCGCCGCGGTACCGCAATGTCACACTGGTGGCCGGCAGTCTGATTTTCTATGCAATCGGAAGCGGCTGGTACACATTGCTTCTGATTCTCTCGGCGCTTATCAACTACGCTCTGTCGCATGCAATTACCCGTGCCAAAGTCCGGGATCCACATCGGGCAAAATTGCTGTTTATTCTGGGTCTGATCTATGACTTCGGCATGCTGGTGGTGTTTAAATACACCAACTTCCTGATTGGAAATCTAAACGGACTGCTTTCCGTCTTTCATGTTTCCCTTCCGGCGGCGAAGCTGATTCTCCCTCTGGGCATCAGCTTTTACACCTTCCAGGTCACTTCTTACCTGATCGATGTGTACACCAAAAAAGTACGCCCGGCCTCTTCCCTTCTGGAACTGGGCACCTTTGTGTGCATGTTCCCTCAGCTGATTTCCGGCCCTATCACCAACTTTGGAGAAATGCAGCCGCAGATTCAGAAGCGGCGCGTAGATGCCACTATGCTGGAAGATGGCATGCAGACCTTTATCCTGGGACTTGGCGCAAAGACCCTGCTGGCAAACCCCATGGGTGGTCTCTGGAATAATCTCGGTGTTATCGGGTATGATAGTATCTCTACTCCCTATGCATGGCTTGGCGCATTTGCATACAGCTTTCAAATTTATTTTGACTTTTCCGGCTATTCCATGATGGCAATCGGCGTAGGAAAAATGCTGGGATTCCAGCTGCCGCAAAACTTCAACCTGCCGTATATGTCCGGCTCTGCCGCTGAATTCTGGCGGAGATGGCACATGACGCTGGGACGCTGGTTCAAGAATTACATTTACTTTCCCCTGGGCGGTAGCCGAAAGGGCAGCTTAAAAACCATCCGCAACATGCTGGTGGTCTGGGCATTTACCGGTCTGTGGCACGGTGCCAGCTGGAACTTTGTGCTCTGGGGCCTCATCTTCTTTGTTCTGCTGGTTTTGGAAAAGAATGTATACGGAAAATTTTTGGAGCGCACGCATATTTTAAAGCATGCATACATTATATTTATTATTCCGCTGACCTGGATGGTCTTTGCCATTTCTGACATGCATCAGCTGGGAACCTATTTCACACGCCTGTTCCCGTTCCTTTCTTCTCAGGAAACCCAGTCCAACACCAGAGATGTGATGCTGGCACTGCATAATTACTGGAAGATTTTGATTCCCTGCGTACTCTTTTGTACGCCGCTTCCCCTGCACTATTACAAAAAGTATCGTAAGAGTGGTTTCTGTCTGATCATTTTGATCTTGATTTTCATCTTCTCCATTCGGGCAATGATGACGCAGACCAATAACCCGTTCCTGTACTTCCAGTTTTAAAAGAAAGGAGCTTTGCTGTGTATCAAGTTAAAAAATTTCTGCGCGCCGTTTTCAGAAATCCGATTCTTCGGAATTATCCGTTGGTTCTGGCATTTGTCATTGCCATTGCTGTGACAAATATCTGGAAGCTAGGGCAGACTGCAAATAAAATCGACAATACCTCTTCTGTTGCACCATCTGTCACAACAACTGCTCCGACGGTTACCGGAACGCAAAGTGCAGATGCCAATGCAGCCGCAGTTCCGGCTGTCACCACTGCTCCGGCGCCTACCTTTCAGACAGTAGACGATTCCTATTTTGATGACGCTCTGTTCATCGGAGATTCCCGGACAGAAGGCCTTGCACTGTATGGCAGTCTGACCAATGCAGACTATTTTTCCAGTGTTGGTCTCTCTATCTACAAGGTAACGGAAAAAGCTGCCGGAAACCCCAACCTGGGAGAGAGCATTACTCTGTCACAAAAGCTTTCGCAAAAGCAATACGGAAAAGTATATATTATGCTTGGCTTGAATGAATTGGGCACCGGCACAACAGACAGCTGGGCACAGACCTATTCTCAGGTAATCAGCCAGATTCGTCAGGCACAGCCGGATGCCATTATCTATCTGCAAAGCATTCTGGTTGTCTCCTCTGCCAAAGACGACCCCAGCGGCTCCATTAACAACGCAACGATCAATGCGCGTAATCAGGCGCTGGAAGCCCTGGCAAATCCCCAGGACAAGATCTTCTACCTGAATGTCAATGAAGCAGTTATGGACTCCAGCGGCTGTCTGGATGCTTCGCTCACCTCAGATGGCATCCATCTTCTGGGCAATTCTCTGTCACTCTGGGAAGATTATCTGAAACAACATGCCATTGTTCCGGGCAGTGCTGCGGCGGCTTCCACCACCGCGCCTACATCTTACACAACGGCAGTTACTTCTGCTTCCTAAACGTATTAGGAATCTCAACGAATTCCCCTGAATATTGAAAAAGCTGCTGCACCGTTTTTGCTGGTGCAGCAGCTTTTTTCTTTTGCGTTATCTATCTAACTCCCGCAAAAATTGCAGGCTTCGGGTATAAATGCCGTTCAAATAGGCAATTAAAATACCATAATTGGTATAGGGCACATGCTGTGCCGCAGCGTGTGCTGCCCGGCTTTCCATTTCTTTCGCATTCAGCATACATCCGCCGCAGTGTACAATCAGCTGAAATGCTGACAAATCTTCCGGGAAGCTGTTTCCGGAAGAAAACGAAAACTGAAACTGCTTTCCGGTATGTGCCTGTATCCATTTCGGCAGCTTTACCGTTCCGATATCATTGCACTGACGGTGATGCGTGCAGCCCTCTGCAATCAGAATCCGGCTGCCTTCCGGCAACTGTTCCAATTGCTTTACTGCCTCCATGGCCGGCTGCAGAACCCCTTTTAACCGGGCAAACAAAATGGAAAAGGAAGTGAGCGGTATTGTTTCCGAAACGATTTCCTTCACCTGACCGAATGCCTGACTATCTGTCACAACCAGACGGGGCGAACAATTTAACACACCCAGTGCGGCAGGAAGCTGTTCCGGCTGTACCGTCAGACAAATGGCGGATTTGTCCAGAAGCTCTCGGATTGCCTGAACCTGGGGCAGTATCATTCTCCCCTTTGGCGCAGATTCATCAATTGGTGTTACAAGGATCACAATATCTTCCGGTAACAGCGCTGCTTCAAACAGAGAACGGTTCGGCAGGCTATGGTTCTGCTGTTGAAACAGTTCTCCCAGGCGCTGTTTCAGCTGTGGGATGCCTGCTCCAGTTTTTGCACTGACAAGAACGGCACCCTCTGGAATCTGTTTTTCTGCCGGAAGCAAGTCCGATTTATTCCAGACCAGCAAAAACGGAACCTGTTTGCTCTGGATTTGCGCTGCGATCTCTTCTTCCACAGCGGTCATGCCCACGGCAGCATCTACCGCCAGAATGGCCAGATCCGTATGAGAAAGCGCGCGTTTTGTCTGCTGTATCCGCAGATTTCCCAGCGCTCCTGCATCATCCATTCCAGGCGTATCCACCAGAACAACCGGCCCTATAGGGAGCAGTTCCATAGCCTTTTCCACGGTATCTGTTGTAGTTCCCCGGATTTCAGAAACCACAGATACGGTCTGTCCGGTTATGGCATTGATCAGACTGGATTTCCCGGCATTACGCCGCCCGAAAATTCCGATGTGTACCCGATTGGCACGCGGTGTTTGATTGAATCCCTGTTCCACAGTCGCTCACTCCTAAAAACGGAAATCTCTCTTCCCTGCCGCAATCTCCTTCAAATATGCGATTGCCCTTTCTCTTCTTGCCGCATTGGGGATTCGCTGCATTTCCTTTTGAATCAAAGCTTCGCCGATTTCCTTAGTATGGGGCGAAGCGTAATCCTCCAGGTACTCCTGCAATGTCATCAGGGCATTGGGATGGCAGTAATTCAAAATCTGACCACTCTTGCAAAAAGCCATGAAACGATCTCCTGTCCGTCCTTCCCGATAACATGCGGTACAGAAGCTGGGAATATACTCCTGCTCCATCAGCCAGCAAACCACCTCGTCCAGAGTACGGGAATCGCTGACATCAAACTGCGCTGAATTATCCTCCGGATCCTCTGGCATATCATAGCCACCTACACTGGTACGGGAGCCGCCGCTGATCTGGGAAATTCCCAGAGGAAGCAGACGCTGCCGCACTGCCTTGCTCTCTCTGGTTGAAATGATCATTCCCGTATATGGAACGGCAATGCGTATCAGCGCACAGATTTTTGCAAAAGTATCATCATCAATTCCATTGTCAAAGTCCTCCGGATTGATGTCCTCTGCCCGTTTAATCCGGGGAATGCTGATAGTATGCGGCCCGACACCGTGTACCGCTTCCAGATGCTCTGCATGCATCAGCAGTGCAACCAGCTCATAGGGATAATTCTCCAGGCCATACAAAACCCCAAGTCCCACATCATCAATGCCCCCTGCCATGGCGCGATCCATTGCCTCGGTGTGATAGGCATAGTCATGCTTCGGCCCGGTGGGATGCAATTTTTCATAGCTTTCCTTGTGATAAGTCTCCTGAAACAAAATATAGGTACCGATTCCGGCTTCTTTGAGCATGTGATACTCTTCTTCTGTTGTCGCGGCAATATTGACATTCACCCGGCGAATTGCGCCATTTTTGTGATGAATGTGATAAATGGTATCGATGCATTCCAGAATATAAGAAATCGGGTTGTGCAGCGGGTCTTCTCCGGCTTCAATAGCCAGGCGCTTGTGTCCCATGTCCTGGAGGGCTGTTACTTCCCGAACGATGTCTTCCTGCGTCAGTTTTTTCCGGGAAATATGCTTGTTTTTGGCATGGTACGGGCAATAGGTACATCCGTTGACGCAATAATTCGACAGATACAGCGGTGCAAAAATCACAATGCGATTTCCGTAGTAGTCCAGCTTGATCTGATGCGCCAGCTGATACATTTGCTCTGTCACTATGGGATCTTCGCAAAGCAGCAGCACAGCCGCTTCCCGATGCGTCAGTCCCTTCCGACGGTTGGCCTTTGCCAGAATCTCCGCCAGCAGCGTTTTGTCGTTGCAGTGCTGACGGGCGTATTCCAATGTTTCCATAACTTCCGTATGACTAATAAATTCCTCTGCACGGAAAGAACGGGGATTATACACGATGCAATCGCCTCATTATCCTTAAAATAGTACTCTTTCGAATCCATTTTATTATAGCACGATTTGAAGGTATTGTCAATTTGCACAAGAAGCCGCCTAAAAAATCAGCAGGATGAACAGAACTGATTTAGAAGTATTGACAAAAAAGATGGATTCCTATATAATAAAATTTGTGAAACATATATCATATGTACTATGTTTTCTTCTTTTTTTACAGAAAGCAAAATACAGAAAGGATGAATTTAGATGCAGAAATTTTGGAAACGCATCAGCAGCATTGGCGTAGCTGCTGCACTCTGTGTCGGAATGGCACAAAGCATCCCGTCTTCCGTGCTGGCGGCTGACGGAACACCGCTTTTCACTTCCGAATGTGAGGATTTAACGCTGGAACACGATGCACAGGTTGCAACCGATGTATACGGAACTCAGTATCCGGGCTACACCGGTGACGGTTTTGTATGGGTTACCAGTGCCGGTACCATGAGCTTTACAGTTGATGCTCCGGAAACCGGTATGTATCGCCTGATGACACGCTGCATTATGTATCTGGGCAGCACTTCCAACGATATTCGTGAAGCGCAGGTTACTGTCACACGTTCCGATGAAAGCAAATCTACTAAAACTGTAAAGATTGCGCACACAGACGACTGGAACGATTTTAACTGGGGCGATTTGAAGCTGACAAAGGGTGAAAATACCATCACTTTCGGCGGCGGCTGGGGCTATTGTCTGTATGACAACATGACACTGGCAAAGACACCGAAGCCGGAATATTCCAACGCAACAGATACTCCGATAGATCCTAAGGCAACGAAGGAAGCCCGTGCCCTGATGTCCTACCTCAAGAGCGTATACGGTTCTCACATCATTTCCGGCCAGCAGGAAATCTACGGCGGCGGTCATGATAACAATTCTGAACTGGAATTTGATTATATCAAAGAAAAAACCGGAAAGCTGCCGGCAATCCGCGGCTTCGACTTTATGAACTACAACCCGCTGTACGGCTGGGATGATGGCACATCGGAGCGTACCATTGCATGGGCAAAGGATCGCAATGGTATTGTAACTGCGTCCTGGCACATCAATGTTCCGATTGACTTTGACAACTATACACTGGGTGATATCGTAGACTGGAAGAAATGCACCTATCAAAACTATCAGAAGTCTAACAGCACCTTCAATACTGCAAATGCAATCAAGGAAGGCACAAAGGAATACGAATACTTCCAGGAAGCTATGAAGGATTTGGCAGAGCAGCTGCAAAAGCTCCAGGATGCAAATGTCCCGATTATTTTCCGTCCGCTGCATGAAGCGCAGGGCAACGAAGGTAACTACAGCGACGGCACTTCCTGGTTCTGGTGGGGCGACCGCGGCGCAGAAGTATACAAGGAACTGTGGAAGCTTCTGTACACCACGCTGACCGAAGAATATGGTCTCCACAATATCATCTGGGAATACAACAGCTACAACTACGCAAACTCTGACACATGGTATCCGGGCGATGATTATGTAGATATCGTGGCATATGACAAATACAACTGCGAAAACAACCGGGATGATGGTTTAAGCCCTGGCACACCAAACCTGAGCGCCATTTCTCCGATCTTCAATTATCTGTATGAACTGACAAACGGAAAGAAAATGGTAGCTATGGCCGAAAATGACTCTATTCCGTCCGAGGAAAACATGGTCATTGAAAATGCTGGCTGGCTGTACTTCTGCCCGTGGTATGGAGATCATCTGATGTCCAGCCAGTATAACGATCCGGATGATCTGAAAAAAATGTACACCAGTGACTATTGCATTACACTGGACGAGCTGCCGGCAGACCTCTACTCCAATGCTGACGTTCCGGTAGTAACAACCACTACCGTATCTACAATTGCAACAACTGATGTGACTTCGGAAACAACCGTATCGGAAACTGTAACTTCTTCAGAAACTGTTACTTCTTCTGACGTTACTGCAACTACCACTACCACAAAAACCGATACTACAGCTTCTGCTCCGGAAACAGATACTACAACAACTACCACCACAGGAATTACAACAACGACGACGACTACCGGAAGCACAGAAGAGCCAGCTCCAGGAGATACCCTCTATGGCGATGTCAACCTGGACGGACAAATTGAACTGGTAGACGCTGTTATCCTGAATAAGAAGGTAGCAGACGTTGTCACACTGGGTGATGCAGCAAGCAAAAATGCAGACTGCAATGCAGATGGTGAAGTCAACGGAAGCGATGCAATTACACTTCTGAAATTCCTGGTGCAGATTGTGGATACACTCCCCCACACCGAAGGTTAAGCAGAACACACATTTCTATACAATAAAAAGGTGGACACGATTTGTGGTGTCCACCTTTTTTATTGCTTTATGCTTCGGCTGCTGTTTGATTCGCTGTGTATGGTTCCATTCGCTGCTCCTCCTGCATCCGGCGCAGCTCATATTTTCGTTTGGTGGCCATGCCACCGCGAATGTGCCGTTCCTGTTTGTTTTGCTCTAAAATTTCTTTTACCTGTGCATACAGATCCGGCTGTAATTGTTCCAGTCTCTCACTGACATCTTTATGTACTGTACTTTTGGATACGCCAAACCATTCGGCTGCTGCACGAACCGTTGCTTTCTGCCGTACAATGTATTCGCCAAGAATAACAGCGCGTGCTTCGGGCTGATCTTTCATAGTGTCTCACTCCAGTTATGAAATATTTGTACAGCATATGCGGTATCTTTGGAAATGAGAACCGGAACACACTCCTGTAAAAATGAAAGTGCATGTTTTTCCAGCTAAATCTCACATTCCCCCACAGCATCCAAACAAGCACAAAAAAGATTTCATATAGATTTTATCTCCTGTTTATCCAGTCAAACCGTGGGAAAACTTTCCGGAAAAACATTGACGGAAGAAAAAATATATGTTACAATAGAACACGGTGATTCCATCAGAAACACGGTATTTCTGAAACAACAAAGAAAGGGTTTTGGTACATATGATCTGGGAACTCATAAAATCTCTGATATTTGGTATTGTGGAGGGCATTACAGAATGGCTTCCCATCAGCAGCACTGGTCACTTGATTCTGCTGGATGAATTTTTAAAGCTGGACGCTACGGATAACTTCAAGGAAATGTTCGATGTTGTCATTCAGCTGGGCGCAATTCTGGCCGTTGTAGTCATCTACTGGCATAAACTGTGGCCGTTTGGAAAGAAAAACAACCCCAAGCCGCTGACGCAAAACGGATTTGGTGCCTGTGTCAAAAAGGACATTCTCCAGATGTGGTGCAAGGTTATCGTTGCCACAGTTCCGGCCGCAGTAATTGGCATGCTGCTGGATGACTGGAGCCAGGCACATCTGTACAATGCCTGGACAGTTGCAATCATGCTGATTCTGTTTGGTGTTGCGTTTATCTGGATTGAAAAATGGCACAAGAATCAAAAACCGAAAATGAACAGTATCGCTTCCCTGCGCTACAACACGGTATTAATGATTGGCGTCTTCCAGGTAATTGCAGCAATCTTCCCCGGCACTTCCCGTTCCGGCGCAACGATTGTCGGCGCACTTCTGCTGGGCGTCTCCCGTACAACGGCGGCAGAATTCACCTTCTTCCTGGCTGTGCCGGTAATGTTCGGCGCAAGCCTGTTAAAGCTGGTAAAATGCGGCTTACCTGCAACTGGAATGGAAACGGCAATGCTCCTGATCGGCATGATTTCCGCTTTCCTGGTTTCTGTCTTTGTCATTCGCTTCCTCATGAATTACATCAAAAAGCATGATTTTACCGTATTTGGATGGTATCGAATCGTGCTGGGTCTGCTGGTTTTGATCGGCGGCTTTACCGGAATGATCGGAAAAAATTAAATTCTCTATTATACAAAAGGCACTCCTGTAAAATACATACAGGAGTGCCTTTTTCTTATCCATGTGTGTTAGAGTCCACTATGTGTATCAACTCACTTCGACTTTCGAACAGCGCAGACAATTGCCTTTACCAGCTGAACCAGAAGCATAGATCCGAAACTAAATCCATAAATTGCGCCAATCAACAGACCAGACATCCCATTTTCAATCTGGAACAGATTGTGCAACGCCGGAATCCAGAGAACGGCATTGATCAGCAGCATGCCAGCCAGGAATGCCAGAATGGTAAACTTGTTGTTCCAGAGCCGTTTGGAGAACAGAACAGGCTTATCTGCCTTACAGCTAAATCCATGGAACAGCCGCGCCATACACAATGTAGCAAAAGCCATTGTCATTGCTGCGCCGGCATTGTGCGCACCCTGATAAAAATAGCCCAACAAAAATGCACTGATTGTGGCAAGACTGATGATCACACCAGAATAGCCTGTTTTTATCAGAAAATCCTTTGTCAGAATCGATTCACCAGCCGGACGAGGTTTGCATTTCATGACATCCTCGGAATGCGGCTCTAATCCCAATGCAATTGCCGGAAGGGAATCCGTCAGCAGGTTGATAAACAGCAAATGAATGGGTGCAAACGGCACCGGAAGCCCTGCCAGAGAGCAAAACAGAACGGTAATAATTCCGGCCAGGTTTCCGGAAAGCAGGAACAGAATCGCCTTTTTGATATTCTCATAAATATTTCTGCCGTTCTTAACTGCCTTTACAATTGTAGCGAAGTTATCATCGGTCAGAATCATAGCAGCCGCATCCTTGGCCACCTCCGTACCAGTGATACCCATGGCCACACCCACATCTGCCTGCTTGAGGGCCGGGGCATCATTGACACCGTCCCCTGTCATGGCAACAATATTATCCCGGTGCTGCCATGCGCGTACAATCCGAATCTTGTGTTCCGGTGTAACACGGGCATATACCGATTTATCTGCCACAAAGTCTATCAGTTGTTCATCAGTGTACGCATCCAGCTGTGCGCCTTCTACAGCCTCCTCCGGCCGTTCCAGAATGCCGATTTCCTTTGCAATCGCAGATGCTGTTACAATATGATCCCCAGTGATCATAACTGGCTTGATTCCAGCCGATTTACATTCTGCAACTGCCTGTTTGGATTCTACACGAGGCGGATCCATCTCGGCAATCAGTCCCAAATAGGTCAGGTCATTTTCGTCCTCAACGCTCAGCGTATCACCGGAAAACGGCTTTGCCGCAAAACAGAGTACACGCAGACCTTGTTTCGACAATTCTTCCACCTGTTCCACAATTTCCTGCTTCTCTGCATCAGAACATGTCATGCGGTTCAGCAACACGTCTGTTGCACCCTTGGTGTACATTTTCTGCACATCACCGTGCTGGTTCAGAGTAGACATCAGCTTGCGGTCGGAGTCAAAGGGAATCTCACTGATGCGGGCATGTTCCCCACGCATTTTCTCATCGGACAGCCCGCAGTTCTGGGCAAACCGCACCAGAGCCGTTTCCGTCGGGTCACCGATCTCGGTGCCGTCCTGACATGTGGCATCACTGCACAGCACGGAAGCCAGAATCAGCTCCTGTTCCTCCGGATTTTCCGGACTGACATCTTCGGCGGCAATGATATGATCCTGCACCACGATTTTCCGGACGGTCATCTTGTTCTGTGTCAGGGTACCGGTTTTATCCGAACAGATAACGGAGACAGAACCCAAGCCTTCTACTGCCTGTAATTTCCGCATAATCGCGTGTTCCTGGGACATTTTTTGTGTACCGAAGGAAAGGACAATGGTAACAATAGAACTCAGCGCCTCCGGAATCGCTGCAACTGCCAGAGCAATGGCAAACATCAGGGAATCCATAACTGCACTGAAATTGATCACATCAACGCGAATCATGCTCAGCACGAACACCAGTGCACAGACGATCATGATACCGATAGAAAGCCGCTTGCCGAACTGGTCCAGTGTGATTTGCAGCGGTGTCTTTCGGGCTTCTGCATTTTGAATCAGTGCGGCAATCTTGCCCACCTCTGTCTGCATGCCGATATCTGTTACCACCATAGCGCCGCGGCCGTATGTGACAAATCCGCCGGAATACACCATATTTTTTCGTTCCGCCAGCGGCACTTCTGCTGCAATGGAATCCATGGATTTTTCCACGTTGGTGCTCTCCCCTGTGAGTGCGCTCTCATTGGTTTGCAGAGAGGCACAATCGATCAGCCGACCGTCTGCCGGAATCTGATCACCTGCTTCCAACAAGACAATGTCTCCCACCGTAACTTCTTCCGCCGGCAGCACTGTCGTCTGTCCATCCCGCATTACCTTTGCAGTAGGAGAAGACAGCTTTTTCAAATTGGAAAGGGATTTTTCTGCCTTCACTGTCTGCACAGTTCCCAGGATCGCGTTCATGGTAATAACCGCAATAATGACAATAAAGCTTTCCAAATCACCGGTAAATGCGGAAATCAGCGCCGCAATAATCAGAATGATTACCAGAAAATCCTTAAATTGCTCCAGAAAGATCATCCATACAGGCGTTTTCTTTCCTTCTGCGATGGCATTTTTTCCGTACTGCTCTGCATGTTTTTTGGCGGTTTCACCAGAAAGTCCGTCTGGACATGTGTTCAGCTCTGCATAAATTTCCTCTGGTGTTTGACGATAACGCTCTTTCATACACACAACATTCCTTTCTTTTCGTAGCATAAACTGCGTCTGATGCACAATAAAACAGAAAACGGCGAGACCTTACGGAACCGACAGCTATTCTGTCAAACGTGCTCCGTAAAAGTCTCGCCGTTTAGATATGAAGCGGGTTATGATCTCATAACCGTACTGACGCCGCATAAACAAAGAAATCCTCTTTGCCAGCTACTCTCTTTTACTTTTATTATTATACCCAATTCAAGAACATTTGTCAAGTAAAAATGAAAAAATTCACAAACTAAAATCGGCGGTACATCTTTAGTACCGCCGATTTTTTGTTATAGAATTACTGCATTACAGCAAGCAATTAGTCATTTACCTTGCGCGCATAATCCGGCAGAAGCATCGGAGAAACAGTATCCGGATGAATACCAGCATCTTCCAGCTCTTTTTCGAACTTTGCAACGTGATCCAGTGTCAGATTGCCAACTTCAACAGTCTTAGCCTTTGCAGCAGCATACTTACCTGCATTACGGCCAAATACGATAACATCCAACAGAGAGTTACCCATCAGTCTGTTTTCACCGTGTACGCCGCCAGCAGCCTCACCGGCTACAAACAGGTTTTCTACACAGGTCTGGCTGTCTGTTCCAACCTTAACACCGCCGTTCTGGTAGTGCAGTGTCGGATAGATCAGCATCGGCTGCTTCCGGATATCAATGCCGTATTTCAGGAACATTCTCAGCATAGCCGGAATCCGCTTTTCAATAGTGCCTTCGCCGTGGATGATATCAATCATCGGAGCGTCCAGCCATACACCCTGACCACCGGTCGGAGTATCCACCTGCTTGCCGCGGCGGCATTCACGAATAACGGTAGATGCGGTTACGTCACGGGTTTCCAGCGGGTTCATGAAGACTTCACCGTCTACATTTACCAGCTTTGCACCCAGAGAACGAACCTTTTCTGTAACCAGTGCGCCGAAGATCTGTTCCGGGAATGCAGCACCGGTCGGGTGATACTGCAGGGTATACTGTTCCCGCAGCGGAGCGCCGACACGATAAGCCAGTACCAAACCATCGGCAGTTGCACCGTAGTGGTTTGAAGTCGGGAAGCCCTGGTAGTGCATTCTTCCGGCACCGCCGGTAGCAATGATAACTACCTTTGCCTTTGCAATCAGGATTTCGCCGGTTTCCATGTTCTGAAGAACGGCACCGGCACAGTGACCCTTGTCATCCAGAATCAGTTCAATTGCAGAAGTAAAGTCAACGACCGGAATCTGACGGTTCAGCACTTCGTCACGCAGAGTACGCATGATTTCCGCACCGGAATAGTCCTTCGCAGCGTGCATTCTCTTCCGGGAAGTACCGCCGCCGTGTGTGGTAATCATGTTGCCTTCTTCGTCCTTGTCGAATTCAACGCCCAGATCCTGGAGCCACTCGATGCCGTCCGGAGCCTCGGTAACCAGCTTGTAAACCAGTTCCTTGTCTGCTGCAAAGTGACCGCCGCCGTAGCAATCCAGGAAATGCTGTGCCGGAGAATCGTTCGGCTTGTCGGCAGCCTGAATGCCGCCCTCTGCCATCATGGTGTTAGCATCGCCGATACGCAGCTTGGTTACGATCATAACCTTTTCGCCGGCGTTGTCTGCTTCAATTGCAGCAGATGCACCAGAGCCACCGCCGCCGATGATCAGAACGTCTGTTTCATAATCCGGGCAGGACAGATCCGGCAGCTTGTCCTTCAGACGGCTGTCAGACTGGAGCATTTTTACCAGTTCCTTCGGTGCCTTTTCACCCTTATTCGGGCCAACAGACAGTACATCAAACTGATCCTGACGATAGTCCGGGTGATTTTCCCGCAGAACCTGATCCTTTTCCTCTGCGGTCATTCTTCTCGGTTCCATTGCAGCATTTTCTGCACGCTTTGCTTCTACCTTTTTAATGGATTCCAGCATTTCTTCCGTATACATGATACCGCACCTCCCTTACTTCTCAATCTCACGATTGTTGTATTTTTCACGAATTTCAGCATCGCTCAGTGCCATATTTGCACGGATTGCTTCTTCGCACTTGCCTTCTTTGATTTCCTTGACACGATCTGCCAGGTGCTGACATTTCGGTTCGATGTACTTACCATTCAGGCGGCGTGCCAGCATTGCAACCTGCGGATGAGAAATTCCTGCCGGGCAGCGGGAAGAACATACACCGCACATAACGCAGTCAAAGGATTCTTCTGCGCACTTTGCGTATTCTGCACGCTGTGCATATGCGATATACTGCATAACATTCAGACCCTGTGTACATGCATTGGTACATGCATTACAGCCGATGCAAGAATAAATTTCCGGATAATTCTTCATCATCACAGTTTCATCCGGACGAACCTCGTTGATATCGTAGATTTCCTTAATCAGCGGGAAGAACGGCAGCTGTGTGATGTACATGCCTTCTACAACCTGTGTAGAGCATGCCAGACAGGTGTGCAGCTCTCTGTCACCCTTTATCCGGTAAATGGTTGCACAAGCACCACAGAAACCATTCCGGCATCCACAGCCGCGAACCAGCTTATAACCAGCATATTCCAAAGCCTTCATGATGGTCAGGCTGGCAGGTACCTCGTACTTTTTGCCCATCACGAACACATTAACCATCTGTTCCATGTGTATTCTCCTTTACCATTAATATTCGTTCGGCAGTTCAGACAGCTCATCAAAGCGGAATACCGGGCCGTCCTTGCAGACATACTTATCCCCGATATTGCAGCGGCCGCACTTGCCGATACCGCACTTCATGCGCAATTCCATTGTGGTATAAACCTGTTCTTCCTGGAAGCCCAGTTCCTTCAGGCCGTCCAGTGTGAACTTGATCATAATCGGAGGACCGCAGATCAGAACAGTACGGTTCAGATCCGGCTGGAGTTCCTTTACAAAGTTCGGAATAAATCCAACGTGGCCGTCCCAGCCTTCCTGCTCCCGGTCGATGGTCAGATCCACCTTGCAGTCTTGACTCCACTCGTCCAGGATTTCCTGATAATCTACCAGATCATCCTTGGAACGGGAACCATAGATGATATGCAGAGAACCGTAAGCATCCGGATTCTCACGCTTTTTGTCACGGCAGTAGTTGATAACAGAACGCAGCGGCGCCAAACCGATACCGCCGGCAATAAACAGCAGATCCTTGCCCTTCAGGCCATAGTTGCCGTTTTCCGGTGTCGGAACAGTTTCTACCGGGAAGTTCTTTCCCAGCGGGCCTCTGACAGTGACTTCCTGTCCTACATCCATCATATGCAGCCAGCTTGTCAGACAGCCGCACTTTTTAATGGAAAATTCCATGAATTCCTTGTTTGTCGGAGAAGATGTGATGGAAAACATACCTTCGCCAATGCCCGGAATGGAAACCATTGCGCACTGACCAGGCATGTGCTCAAACAGCTTCTTTCCATCCAGACCAACCACGCGGAATGTCTTGACATCGGGAGTATCCTGACGAATGTCCGTTACCACACCGACTTCTGGAATCAATGCTTCTTGTTTCATGCGTTACCCTCCCCTAAAGTCTTCATGACCTTTACGATATTCATGGAAATCGGGCAGCTCTTCATGCAGCGGCCGCAGCCAACGCAGCCAAATACGCCATCGTTGTTTGCCGGATAATATACCAGCTTGTGCATGAACCGCTGACGGAAACGCTCCAGCTGTGTCGGACGCGGCTGACCACCGGCTGTCTTGGTAAAGTCAGAGTACATACAGCTGTCCCAGCAGCGGAACCGCTGTACGCCATGTCCGGTATCATAGTCGCGGATATCATAGCACTGACAGGTGGGGCACACAAAAGTACAGGTACCGCATCCCAGGCATGCTTCTGACAGGCTTGCCCACTTATCAGAACCAAACAGTTCCATGAGCTTGTCTCCGCCAAAGGAATCAGTGGAAAGATTTTTCAGCGGCAGCTTTTCCAGCACTTTTCTGGTAGCAGCCTTTGCGTCATCTGCCGCGTCCTCCGCAGCATCTTCCAGCATCGGCAGAGAAGCCAGCAGTGCTTCGCCCTTTTCGGTATTTGCCTTCAGGAATACGCTGTCTGCTGTCATCCAGCAGCTGACATCCCCTGCCGGCTCTGCAGCATCAATGCCGAATACAGAACAGAAACAGGTTTCACTCGGCTTGCTGCATGCCATTGTCATAACTACGCCGTGTTCCCGGCGGTTCTGATAGTAAGTATCCACCGGCTCTGACAGATAAACGCTGTCCAGAATCTTAAAGCTTGCTGCATCGCAGGCACGAACGCCAAAGATTACGAAATCTTCGCACTCCTGCCGGATATCATCCACTTCAATCTTCTTGCCGTTTACCTTAAAGTTGACCATGTTTTCTACCTGCGGGAAGAAAAAGTCCTTTGCGCTGCGAACGGTATTGACCGCTTCGGAATACTTTGCCTCTGGTGTCCACACCGCATACTTTGCGCTGCGTCTTTCATCCGTAGCATCTGCAACCGGCAGATAGAGTTTCTTTGCTTCTGCGATGGCAGCGAACAAAGCGTCCAGATTTTCTCGAGATACTTTTTTCATTACTTGCTGCCTCCTTTATAAACGACATTCGGCTCGCAGTCTTCCTTTGTAAAGTTTACCAGCGGTGCGCGGCTGCCTTCCTCTGCACCGGCCTGATATTCGCCATAATAGGTGTCAATATCCTTGATAAACTTCCGGTTCAGCAGATGCAGCGGAATGTGCTGCGGACATACTCTGGAGCATTCACCGCAGTCTGTACAGCGTCCTGCAACGTGGAATGCACGAATAATATGAAACATGTTCTCTTCGAAGGAGTCTGCTGCGGCCTTCTGAGAAACGCCGGAAGCCGGGTTATCAAAGACGCACTGTTCACAGCTGCACGCCGGGCAGATGTTGCGGCAGGCGTTGCAGCGGATGCAGCGAGACAACTCACCACGCCAGAATGCGAATCTTTCGTCCGGTGTCATTGCCTCCAGCTTTGCCACCATATCGAAACGGCCCGATTCCGGATTTTCTTCTCCGTTTTCACCCAGCATTTCATCATAAACAACAACCTTGTGGCTCTTGCAGACTTCGCAGCGTTCCAGCAGGCAGTCTTTCTTGTTCAGGCTAACATCACCGTACATGGTATCCACCTTTACAGTGTCACCCTCTGTGGTGATGCCCAGAATACCTTCTGCGCCCGCTTCCCGTACCTTATCCGAATCCAGCTTGCCGTCACACGGAATACCGATGATGTAAACATTTTCCCGCTTGATGCGGTGTTCTGTCAGCAGCTGGTTGAAGCTATAAGAATCACACGGCTTCAGGAAAACCAGTGTCTTGCCTTCCAGCTTAGACAGCTTGATCAGATACTTCGACAGATTGCTGCCGCAGAAATCGTGATATACAAAATCCTTTTCCAGAGCTTCTGCAGATTCAAACACAGCCGGTGTGGGATCATAGACAAACTCACCATCTTTCCAGCCCAGCACACGAACAACTGTACCGTCTGCCAACAGCTCGGAGGCTCTTTTCATCATTTCGCTTTGCATCTCAGATCCTCCAGTCTCTTGTTCTCGCCCAGTGCAGTTACAGTTGCTACAAATTCATTCATGGTTGCAGCAAACTTTGCACCTTCTGCGGCGGATACCCATTCTACACGGGTACGCTCTTTTTCAATGCCCAGATAATCCAGCATAGAAAACAGCAGTGTCATTCTGCGGCGTGCGTAGTAGTTACCGGTGGTGTAGTGACAGTCACCCGGGTGGCATCCGCAAAGGATTACGCCGTCTGCACCGCGCTGGAATGCACGCAGAATAAAGAGCGGATTGACACGGCAGGAGCAAGGTACACGAATAATCTTGACATCTGCCGGATAATTGGAGCGGTTTGTACCCGCAAGGTCAGCACCTGCATAAGAACACCAGTTACAGCAGAATGCGACAATTTTCGGTCTGAATTCCTGATTTACTTGCATATTGCATCTACCTCCGCCATAATCTGACTGGTCGCGAAGCCCTTCAGATCCATTGCGCCGGACGGGCAGGCAACAGTACATGCACCACAGCCCTGACATACGGCCTCATTGACAACCGCTACGCGGCGGATCATAGAGCCATCCTTCCGACGGCTGAAGTCCTTCTCTTCGTACGTAATTGCGCCATACGGGCAGACATTTGCACAAGAAGAGCAGCCGTTACACTTCATCGGATCAGAATGAGATACGCACGGATTGCAGGAGAGCTTATCCTTTGCCAGCAATCCGATTACCTTAGAAGCAGCCGCACCAGCCTGTGCAACTGTTTCCGGAATATCCTTCGGGCCCTGGCATACACCGGAGAGGAATACACCAGCGGTAGGAGATTCTACCGGACGCAGCTTTGCATGAGCTTCTGTAAAGAAGTCATTGGTATCCATGCTGGCAGTCAGCATAGTTGCCAGCGGACGAGCGCTCTTGTCTGCTTCAATTGCAGCAGCCAGAACGACCATATCTGCCTTAATATGCAGCTGCTCGTTAGAAATCAGGTCAGATGCCTGTACATCCAGTGTACCGTCTGCCTGCGGTGCAACCTTTCCGACCATACCCTTAATATAATGTACGCCATACTGCTCTACTGCGCGGCGATAGAACTCATCATAGTTCTTACCCGGCGTACGTACATCAATATAGAATACGTATACATCTGTATCCGGATATTTTTCACGGCACAGCATTGCATGCTTTGCGGTATACATACAGCAGATCTTGGAGCAGTATTCCTTACCGCAGCCATGCTGAGAACCGGATTCACGGCTGCCGACGCACTGTACGAATACCAGTGTCTTCGGCTGCTTGCCGTCGGACAGACGCTGCAAATGACCTTCTGTCGGACCGTCTGCCTTCAGGATCCGCTCGAATTCCAGAGAAGTGACAACGTCCTTGCTCTGGGAATATGCGAATTCGTCATAGCCGTCAATGTTGATCGGATTATAACCAGTAGCGGCAACAATTGCGCCGTACTTTTCTTCTACGAAGGTTTCCTTCTGCTCATAGTCGATTGCGCCGGCAGAGCAAACTGTCGAACACAGACCGCACTTGCCCTTAGTGAGCTTAATGCAACGTGTGGAATCCAGAACTGCAACATTCGGAATTGCCTGTGCAAACGGAATGTATGCAGCGTGGCGGTTGCTCAGTCCCAGGTTGTAAGCATCCGGAATATTCTTTACCGGGCACTTTTCAGTACATGCGCCGCATCCGGTACACTTATCTTCATCCACAAAACGTGCTTTCCGGCGAATCTTTACACTAAAGTTGCCGACAAAGCCGGTCACTGCTTCTACTTCACTGTAGGAGTAGATGGTGATCTTGTCGTTCTGTGCGCATTCTACCATTTTCGGGGTCAGGATACAGGAAGAGCAGTCCAGTGTCGGGAATGTCTTATCGATCTGTGTCATCTTACCGCCGATGGTAGGTTCTTTTTCTACGATATCAACCGGATAGCCAGCTTCTGCAATATCCAGAGCAGTCTGAATACCAGCAATACCGCCGCCGATTACCAGTGCGCGCTTGGTTACCGGGCTTTCTCCGGCAATCAGCGGTGTATTCAGCAGAACCTTTGCAATAGCAGCACGTCCGAGGACGATTGCCTTTGCAGTAGCTTCCGGAATATCCTTATGGATCCATGAGCACTGCTCACGAATATTTGCGACCTCCAGCATATAGGGGTTCAGGCCGGCTGCTGCAACTGTCTTCCGGAACGTTGCCTCATGCATACGAGGCGAACAGGAACATACAACAACGCCCTCCAGCTGATACTCTTTAATCGCATCTTTGATTATGTTTTGGCCTGCCTCTGAGCACATATAGGGATAGTCGGTTGCATAAACAACTGCCGGCTCTTTTCCAAGAGTTTCTGCAACAGTTTTTACATCAACAGTAGCCGCAATATTGGTACCGCAGTGGCATACAAAAACACCTATTCTCCGCATTTTTATGCCTCCTTATTTGCTGTATTTCCGGAATGCGCTGACAATTGCCTGCTGCGGCAGGTCATCGTCAATCAGTTCCGGAATCTGCTCCGACTTCAGGTGATTCTGTCCCTGCTGACGAATCACTGCCAGTCTGACTGCTTCTACCAGTTTTGCCGGTTCTACATCACGCGGACAGCGTTCTACACAGGCAAAGCAGGAGAGACAGGTATAGATAGACTTGGATGCCATCAGCTTTTCGATGTCTCCTTTTTCTACCATATACACAAACTGATGCGGATGATATTCCATTGCATCATAAGACGGACAAGTACCGCTGCACTTTCCGCAGCGCATGCACTTGAGCGGATTGACACCGCTCGCAGTCAGAACGAGCTCTTTATAATCTGCCATTTCCGTTCCTCCTTATTTCAGACCGAGTGCTTCAGCCAGCAGCTCGGTAAAGTATACAACCGGCAGATCAGAAATGCCGGAATTCTTCTGGAGGTTATACAGACACAGAGGACATGCAGTAATGACCATTTCTGCACCGTTTTCCTGTGCACTTGTCATTACCTTGTTGCTGCGGGATTCTGCCACAGATTTCTGTTCCAGTGTCAGATAGCCGCCGCAGCACTCGTTCCGCATCGGATACAGTACCGGTGTAGCGCCGATTGCGCGGATGAAATCCTCCAGGATCTTCGGATTCTCCGGATTATCCATCTGCATGGTTTTTCCCGGACGGAGCAGAAGACATCCGTAATATGCGGCAATCTTCTTTCCTTTCAGCGGGTTTACCACTTTCTTTTTCAGTTCATCAAAGCCGATCTTATCCCGGAGAACTTCCAGATAATGATACACCTCGGTTTCACCCTGATACGGTGTATCCAGCTTCAGATAATTATTTGCCTTCAGCACAATGTTGTCATCTGTCTGCATGTCGTGATTGACCTGCTTTACAACATTATGACATGCAGAGCACAGGGTTACCAGCGGATAGCCCATGTCTCTGGCCTTTGCCAGCGTGCGGATGGATGAAAGCTTTGTTGCGATTTCATTCTTTGCCATCGGATACACGCCGCCGCAGCACTGCCAGTCCGGAACTTCTTCCAGAGTAAAGCCAAGTGCCTCAGCAGAAATCCGGGCATAATGATCAAGGTCTTTCGCCTTGGTTTTGAGTGTACAGCCCGGGAAATAACTGAATGTCATAGCAAAACTACCTTTCCTTCAATTTTTTGCGGCAGAGACTCAATCCCCTTGTTTGCCTGGGGGCGAGCCTCTGCCGCATTCTGCGCAGGTTATGCGCCTGGTTTAAACCATCTGCTCCGGGTGGAACACTTCGTCAAACCGTTCAGCCGTCAGAAATCCCAGCTCTACGCAGGCTTCCTTCAGGGATATATTGTCATGGAACGCCTTCTTTGCAGTTTTTGCAGCGTTTTCATAACCGATATAAGGATTGAGTGCTGTTACCAGCATCAGAGAGTTGTGCAGGTTGTGGTGCATCTTCTCGCGGTTTGCGCAAATGCCGACAGCACAATTCTTATTAAAGGAGAGAATGGACTCTGCCAGCAGACGTGCAGACTGGAGGAAGTTATAGGCGCAAACCGGCATGAATACGTTCAGCTCAAAGTTACCCTGAGAAGCAGCCATGCCAACTGCAACATCATTGCCGATCACCTGTACTGCAACCATGGTTACCTGCTCACACTGTGTGGGGTTTACCTTACCCGGCATAATAGAAGAGCCAGGCTCATTTTCCGGAATTGTAATTTCACCCAGACCGTCTCTCGGGCCGCTTGCCAGCCAGCGAACGTCATTTGCAATCTTCATCATATCTGCTGCCAGTGCCTTCAGTGCGCCGTGTGCAAATACGATTTCGTCTTTGCTGGTCAGTGCGTGGAACTTATTCTCTGCGGTTACAAAGTCTTTTCCGGTCAGTTCAGAAACAGCCTTTGCCACTTCTACGTCAAAGCCCTTCGGCGCATTCAGGCCAGTGCCGACTGCGGTGCCGCCCAGAGCCAGTGTCTTCAGATACGGCAGTGCAGATACCAGCATTTCACGGTCGCGTTCCAGAGAAGAACGCCAGCCGCTGATTTCCTGGGAAAACTCAATCGGTGTTGCGTCCTGCAGGTGGGTACGGCCGCTCTTTACAATGCCCTTGTGCTCTTCTTCCAGACGGCGAAAGGTTGCAACCAGTGTATCAATTGCCGGCAGAACCTTATCCTCTACTGCAAGAACAGCGGAAATGTGCATTGCGGTAGGAAATGTGTCATTGGAAGACTGGCTCATGTTGACATCATCGTTCGGATGCAAAAGCTTTGTTCCGGCGATTTCGTTTCCGCGGTTTGCAATTACCTCATTGGCATTCATGTTAGACTGCGTGCCGCTTCCGGTCTGCCATACAACCAACGGAAAATGTTCATTCAGACTACCGGAAATCACTTCATCACAAGCACCGGAAATTGCAGCCAGCTTTTCATCTGTCATTTTTTCCGGACGCAGCTTATGATTGGCCATTGCAGCAGCTTTTTTCAAAATTCCGAATGCATGTGTAATCTCTCTCGGCATGGTTTCGATTCCTACGCCGATCAGAAAGTTTTCATGGCTGCGCTCTGTCTGCGCTGCCCAATACTTATCCGCAGGAACCTTTACCTCGCCCATCGAGTCATGCTCAATGCGATACTCCATGTTCATCTCTCCTATTTTGTTTATTTTGTCCTGTACATTCTGAAAGGAGCGGTTCTGCCATAAAGCTGTGATCCTAAGGATCCTGATCTGCTTGTCCGCAGCCCTCTCCGACGAATCCGCAGCAACACGGCAAAGCCGTCCTTTCCGCTGTCGAACCGTCCTGTCCAGACGACAGAATGCTGACAGAAAATCGGTGCTTTGCCTTGGCTCTCCCAGCGAAAAGCCGCCGCAGAAGCACTTGATATACTATCTATGATATTATAGCATATTTTGTTTTTTTTTGCAAGATACAATCGCAAATTTTATATGAACAGGAACAAACCAAGTCGACAGATGCCACTTTTCTGCCGAGATCAACGAACTCACACACAACATCTTCCTGTTTTTCCAAAAAATACGCATCCTGTTCTCCGTATGTACCCTGCCGGAATGTGCTGGTTTTCTGTTATTATCATAACACGTTTTTTCCGGGAGAACAAGGCCTTTGCAAAAACGATTCTTTTTGAAAGTTTTCTCCCTGTAAAAGCATCTCTTTTCGGGTATTTTCCGAAAATTCTTTCTTTCCTGCATCTTTTTGCAATTTTACAGATGCTGCCCTTGCTTTTTCCGATTTTGCATGGTATAATGCAGGTGAAACAAGGGAGAGCACCACAAAATTTACGCTTATCTCCCAGGATTTTTTGCAGACCGCACGAAAAATCTGCACAAATAATCGATCAAAACACATTTCAATTTCATTTTAAAGGACGATTACGTTATGAACATTATTTCTGAAAGGCTTACAACAGCCTTGGAACAGCAGCACATGACACAGGCTGAATTATGCGAAAAAACCGGCATCTCCCGTTCCACCATGAGTCAGTACTGCTCCGGTTCCTTTCGGCCGAAGGCAGATAAGCTCCAGCGTATTGCAAAGGCACTGCATGTCAATGAAGCATGGCTTCTGGGCTATGAAACAAAAAAGGAAGAGGTTATTTCTCTGGAAAATTATCCGAACCTGCGTCCAATCCGATTAAAGCGTTTTCCGGTGCTGGGAGAAATTGCATGCGGAGAACCGATTTTTGCCCAGGAGGATCGGGAAAACTTTTTAATGGCTGACGCGGAGATTCACGCGGATTTCTGCCTGATGGCCCGTGGAGACAGCATGATCGGTGCCAGAATCTATGACGGCGATGCGGTGTTCATCCACAGCCAGCCCATGGTGGAAAACGGAGAAATCGCAGCCGTTATCATCGAAGAGGAAGCCACTTTAAAACGTGTCTATTATGACAAGATCCATGCACGATTACAGTTGGTCGCAGAAAATCCGGCTTATCCCCCTCTGGTGTATGTCGGGGCAGAACTGGAAGAAATCCGCATTCTGGGAAAAGCAGTAGCTTTTATGAGCACAATTTAAAAAATACCGGTATACAGCATTCTTTTCAAGAACCTGTGTGCCGGTATTTTTCTATATGAGAACTTCTTTACAAAAGCGGACTGATGGTGCGCAGAATAGCCTGCCAGATCAGGCTGTGCTTTCGGTTTTTGCAGTCCTGGAGTGTCACGCGATGACTTTTTTCCATCGTCACAATGCAGTCCAGTTTCAACTTGTCCAGCGCACTGCACCCTACCATCAGAACTGCACACTCCATGTGCAGGTAAAGGCTGCGGTAGTCCATGTTGATTGTCCCCACCACGCCTATGGTATCATCTACCAGATAGCTTTTCGCATGAATAAATCCAGGGGTGTATTCATAAATCCGCACGCCAGAGCGAATCAGCGGCTCGTAATAGGAACGCGTCAGAGAATATACCATCCGCTTGTCCGGGATTCCCGGTGTTACAAGGCGCACATCCACACCGCGTTTTGCCGCCATGCACAGTGCGTGCTGCATCTCATCGTCAATGGCCAGATACGGCGTGAAAATGTAGACATAACGCTCTGCCTGCGATAACAAGTCCAGATATACTTCCTGCGCCAATGCTTCATTTTCAAACGGAGAGTTGCAGTACGGCTGCACATAGCCATCTGAGGCAAACGGCTTGGAATGATAATAGCTGGGCCGATACTTCACGCAGCGGTCTTCCGTCTTGCAAAAGGCGTTCCAGAGTTCCAGGAACATAATGGTCAGATTATAAACACCCTCGCCGTAAAGCCGCACAGCGGTATCCTTCCAGTGTCCAAATCGTTCTTTCTGGTTAATATACTCATCCGCCAGATTCAGGCCGCCGGTATAGCCGATCATCCCGTCAATGACAGTGATTTTTCGGTGACTGCGGTTGTTCATCACCGCCGCCAGCGCCGGCCGGAACGGATTAAACGCCATAACGTGAATGCCGGCTTCTGTCAATTCCTTCCGAAAATGCTTCGGCAGGCATCCGATGCTGCCTACATCGTCATAGATAAAGCGCACCTCTACGCCCTGCGCTGCCTTTTCCTTCAACAGTGCCTTAATAGACTCCCACATCACGCCATCCGCAATGATGAAATATTCCATAAAAATATAATGCTTTGCCTGTTGCAAATCCTGAATCAGCCGGGGAAACATCTCATCTCCTACCGAGAAATATTCCACCTGTGTATTCTGATACATGGGAAAGCCACAGCGTTCCAGATGGGCACCAATCTCCGCCATACGCTGGGGCAACTGCCCCAGCACATCTTCCGATGCAGCACGGGAACCAATGGCACGTCTCCCCCGATGCAGCTGGCGGCGTATTTTCCGAGACGGCCGCTTATCGCCGAACAGGAAATACATCAGACAGCCCAGAACCGGAACGGAACCGATAAACAAAAGCCACAAAATCTTATAAGAAGGGTTTCCAGGCTTGCTGACAATATACAGCTCCACCAGTATGCTCAAAATAACCAAACCGGTATTGATCCACGTTGCATATTGTAATAGCCGGAAAAACAAAATCAAAAACCATACCAATTGCAGCAAAATCAAAAAGCCGATGATGACAACCCGGCTTGTGAGAACGCCAAATATTTTCTTAAAAATCTGCTTCATACGTGCCGTATTCTCTCCTTTTTTCATCCAGACACTATTTTGCCTGTCCGATTCCTGCATTTCGCGCAGCCCAGCCGTTATGCACTCGAAGCAGGAAATGAACCATGTGATGCGCCATACCACAAAAGCAAAACTTACATTTATAGTATACCAGATTTTTAAAAGAATGGCAAGAGGTACACCAAAGGTTTATCCGCATAGGATCAGTTTCCGGGGAGCGTTTCCTTCTGGCGTTTCCGGTAGGTCTGATGCAGCAGAAAAATCGCAGTCACCGCAGTTACGGCTTCTGCAATGGGGAACGCCCACCAAACAAACACCTCTCCCGTTTTCCATTGCAGAAACAGCAGACAAAGAGGAATCGGCAAAACAATCAAGCGCAGCAATGCCAAAAGCAGCGGAGAAAAGATACTCCGAAATCCCTGTAGAATTCCCTGAATCAGCACTGTAATTCCCATGAAAAATATCCCAATGTACAGATCCGCATGGAGCGCATGCACAGAACCTGCACCATTTCACTACTCTCCTCCGTCTGAAACAAATGGGAAATCGGCGCAGCAAACAGCTGAAACAGAATCGTAATTGCAAGCATCAGACAGCCCATATAGAACAGTCCATATTGTACGCATTGTTTCAGCCGCCTCCACTCCTGTTGGCCGTAATGAAACGCAACTACGGTAATCAGAGTATTGCTAAGCCCAAATGCGGAAAACAATGCAAACTGCTGAATCTTATAATAGATGCCATATGCAGCCTGAAGCGGTTCTGCCAGATCTTTCTGCAAGCCAAAAACCAAATTCACAAGAAGCACCATCACAGAAAGCAGCCCCTGCATGATTGCCGCCGGGATTCCGATGGCATAAATTCCGCGAATGATGTTCCAATGCGGGCGAATCTGCTTCCAGTCCTGCTGAATCTCCTTGTTCCATCGATAGTGAAACAGCATTGCCAAAAGCAACGATACCACTTGTCCGATTACAGTTGCCACAGCTGCACCGGCAACGCCCATATCCAGCGCAAAGATAAAAACCGGATCCAGAATCATATTCAGCACGGCACCGCTAATCTGTGCAATGGTAGACAAGTTTGTTCTTCCCGTGCTCTGCAAAAACCGTTCATACACGGTATATCCAATATTGCCAAAGGAACCGAGACAACAAATTGTCAGATAGGTTGTTCCCATCTCCTGGCGCAGGGCGTTGCTTTTGGCTTGCATGGCAATAAATCCGCGCACGCCGAAGATGCCAAACAGGAAAAATACTAGAAAAATGCAAATCCCCAGAAAAATGCCGTTTCCTGCAATTTGTGCTGCCTTTTTCCCATCGCGCTCTCCTAAGGTCTTGGCCAAAAGTGCATTGATCCCAATTCCGGTACCAACGCCAATTGCCACAATCAGCAGCTGGATGGAATAGGAATCCGTCAGGGCAAGTACTGCGGTCTCTCCATTTTTCATATGGCTGACAAATATGGTATCTACAATATTATACACCGCCTGCAATACCATAGAAAGTACCATAGGCATTCCCATACTGAGAATCAAGGTACGAATCGGCCAGTCTGCCAATTTGTTTCCGTTTTTGGAATGCTGTATTTTTTTCGTCTGCATGTAATTTTTCCTCCCGTTCTATTGGTACGTGTTCCATGTAATTTCTGAAAACAAAAAATCGGCGTAAACCCAATTTTAAACTGGATTTACGCCGATTCGCTACACGTTTTTTTAATGATAGCAAATATTCTCCTTTGATTTCAATGAAAAATTTGCTTTTCTTTTTGAATTTTTGATAATCCTGCTTGCATCAATCTACCAGAACCGGAATCCGGGACAGAATCTCTGCGCCCTCCTGTGCCAGTCTCTGCTTAAAGGCTTCTGCTTTCTTCTGATCACAAAGGCTGATCATGCAACCGTTTTCTGCGGTTTCCAGCAGTTCCACGCCCACTTCTTCTGCGACCTTTGCAAATACGCCGGCGCCGCAGGGAGAAGTACGATAGCAGCGCGGTGCTTCAAAGTCATCGATCGGTGCAACAAAAGCAGTTCCCTCTTCTGCCGGTTCCCAGCTCTGAGAAAGGACAGTATCTGTCTGCTTCATTTCATCAATCAGATCACCCAGAACAGCACTTGCCGTCGGGAGCTTTCCGGCACCACGGCCATAGAACATGGTTTTGTCCACACCGTCACCCCATACCATAACTGCATTGAACACACCGTTTACATGGGAAATCAGACTGTCATTCATGACCAGCATCGGCATTACAGTCGGCAGAATCCGGCCGTCTTCCAGACGCTTTACAGCACCGATCAGTTTTACTGCGCCGCCGAACTGCTGCGCCAGCTGTACGTCTTCCAGGGTAATATTGCGGATACCCTTAGTATAAACCTGATCCGGATACACATGCCGGCCAAATACCAGAGAGGACAAAATGCAGATTTTCCGGCAGGCATCGCCGCCGTCTACATCGGCAGAAGGATCCCGTTCTGCATAGCCCAACTTCTGTGCCAGTGCCAGTGCATCATCAAACCGCATATTTTCACAGATCATTTTTTCCAGAATAAAGTTTGTGGTACCATTCAGAATACCGGCAACTGCGGAAATATCGTTTGCAGCCAGGCAGGTATGCAACGGACGAATGATCGGGATTGCACCGCCGACACTGGCTTCAAAGAAGAAGTTCACATGGTGTTCCTTTGCTACCTGTAATAAGATGTCGCCTTTTTCGGCAACCAGCTGCTTATTGGAGGTAGACACGCTTTTTCCGGCTTCCAGACAGCGGCGTACAAAATCAAATGCCGGTGTCACACCGCCCATGCATTCTGCAACATATCCCACTTCCGGATCATCCAGGATTACCTGAATATCGTGTACCACACGATCTCCATACGGATCATCCGGGAATTCTCTCAAATCCAGAATATAGCCAACCTCTACGGCATCACCTACATTTTTTTCTATTTTCTTCTGATTGCGGTAGAACAGCTCGACAACGCCAGAGCCGACTACGCCATATCCTAAAACAGCAATCTTTTTCATGATTTCGATTCCTTTCTCTTTTTCTCCGCATCCATACGAATTTTCTCTGCATCAAAAGCAGTTTTATTCACCAGACAACAAACGCACTTCTACGACACCCTGCAGCTGTGAAATTGCCTGTGTAATGGTAATAGGATTCACAGCACCCTCTCCCCCCATTTTTAAAGAAAGAGAGACCAGTGCCACGCCATCTACAGGAATATTCTGGTTCACAGTCAAGATATTGGCATGCATCCCATATAATGTAGTCAAAACATTGGAGAGCACTCCTGCCTGATCCCGCAGCGTAACAGAAAAGTTTACGATCTGCTGTGTCATTTTGTCATCATAGGCAAAAACGCAGTCGCGATACTTATAAAAAGCACTCCGGGAAATTCCCATCCGCTTACAGGCGGAGGAAAAACTCCGCTCGGTTTTATCAGCCACCAACTTTTTGACTTCCAGTACTTTTCCAAAAATTTCCGGAAGCACCGCAGTATCCACTACAATATACCGTGTTCGACCGCTGGTTTCTTTCTGCACGCACACCGAGCTTTCCGACTCCGGCAGCATGACGCAACACTCCTTTGTATTTGTAATACGAGGCGGTTTTCGCTGATCTGCCGTCTCAAAATGCGTCCGTGTACAAAAAACAATTGTACTTACGTCAACTATATAACTATACCATGATTCTCCCGGTTTGTCAAGGGATCTTACAAACTTTTCACAGGAACGGCAATTTTTTCTCTTTCTGCAGAGAGTTCCCGGAAAGGCTGCGGCAACTTTCCGTCAAAAATGCGTTTCTTTCAAAAAAAGTGAGAATTTTCTTTTTTTCCATAGAAAAATGAAAATTAAACTTGTAAATCAAGGCAATTTCAAATCCGGCGGAAAATGACTTGACAAATACGAAAAATTCCTGTATGATAATATTTGTCAAATGGGTATGACGCAGGATTTGGCCAGTTCCCGTGGGACACTGCGACCTATGACAGTTAGCTTGAGACGATATTTTCTATACGTGAAACAAAGGCGTTTCCATGTTTAAACCGATGCAGTTTCAATTTGTACGGTCCGATCATGAAAATGCTTTTTATTTTTAGGAGGTTTTTATCATGTCCAAAAATGTTGCTGATTTCTTTGCATGTGATGTCTTCAATGACGAAGTTATGAAGGCAAGACTCCCGAAGCCGGTTTATAAAGCAATGACCAAAACACGCAAGATGGGCACTCCCCTGGATCCCACCTATGCAGATGTTGTGGCAAATGCCATTAAAGACTGGGCGATCGAACACGGTGCAACCCATTACACCCACTGGTTCCAGCCGATGACGGGTTCTACCGCTGAAAAACACGACTCCTTCATCAGCCCGACAGATAACGGCATGGTAATTATGAACTTTTCCGGCAAAGAGCTGGTAAAGGGTGAACCGGATGCCTCTTCTTTCCCGTCCGGCGGTCTGCGTGAAACCTGCTCGGCAAGAGGTTATACTGCATGGGATCCGACTTCCTATTGCTTTGTAAAAGAAGGCTCTCTGTATATCCCAACTGTTTTCGTTTCCTATACCGGCGAAGCACTGGATAAAAAAACACCGCTGCTGCGTTCCATGGATGCCCTGAGCCAGCAGGCAGTCCGCATTCTGCGTCTGTTCGGCAACACCACCGCAACCAAGGTTACTTCCACAGTTGGCCCGGAACAGGAATACTTCCTGATCGACAAGAAGATGTACGATCAGCGGGAAGACCTGATCATGACCGGCCGTACCCTGTTCGGTGCAATGCCGCCGAAGGGCCAGGAACTGGATGACCAGTACTTTGCAAACTTAAAGCCCCGCGTTGCTGCATATATGGCTGATTTGGATGAGGCTCTGTGGAAGGTTGGCGTTTTTGCAACCACAAAACACAATGAAGTAGCTCCGGCGCAGCACGAAATGGCTCCGGTTTTCTCCACCACCAACATTTCTACCGACCAGAACGAACTGGCAATGGAAGTCATGGAAAAGGTTGCATTGAAGCACGGTCTGGTTTGCCTGCTGCATGAAAAGCCGTTTGCAGGTGTCAATGGCTCCGGTAAGCACAACAACTGGTCGATGGCAACCAATGACGGTCAGAACCTGTTGGATCCGGGCAGCACACCGATGGAAAACATGCAATTCCTGACCTTCCTGTGCGCAATTATCAAGGGGATTGATGAGTACGCAGACCTGCTCCGCATCAGTGCTTCTTCTGCCGGCAATGATCACCGTCTGGGTGCAAACGAAGCACCGCCGGCAATCATCTCCATCTTTATGGGTGAAGAACTCCAGAGTGTTCTGGATGCACTGGAAGCCGGCACTTCCTATAAGAGCGAATCCAAGGTATTCGAAATCGGCGTAGATGCGCTGCCGGACTTCCCGAAGGATTCTACTGACCGGAACCGTACTTCTCCGTTTGCCTTCACTGGCAACCGTTTTGAATTCCGTATGGTTGGTTCTTCCGACAACATCGGTTGCCCGAACTCCCTGCTGAATGCAATTGTAGCCGGCGAGCTTTCTGATATCGCAGATAAAATGGAAAGCGTTTCTGCTGACAAGTTTGATGATACACTGAAGTCCCTGCTGGTTTCCATCATCAAGGATCACAAGCGTGTTATTTTCAACGGCAACGGTTATTCGGATGAATGGGTAGTAGAAGCAGAAAAGCGCGGCCTGCCGAACTTTAAATCTACCGTTGACTGCGTACCGCACTATGCAGATCCGAAGAACATTGCCCTCCTGGAAAAATTCGGCGTTCTGTCCGAAAAGGAAATCAAGGCACGTATGGAAGTCCTGCTGGAAAACTATGCAAAGACCATCAATATCGAAGCACTGACCATGATCGATATGGCAAAGAAGAAGTACATCCCGACCTGCATTGCATACACCAAGGAACTCTGTGATGCTGTTGCAGTGAAGAAGTCTCTGGAAATTTGCACGTGCGTAGAAAAGGAACTGGCAGAAAAGATCAGCGGTCTGACAAAGGATGCATATACTGCAACCAACAAGCTGGAAGAAGTTGTAGCTACCGCTGCTGCAAAGGATTCCTGTGTTCTGGATATGGCAAAGTCCTATCGCGAAGATGTAATCCCGGTAATGGATGCGCTCCGTTCCGCAGTAGACAGCCTGGAAGTAATTCTCCCGTCCTGCAAATGGCCGGTACCTGCTTACAGTGATATCATTTTTAATGTTTGATCAGAATGCTGTTTGAGATAATCACAAAAAAATAAATTTCAGTACCTGTACTTTTGATGAGAAAGTACAGGTACTTTTTTTGCCGGGTAACACAAATTCTCCTTCTTCGAAATCTTTTCTTGACATTTTCCCGCCACTGTGCTATACTAGTATTGCAAACTGTTGCATGGAATATACAACAGTTAAAACGGTAAGAAGGAGTCTTAACTTATGAAACTGCAAACTTGTCTGACGCAGCGTGTCCTGCCTCTGATCGTTTTGACTGCACTTTGCATTGGCAGTCTGTTCGGATTGTGGCGCGGCATCTCTGCGGAGCGCCAATATCAAGTCACCCCTTTAACTGATGCGGATCTGTCCAATCTGGATTTGTCTCATGCAGAGCATCTGATGATTGTGGCACACCCGGATGATGAAACCCTTTGGGGCGGCGGACATATTGCAGACGGCGGCTATCTGATCGTCTGCATTACAAATGGCCAGAATAAGACACGTTCTGCGGAATTTCAAAGTATTATGCAGGCAACCGGAAATACCGGACTTATTCTGTCCTATCCGGATAAAGTGGCCGGTCAGCGGGATGATTGGTCTCATGTTTCCAAGCAGATTCGTCAGGATCTGGAACTTGTAATCTCCTACAAGTCCTGGAAAGACATTGTCACCCACAATGCTGCCGGAGAATATGGGCACATACATCACAAAATGACACACCAGTTTGTCACAGAGATTTATGACCAGGATGCGCTTTCCACCCCCCTTTATGAATTCGGAAAGTACTATCGTGCTGGAGCATTACCGGATGCAGAAAAGGATTTGACACCCATTTCAGAGGATGCACTGCGTCAAAAGGAAGAATTGCTGAAACTCTATGCTTCCCAGATATCCACCGTCAATGCACTGTCTCATATGAATCCGTACGAAATGTGGAACCAGATCCGAGGAGGCACATCTGATGCACAAACCACTTCATAAACACCCGGTGGCACTCCGGCACTGTGTTATTCTGACCGGAATCTTTGGTCTGGTGCTTCTGGTGATCTTTTTTACGCATCCTGGCTGTGTCTACGGATCTCAAACCGACTGGAGCAATCAGCATTTTGAAATTCCGGAATATTTCCGCACCCGTTTTTATGCAACCGGAAATTTATTCCCGGATTTTGCGCTGCATCTGGGCGGCGGACAAAATATCTACAATTTTGCCTACTACGGCCTGTACAGCCCTGTTATTTTGCTGTCCTACGCCTTTCCCTGGCTGTCCATGGCAAACTACATTATGATCTCCCACATCCTGCTCACGCTGCTCAGCGCCATTCTCTGCAGATCGGAAGAGCGTCGTGTAGGGAAAGAGTGTAGATCTCGGTGGTCGC
>UQYK01000020.1 GCA_900545285.1 uncultured Ruminococcus sp.
TACCTTTAGTATACACCTTTTGTCAACTGTTGTGGTATTTTATGGAATTGCTATAAAATATTCATCCAGATAGAACCCCCTTTTTGAAATCGAAATATATGTGGATTTTGCCGGAATGTTATGCCCTTTATCTGGCAGGTTTGCGCCGGCGTATGGTATATCCGATTTCACGCTATTGTAGCAAATGAAAATTGAAATAAGCTGAAACTTTTGGAAAAAGGGTTTAGTTGGAGCCCATCCACCGCCTGACGACGGTTCCCCCTTCCCTTTCAGGGGAGGCTTTTGGAATGGCTAAATGTTGTTTGAAAATGTCGCCCCTGAAAGGCTTTCATTTGCCATATGTCAGATGGAGTAATGCAATGCCTGGTCACCCATGCGGGCGGCGTGTTGATCCAGAATATCCTGGAGGGTGATGCTGTCCAGGTACGTGGTGACTGTCTGATAAAGGCCGTCCCAAACCGGTTTGGTGATGCACTCCGCTTCTCTGGGGCAGTCGTTATTGCCGGGAAGCACGCAGGAGACACAGGCAAGATCGCCTTCGGTGACGCGCAGAACATCGCCTACGGTATATTCCGCCGGCGTTTTGGTCAGGCGATATCCGCCCTGATAGCCACGGTTGGAACGGAGCATGCCGGCTTTACTGAGCAGCGGTACGATTTGCTCCAGGTACTTTTTGGACACACCCTGCCGCTTTGCAACATCGTGCAGAGAAATTGCACCGCCTTCCTTGCCGTTCTGTGCCAGATCCAGCATCAGCCGCAGTGCATAGCGTCCTCTTGTTGAAATTTTCATGTATGATCCCGTCCTCTCTGGGTAAAAATTCGGTTCCTGCGCAGGGTTGGTGCGTGGGGGTGGTTTTGGTTGGGAACCCTTCCACCACCTTCGGTGGTCCCCCTCGTACTGAGCGGTCCCCTCTGTCCCTTCGGGACATCTCCCCACCCCGTGGGGAGTCACCCCTAGAGGGGAGGCTTTTTTGGGGAATGTGCTTCTGTTTTATCGTGGGGGATTTCTTGGGGTTTTCTATAACCTAAGTATACCATAGGTTTTCTATGATTTCAAGGGGGATTGCAGAATTTGTGCACTTTGCCAGAAAAAACAGCGCCGGTTCCTATGGGAAAACCGGCGCTGTCGGGGGTTATTTCATTTGTAAGAATCCATCTGGCGCATCGGATTTGATCACGCGTTAAGACTGGGAGCTGCTGTCGGACTGACCAGCGGGGTTCTGGAGTTTTTCGTTATCGGTCTCCATGATATACCAGTTGTCGCCCATTTTGGCCAGGGTGGGATAGACGGTTTCCGTGCCCTTTTTGGTGCTGCCGGAAAGTGTCTGCTCTACTTCCAGCGTTACCGCTTCCGAGATATTGGCACCTGTATTGCCGAGGAGAGATTCCATGTTCTGATTCCACTCTTCCAGACCGTTTTCATCCGGCCGGGAAAGGCCGACAATCCGGTAGGAAATCGTTACGTCACTGCCGTAAACAGACTGCCAGTCAGACATTTTTTCCTGGCAGGATTCCTGGAAGGAGGCTTCTACATCTGCTTCTGTTTTATCATAGGTTTCCAGGTAGTACGGCCAGTATTCCGGCGGTGCCGTGATCTGTGCCATGGTTTTTCCATCCGCAGAAATTAAGGCATCATAGTAGCTCTGGAGCACCTGCTCATAGTCCGAAGTGTCCGGGACGGCATCCGTTTTTTTCTGATCCTGTAAAAACAACAGTACGCCGCCGACTGCAATAACCAGCGCTGCTGCAATCAGAATAATGCCGGCAACCAGTCGGTTCCGCTGTTTTTTCAGCGCCTGTTCCTGTGCACGCTTTTGATTTTTTGTCACACGTTTTTCCATTTTATACCGCTCCTGTTTACCATTGGTTATAGCCGTCATACTCGCAGATATAGTTGATCTGTTCCATGGCTTCCATGCAGTACCATCCGGCACCGATCTGCACGAAGGTTGCCTTTTCCTTCTGCTTGTCGCCGCCGTCATTGACATCGAACTGCACGGTAACTGCTTTTTTGATATCCACGGTGATATTATAGGCGGTTTTCAGGGAATCTTCCAGAGCGCTGCAGTCATTCACCGCTTCGTGCGAGGTAATCCGGTAGGTCATGCGGCCGGTATTACCGTAATTCTTGTTCCAGGATTTGAAGTAATCCTTGATCTTGCTCTTGACTTCCCGGCGGTCGGTTTCATAGGTGGTTTCCAGGTAATCCATATAGCTGTCCGGAACCAGTGCCACGTACATACTGCCGCTGGAATAGTCCACGCCTTTGATATACCGATAGGCCGCCAGCTTATAGCCGCCCAGAAAGACCACGTACAGGACAATCAGCAGAACCAGCAGCGCCGCGGCAGAAATTCCGATGATCCGCCGGCGCAGACGGTTCTTTTGGATTTGCTTTTGCGCCGCCTGTTCTCTGGGATCCTCTTCACTCTCCTGTTCCATGGCCTGGCTGCCGGAAGAGGAGAGAAACGGCATGGAAAAGCTGTCCGATACCGCTGCTTTTGCCTCTGCCTTTTCTGCATCGGCTTCCTTTTTCTCCCGGGGCAGAATTTCACCGCATTCCGGGCAGATTACCGCCCGTTCCGGTGCTTCATATCCACAGTGTTCACATTTCATGGTTTTTTCTTTTCCTTTCCTGCTTCTGCTGATTTTTAAATGGTCTGGCCGTCTTCGCTGCCGAAATCGTCCGGATAATCGCCGTAGCCCTCTCCGTAATCATCAAAGAAATCGTAATCCCCGTAATCAAAGTCACCGTAATCCTCATAATCGCTGGCATCATCGAAATAGCCGCAGGCTTCGGCATAATTCAGCATTGCATCATAGAGGTACCAGGTGCCTTCCACCAGGACAAAAGAATAGGTATATTCTCCGTCATAGGTGTCCTTGTCTCCGGTAATGGTATAATTACAGCTGATGTCCACATACCCCTCTGCCGGCAGGTCAAAGAGCACATAGGTATCCACCGTCAGTTCTTCCTGAGTGTACCAGACCGGATCCTCCCAGTCCAGAGAGACATCCTGCACATTTCCTACCACATTATAGCCTTCCAGAAGAGATTCCAGCGCAGTATCGGCCTCGGATTCTGTATCGCTTGTGTAATCCTCCAGCAAGGGCCAGAAGTCCTCCGGTGCCATTGCATGAAGCGTGTCGATATCACTTTCTTCCAGGGCGGTAATATAGCTTTTGATCTCATCCAGGAAGGAGGCCTGCATCCGGCACAGTTCCTCTTCCAGCAGCATCACATCCACGGAATACCAGCGGCCGTCAATTTTCGCCATGGAAAGCACCCGGTCATCCTGGAATGTGATCACCCGATACTCCTGGGCTTCCAGGCCAAAACGGGAAAGTGCCTTTTCGCACTGCCGCTGCTCCTGTTTGGTACAGGAATCGGACTGAAGCTGTGCCCTGGAATCGTAGAAGGCCACCCAGGAAAAGCCCACCTTGGCAGGTGTCTGCTCTGTTTCCAGGTACAGGCTGCTGCTGCCCAGATAGCTGTTTAACTGTTCCTTGGATGTTTCACGTGAAACACCGTAGGTTTCGTCCAGGTAATCCCAATAGCCTTCCGGCATCATGCCGGCCAGGGCAGTACCGTTTTGGCTGGAAAGCGCCTGTGCATTCTGAGACGCGGCCTGCATCAGTTCCCCCTGGCTGTTTATGGACTGGAATATTATGCGGAACAGCAGAACAATTCCTGTGATAAGAGCCGCCGTCACGATCAGAAGGATGCCCAGCACCCAGGGCCAGACCTTTTTCTTCTTTTTGGGCGCAGCCAGAACCGGTGCGCCGTACAGCTGCCCCGGATTTGCCGCCATCTGCGGTACGGCGCTGCCGCAGTCCGGACAAAACCGGACACCATCCGGCAGCAGGCGGCCGCATCGAGTACAATTCATCCCCATCACTCCCTCAGACGCAAAACAGGCGCTTTTTAATAAGACATGCCGTATTCATAGCAGGCTTCCATGACAACATACATTGCATCATAAACATACCAGGTGTCATTGAGCTCAATGACGGTACAGCTCATGGTGTCTGTTTCTTCGTTGCCGCCGTAGTTTGCCGTATAATCCAGAGAAACGTTCTTCAGGTCGGTTACGGCCATATCGTAGTCGCTGAGGAATTCATTGGCATTGCTGATTTCGTCTTCCTCTGCATCTGTTACCTCTGTAATCTGCATGGAAATCTGAATATCGTCCAGATTTTCCTCGGTGCTCTGGCGCAGCATTTCTTCAATATACTGCTTGGTATAATCCTCTGCGGTTTTCTGATCGCAGTCGAATTCCTGTTCCAGCATCGGCCAGAGTTCATCCGGCATCAGCGAAAAAATGGTATCCATATCCTGCTGATAGAATGCATTCCAGAAGGATTCTACCTGATTGCCGAAAGCTTCTTCATACTTTGCATTCTGGGCGTAGCCCTCTTCACAGATGGTCTCAAAATCTACCATACTGTTGACGCTGCACCACTTGCCGTCTACCTTTACCATCCACATATTGGTATCGGAGAAATCATCGGTATCCTCTGCACCCTTGATTTCAGTATCCACATTGCTGCCCATTGCAGCGGAATAAGAAATGCCCCAGTCCTTCATGCGGCTCTGGACATCCTTTGCGCCCTCGCCCTTAACAGAGCTGCCAGTGTTGTACTGGAAACCGTTGGTCTTCATGGTATAGCTCAGATCGCCGCCCAGGCCATCGGCATACTGGTTCAGGTAGTAGTTCATGCCGGCAACGCATTCTTCTTCCGTGAAATCATAGGTATCTGCAATATAATCCCAATAGCTGTCCGGCACCTGGTCTGCCATTGCCTGGCCGTCTTCTTCCACGTAAGCCGTCCAGTAGGCATTGAGTCCCTTTTCCGTGTGGTCATAGAGATTCTTGCCAATGAGGAAAATGGTGACGATTGCCGCAATGATCAGGAGCACCGGAATCAGAATCAGCAGTACGATCAGCAGCGTCTTTTTCTTCTTTTTCTTCGGCGGCTCCATCGGCGTTACCGGCGGAACCGGGCCGCCAAAGCCGGGAGCATCCTGGGGCGGCAGAGCAGTGGTCGCCCCAGCACCGGGATTCGCGGAAGCCGGCGTGGGAATCGGGGACGGGATGGGGCTTGGGATCGGGTTGCCTGTGGGCTGGGAGGGTGCGCCTGCTGTGGCAGCACCGCAGTTCGGGCAGAAGGATTCTCCGCCGGTAATGTCAAATCCGCAGTTTTTACAAATCATGTATATTTTTCTCCTTATAAATATTTCGATAGAATGCGTTTCAATTTTGCAGCGAAACCGGGTTCTCAGAGCTTTGTGCCGCAGCCGGTGCAGAATTTATTGCCGGCCGGGATGGACTTGCCGCAATTGGGGCAAACCTGTTCTGCCGGGGCTTCGGCTGCGGGAGCCGGAGCTGCTTCCAGGGCAGCGCCGCAGTTGATGCAGAACTTGTTGCCCTCCGGAACAGCGTGGCCGCAGGCCGGGCAGGTTTTTTCCGGAGCAGCGGCAGGGGCTTCTGTCGGGGTGGAAGCGGTTTCCGGAGCCGGAGCTGCTGCCGGAACCGGTACAGGCACCGGAGTCGGTACGGCAGCCGGTGCGGCAGCCTGAGGGGTGACATAGCGCATGCCGCAGCTGGTGCAGAACATTGCGCCCGGTATCTTGGGCTTGCCGCAGTTGGGGCAGACTTCACCGGCAGCGGCAGCAGCGGACTGCTGGGCTGCGGCGGCCTGCTGCATTGCAGCCCGTTCTGCGGCTTCCCTTGCAGCACGCTCTTCTGCCATCCGCTTTCCTACCGGGTTTTCGGTGCCACACTTGGTGCAGAACAGCACGGCTTCCGGAATCTCGGCGCCGCAGTTCTTGCACAGCAGCAGGTGCTTGTTCTTCCGGATCTGTTCCTGGTACTCTGCGATCTTCTGCTGAGACTGAACAATGGTGTCCAGGTATTCGCTGTAGGCAGCTTCGGCATCATTGGGGTGCAGTTCTACATATTTCTTGCCGATGGAAAGAAATGCGGCGTTGATGTTCCGCTCTTCCTCGCTGATCCGGTTATTCAGGCGAATGGTATCGGTAGAGCTTTTGGTCTTTTCTACCACGGAATTGGCGGTGTCGGTTACGGTTTTTCCCAGTTTATCGAAAAATGACATAGGATTTTCCTCACTTTCATAATGGTGTCCGGCCTTCTGGCCGGAGTTTCTCAGAGAGTATTGTACAAGTTCTTAGGCATTTTTTCAGAATTTCTGTGCCATACAAACAAATATACTATTCTACATTATACTATATTTTCCGGGTTCTTGCAAGTCCTTTTTCCGTTTTTTCACGATTTTCACAGCATTTTCAGATAGGGGGATTTTTGTCGGACGGAGCGGATTTTCCGCCGGAAAAAAATATCGCAGAATCTGACGGAATGCGACCATAAATCCTGTCATTTCCGGGGAAATTATTTCCTTCCGGCCGGATTATTCCCGGAATATCCGGGATTTTCAGAAAAAACCAAGGAATTTTTGGCTGGCGGACATTTCCGGAATCTGCTACAATAGAGTTACAGGAAGTGTTCTCATGGACAGGCAGCGTGCCGGAAGGATTAAATAAGCGCTTTCCGTCTGTCCAGGCGCGTGAAAGGAAACAGATATGGCAGGATTTTTAACATTTACACGGGAAAAGCCCATCAACCGCATTGTGGAGGTGGAGGTAGGGGAAATCACCCCCAATCCCCATCAGCCCCGGACGGAATTTGATCTGGCGGACATGCAGTCTCTGGCAGAGAGCATTGCGCAAAATGGCATTCTACAGCCTTTAACCGTGCGCAGGGGCAGCAACGGCAGCTATGAGCTGGTGGCCGGAGAGCGGCGGCTCCGGGCGGCAAAGCTGGCAGGGCTTACGGCCGTACCTTGTATTGTATTGGAGATCAGCTCCCGAAATTCCGCGATTATGGCACTGGTGGAAAATATTCAGCGGCAGGATTTGTCCTTTTTTGACGAGGCCAGTGCCATTGAAAAGCTGATTACATATTATGGTATGACTCAGGAGGACGCTGCCGCAAAGCTGGGAAAGGCGCAGAGCACCATTGCCAACAAGCTGCGGCTCCTGCGGCTTACGCCGGAGGAACGGGAAATCATTATGAAGTACAATCTGACGGAGCGGCATGCACGGGCGCTGCTGCGGCTGGCGGCGCCTTCGGAGCGGCTGGCGGTTTTGGAAAAGACGGTAAAATACAACCTGAATGTGGAGAAAACCGAGGCCGCCGTGGAGGAGATGATCGGGCAGCGAAAGACCAGGGAAAGCTATAAAAAGCGAAGCAAGGTGTTCCAGAATGTGCGGATTTTCGTCAACACCATTGCCAAGGCAGTGGAAACCATGCAGGCCGCCGGAATTGCGGCGGATTCCCAGAAAATTCAGCGGGAGGACTATATCGAGTACCGGGTGCGGATTCCCATTGGCGAGCGGCGCTGAGTATATCAGACAAGCCGGCAGTATTTCAGAGGTGAAGTACTGCCGGCTTTTTTCTGCCTGGATTCCGGAAATCCGGTGTTGTATCCAGGAATGTCAGTGTCTGGCTGGAAAATGTTTCACGTGAAACACCATGGTGCGCGGATTACCCAAAAAATTTGCAGGAAGCCTTTACATCCGGCAAGAATCATGCTATAATAAAATGGTACATGCCACAGGTTCTGGGAATCTGTGAGGAAATCGGGAACTGTGCAGCGGCACAGGTACGTCCGATGAAAAAACGGAAAGGAAGATACAGCGTGAGTATGGTGTATGCAGTTGCCAACCAGAAGGGCGGCGTGGGAAAATCCACAACTGTAGTGAATCTGGGTGCTTACCTCGGTTCCCGCGGCAAACGGGTGCTCTGTGTGGATATCGACCCCCAGGGCAACACAACGACTGGTCTGGGCATCAAGAAAAAACATCTGGCGGTGTCATCCTATGAGGTGCTCAGCGGAAAAAACAGCATTCAGGAAGGAATTATCCGCACGGATTTTGAAAATGTCAGCATCCTTCCGGCGCGGAACACCCTGGCCGGCGCAGAGCTGGAACTGTCCGCCATGGAAAACCGGATGAACCGGCTGAAAATGCAGATTCTGACCTGTAAAATGGACTATGACTACATCCTGATCGACTGTCCCCCGGCACTGGGACTCCTGACCATGAACGGTCTGGTTGCCGCAGATCAGCTGATTATCCCCATGCTGGCGGAGTTTTACGCCCTGGAAGGTCTGTCTCAGCTGACCAATACCATTAAAGTGGTACGGAGCAACTACAACCCGACACTGGATATCTGCGGCATTCTCTTTGTGATGTTTGACGCGCGGCTGAACGTCTCCCGGCAGGTAGAGGAAGAAGTGGAAAAATATTTTCCGGGAAAGGTCTTTCAGACCAAAATTCCGCGGAATGTCCGACTGTCAGAAGCGCCTAGTCACGGCCGTCCGGTAATGTACTATGACCGGCTGTCCAAGGGCGCAGAGGCCTATATGATGCTGGGACTGGAGCTGCTGGGCGAAAAGCCGCCGGAGAAAAAGCGGCGCATGATGGTATTCGGACGGAAAAGGGAGCGTGAGGACTCATGACAATAGGCGGACTGGGCAGCGGCCTGGACTTTCTCTATGACGAAAACACCGCCGATGTGCAGGTAAAAAAAACACTGCGGCTCTCTGAGCTGGAACCCAACCGGGATCAGCCCCGAAAGCAGTTCAGCGAAGAAGCCATTCAGACACTGGCGGACTCCATTCAGCAGTACGGCATGATTCAGCCCATTCTGGTGCGTCCGCTGGGACTGAATTATCAGATTGTGGCCGGGGAACGCCGCTGGCGCGCCGCGCGGATGCTGGGACTGGACGAGGTTCCGGTGGTGATCCGGGATCTGTCTGACGAAGAGACCATGGCCATTGCCCTGATCGAGAACCTCCAGCGGGAGAACTTAAACCCCATGGAAGAGGCCGGGGGATATGCCCAGCTCATGGAAAAATGCGGCATGACCCAGGAGGAGGTGGCGAAGCATGTGGGGAAATCCCGGAGTGCCATTGCCAATTCCCTGCGGCTGCTGAAGCTCCCGGAACAGGTGAAAGCTCTAGTGCAGGACGGCAGCCTGAGTGCCGGACACGCACGGGCGCTGCTGGGGATTTCTGATGAAAAGCTGCTCGCGGAAACTGCGGCAAAGGCGGCAGACGGCAAGCTGACAGTTCGGGCAGTGGAAAAAATTGCTTCCGGCGAGGCAAAGCAGGCAGAACCGGCTCTGCGGCACCGGGAGGACAGCTTCTACACCGAAATCGAAATCAGTCTGGAAAGCCGGCTGGGACGGCGCGTTTCGGTGACGCGGGGCAAGAACAAGGGCACCCTGAATCTGGAATTTTACGATAAGGACGATCTGGCAGCACTGGCGCAGCGTCTGACCAGAGAGTAAAAGTCCCCTCAGGCTTGTTTCACGTGAAACAAAATAAAGTGAATTCTGCGGGATTTTCCCGCACAGCATAGAAAAGGAAGGAAAAAAATCATGATTGATATGAAATGGATCCGGAATGATCCGGAAAAAGTCAAGGAAAATATCCGGAAGAAATTCCAGGACGAAAAGCTGCCTCTGGTAGACGAAGTAGTAGAACTGGACAAGCAGTTCCGGGAAGCCAAGGTTAAGGGTGACGAGCTTCGCAGCCAGCGAAAGTCCATCAGCAAGAAGATCGGCGCACTTATGGGACAGGGCAAAAAGGATGAGGCTGAAGCTGTAAAGGCAGAGGTCGGCGCAATCGGCGATCAGCTGGACGCACTGGAAAAGCAGGAAACCGAGCTTTCTGAGAAAATCCGGAAGATTATGCTGGTAATCCCGAACTTTATTGACGATTCTGTGCCCATCGGCAAGGATGACTCTGAAAATGTGGAAGTAGAGCGCTTCGGCGAGCCGGTTGTTCCGGATTTTGAGGTGCCGTATCACGTGGATATTATGGAAAAGCTCCACGGCATCGACATTGATGCAGCCAGAGACACCAGCGGCAACGGCTTCTACTATCTGTGCGGCGATATTGCACGGCTGCACTCCTCCATTCTGGCATATGCCCGTGACTTTATGATCAACAAGGGCTTTACCTACTACATTCCGCCGTTTATGATCCGCAGCAATGTGGTAACCGGTGTAATGTCCTTTGCTGAAATGGAAGGCATGATGTACAAGATTGAGGGCGAGGATCTGTACCTGATCGGTACCAGTGAGCACTCTATGATTGGTAAATTTATCGACACCATTCTGCCGGAAGAAAAGCTGCCTCAGACACTGACCAGCTATTCTCCGTGCTTCCGGAAGGAAGTCGGCGCGCACGGCATTGAAGAGCGCGGCGTATACCGGATTCACCAGTTTGAAAAGCAGGAAATGATCGTGGTCTGCAAGCCGGAAGAGAGCATGGACTGGTTCCACAAGATGTACGGCTATACCGTAGAGTTCTTCCGGAGCCTGGATATTCCGGTACGGACACTGGAATGCTGCTCCGGCGACCTGGCAGATCTGAAGGTCAAGAGCCTGGACGTAGAAGCATGGTCTCCCCGTCAGAAGAAGTACTTCGAAGTGGGCAGCTGCTCCAACCTGGGCGATGCACAGGCAAGACGGCTGGGCATCCGCATCAAGGGCAAGGACGGCAACAAGTATTTTGCACACACGCTGAACAATACTGTAGTTGCGCCGCCTCGTATGCTGATTGCGTTCCTGGAAAACAACCTGAACGAAGACGGCTCTGTTCGGATTCCGGAACCGCTCCAGCGGTATATGTTCACCGACTGCATTCGTCCGGAATAAACTGGTTCTAAACTAAGTTTTCCACAGCAAAATTTTCCGTTGTGGAAAACTAAAAAAGAAAAATCCACGGAAACTGCGATGGTTTCCGTGGATTTTTTTGTGTGGTTTTTTCCTTTGTTGAAAACTGTGGAAATGCTGTTGTGAAGAATTTTGTGCAGCAAAAAACGTTTTTCACAGGACGATTTTGTGGAAAACGTTCTCTTTGCATCTTTATTATTGCAGTGGATTCTTTTTGATCTTGTCGCTGCGCCGGGGGTATTTTTCCGGTGTGGCGGCGCGCTTCCGGATGCGAATAATGCGGCGCTCCCCTACAGCATCCAGGCAGTAGGAGATCTCCTCCGGCTGATCACCGCCCAGAATTTCCGCGGCGGCTTCCGCATGGCCCGCATGTTCAGAGGGGCCTTTCATAGCGGCAAACACACCGCCCACAGCAGCAAACGGCAGGCAGTATTCCGTGAGAACCGGCAGTTCTGCCACGGCGCGCGCCGTCACCAGGTCGAACTGCTCCCGGTAACGGGGCAGCTTTGCCGCATCCTCTGCCCGGCTGTGGATGCATGTCACCTGCTGGGACACGCCCAGGGCGGCGGCAGTTTCTTCCAGGAAGGTCACACGCTTTTGGAGGCTGTCCAAAAGGGTGACGCGGAGATCCGGCCGGAGAATGGCAATGACCATACCGGGAAAGCCGGCACCCGTGCCCACATCCAGCACAGAACCGCCTAAGGGAATGGAAATCTGGCGCAGCAGCATTGCGCTGTCCAGAAAATGCTTCGCCCAGACCTCTGCCGGGTCGGTGATTGCAGTGAGATTCATATACCGATTGGTTTCTACCAGGGTTTCCAGGTAGATCTGAAACTGGCGGTAATGGGTCTCACACAGCGGCAGCTGCTGGCTTTCAAACAGCGCTTTGGCTTCCGAAAACGTCATAGAGCGGCTCCTTCCTGTTGTTCCTGTGCGGTATCCCACACCATGAGCACGGAAATATCTGCCGGGGAAACTCCGGAAATCCGGCTGGCCTGTCCCAGATTCTGGGGACGGTGGGCGTTCAGCTTTTCGGCGGCTTCCAGACGCAGGCCGCGCACGGTGGTGTAGTCCAGATTCTCCGGCAGCTTCCGGTTTTCCAGCTTGCGCATGCGCTCAATCTGTGCCAGCTGCTTGGAAATATAGCCGTCATACTTAATCTGAATTTCCACCTGCTCCCCTACTACATCCGGCAGCTGGGGACGCTGTTCGTCAAAGGGGGCAGTCAGCGCATAGTTGAGCTGCGGCCGGCGAATCAGGTCGGCAACCTTGCATCCGGTGGACAGCGGCGCGGTGTCGTGGGCTTCCAGGAAGGCATTCAGCGCCGGAGAAGGCGCCAGATTGGTCTTTTCGACACGCCGTTTTTCCTGTGCAACCTGATTGTATTTTTCCGTCATGGCGGCGTAGCGCTCCTCTGAAATCAGTCCCAGCTGATATCCCAGAGGCATCAGGCGCTGGTCAGCGTTATCCTGGCGGAGAATCAGCCGGTATTCGCTCCGGGAGGTCATCATCCGGTACGGATCCTCACAGCCCTTTGTCACCAGATCATCTACCAGTGTGCCGATATAAGAAGAGGCGCGATCCAGCAGGAACGGTTCCTTTTTCTGCACGGCAAGGGCGGCGTTGATGCCGGCCACCAGCCCCTGTGCGGCGGCCTCCTCATAGCCGGAGCTGCCGTTAAACTGGCCGGCACCGTACAGACCGTGAATCTTTTTGGATTCCAGGGTGGCGCGCAGCTCTGTGGGATCTACACAGTCATACTCGATGGCATAGGCCGGGCGCATGATTTCTACATGCTCCAGGCCGCGAATGGTGCGGAGAAAGGCCAGCTGGACATCCTCCGGCAGAGAGGAGGACATGCCCTGCAAGTAATATTCCTCGGTCTGGAGTCCCATTGGCTCTACAAAAAGCTGATGCCGGGGCTTGTCCGCAAACCGTACAATTTTTGTTTCAATAGAGGGACAGTAGCGTGGGCCGATTCCCTCAATCTGGCCGGAAAACAGGGGCGAACGGTGGAGATTTTCCTTGATAATCCGGTGTGTTTCCGCATTGGTATAGGTGATATAGCAGGAAACCTGATTTTTCAGGCCGCTGGGATTGGTGGCAAAGGAAAACGGCGTGATGGAATCGTCTCCGTCCTGACGCTCCATAGCGTCAAAGTCAATGCTCCGCCGATGCACCCGGCAGGGGGTTCCGGTTTTAAAGCGGCGCATCCGCAGCCCCAGATCGCTGAGATTTTTCCCCAGAGGGCGGCTGGGCAGGGCGGCATCCGGGCCGCTTTCATAGGAAACCTGTCCCACGTGAATCCGGCCGTTTAAGTAGGTTCCCGTGGCAATTACCACGGCGGAGACGGTATACTGTGCCCCCAGTGCTGTGACAACCCCGGTGACACGGCCGTTTTCCGTCTGAATTTCGGCGACCTCTGCCTGCTTGATCTCCAGGTTGGGGGTATTCTCACAGACGTGCTTCATATAATTGTGATACTGCACCCGGTCGGCCTGCACCCGAAGGCTGTGCACCGCCGGCCCTTTGCCCCGGTTCAGCATCCGGCTCTGCAAAAAGCAGGCATCTGCCCCTTTTCCCATTTCACCGCCCAGAGCGTCAATTTCCCGTACCAGATGTCCCTTTGCCGTGCCGCCAATAGACGGATTACAGGGCATATTGGCAATCTGATCCAGGGAAATGGTAAACAATACAGTACGGCAGCCCAGCCGTGCAGAGGCAAGTGCTGCTTCTACACCAGCGTGTCCGGCGCCGACAACCGCGACTTCATATTCTCCCATATGATACATGATAGAACCATCCTTTTTTGCAATAACCGCTGTTTCGGCCGATATGTGCATTTTCATACAGCCATATGCCGAAACAGGCTCTTAAAAAAGCCCCCAAAGCGGAGGCTTTTCCATCAATTCAGTAAAAAACGCACCTCATTCTAGGTGCGTTTTTATTATACTCTATTTGTACCGAATTTGTCAAGGCAATTATTTTCCCACGCAGAACCGGGAGAACACATCATCCACCACGGCCTCAGACACCCGCTCTCCGGTGAGGGAGAGCAGGGAATCGGCGGCCTCTTCCAGGAGCACAGTAACGGCATCCAGTAGTTCCCCCTGTGCCAGCGCATCCAGCGCCAGCTGAATCTGCTCCTTTGCCTGCTCCAGGCATTGCTTTTGCCGGGCGTTGGAGACGATTCCCAGTTCCGGGGTGACCTGCTCCGTGTAGAACAGCTGTTCCACCGCCTGGCGGAGGGCTTCCAGGCCGTCTCCGTCCTTTGCCGTCATGGGAATCACATAGGAAAACCGCTTTTGCAGCTGTTCCAGATCCAGCCGGGCGGTCTGGTCGGACTTATTGGCAATGGCAATCACCGGCTGCTGCGCCGGAAGCTGTTCCATCATGCGGCGGTCGTCTGCATCCAGCGGCCGCGCAGTATCAAACACCGCCAGAATCAGATCTGCCTGGCGGAGCCGTTCCTCTGCAATCTGCACGCCCATCTGTTCAATGACATCCTGGGTTTCCCGGAGTCCGGCGGTGTCCCACAGGCGCAGAGTCACATTCCCCAGGCGGATTTCTTCTTCCACCACGTCACGGGTGGTGCCGGCAATCTCTGTGACAATGCTCCGGTTACAGCCGGAGAGCAGATTGAAGAGGGTGGATTTTCCCACATTGGGCTTTCCCACAATCACCGCAGACACCCCGGAGCGGAGAATCCGGCCGTAGGTGTAGGTGGCAAGGGTTTCTTCCAGCTGTGTCACAACCGGCCGCAGAGAGGCCTCCAGGCTCTCCGGCGTAACGGCAGGGATTTCATCCTCCGGATAGTCGGCCCAGGCGGCCAGATCCCCCAGGCTGCGGACAAGCCCCTGGGAAATCTGCTGCACACGGCGGAACAGGGCACCGTTTTGCTGGGCGCGGGCAAAGGAAAGCTCCCGCTGGCCGGCGGCGCCGATGACATCCATCACGGCCTCGGCCTGTGTCAGTGTCATTTTGCCGGAGAGAAAAGCACGCTTAGTGAACTCTCCCGGCTCCGCAGGGGCGGCTCCGGCGGCCAGAAGCGCCTCCAGCAGCTGTCCGGTGACATACAGTCCCCCATGGCAGGAAAGCTCTGCTACGTCCTCTCCGGTGTAGCTGTGGGGGGCGCGAAAGACGGTAAGGATGCCGTCATCCAGTTCTTTGCCGTCCGGGGTGCAGAAAGTGCCGTAGGTACAGGTATAGCCCTCCATTTCTGCCGGCTGCTTTCCGGATACGCTGCGAAAGCATGCTCCGGCAATGGACAGCGCCTTCGGGCCGGATACCCGGACAACCGCAATTCCGCCGGCGGCATGGGGCGTTGCAATGGCTGCAATGGTTTTCATGCAATTTCTCCTTTTCTTCCAAAAAACGGGCTGCCGAATTCCGTGCAGCCCGTTTTTTCATTTTGTGGATTGTTTCACGTGAAACATCACGTTAAAACTCGATCTTTCCGTACAGGCCGGCGTTCAGCTCGTCCTCCGGCTTCGGCTTCTTATAATCCCGTTCAAAGCTGGTCTTCATGGAGTCCAGATTCTTACGCTTGAAGTCCTCCGGGCCGCGCTCCCGATACGGGCGCTTTCCGCCGTGGTTCTGGCCGTTCCGGCCGCCCCGGTTTCCGCCCTGCCGGCGGCCGTTGACAGAAGAAACCACAACCTTCCGGTACGGGTCTTCTCCCACGCTCCGGGAGGTAACGCCGTCAATCTCCGCGATCCGGCTGTGAATGATCCGTCGCTCATAGGGGTTCATCGGTTCCAGTGTGGTAGAACGTCCGGTGCGCAGTACGCTCCGTGCAATCTTTTCTGCCAGCTGTTCCAGTGTCTTGCGGCGCTTTTCCCGATAGCCGTTGCTGTCCAGGAGCAGGCGGCAGTAGGTTTCGCTGTCCTTATTGACCAGAATCGAGGCCAGGTACTGAATGGAATCCAGCGTTTCGCCCCGGCGGCCGATGATGGTGCCGCTCTTGTTCTGGCTGGAGATTTCCATGCGGACGCCGTTTGCGGTCTGCATGACGGTAATTTCGGTCTCAATGCCCATTTCCCGATAAATGTTCTGTACATATGCCTTGGCATGTCTCAGATTTTCGGACATATCCGCATCTGTCAGAATCTTTTCGACTGCTTCTGATTCAATGCCCCGTGTGGAAACGTGCTTTTCTGTTTCCGCAGGCTTTGCTGCTGCCGGCGCGGTTTCTGCCATTGCAGGAGCCGGTGCCGCCGGGGTCTCTTCCGGCACTGCTGCCGGAGCCGGAGCGACTTCTTCTACCGGCTCATAGGAAGCCTCTACCTGTGCCTCCCGTTTTACTTTCCCAAACAATGACTTTTTCGGTTCTTCCAGGATACGGAACACTATATAATCCACGGATACGCCAAATTTTGCAGAGGCCATCTGCTTTGCTTCTTCAATCGTTTTGGCTGTAAAAATCTCTTTCATAACCGTGCTCATCCCTTTCCATTTCTGCGGAGCTTCTATTTCCGCACTTATTTTTCTCTTTACGCAGTATGCAGTCAATCGCCGCACATTTCCTGTGAAAACAGATCTTCTTTTCTGTCTGCGCGTTCCAATCTGCATTTCAGATGCAGATGCTTACTTTTTCTCTTCCTTGCTGTCGGTTTCGCTTTCGTCATAGGATTCCCCGTATTTTTCTGCCATATGCTTTCTGGCATCCTTCAGTACCTGTTGATTGTACTTGGAGAGTTCGTTCCGGGACATATCCTTGGTGTCTTCTTCATAGCGTGCCCGCTTCTGCTGGCCTTCAGACAGTTCCTGTGCGCCCATCATCTTCTGCATGAAGCTCTTTTTGCCGTTGGCATACTTCTTCTGCATCTTCTTATTCTGCTTTTCGCAGAGTTCTTCTGTCCGCTTCGGGGTGAAATAGAGGTTCAGACCAATGGTCTGGAGCAGGGAGAAGAAGGAAGAGCAAACCCAGTAGAAACCAACGCCGGCCGGTACCTGGAAGGCAAACCAGACGGAGAAAATCGGCATGATATAGAGCATACCGTTCATGCAGCCCATGCCCTTCATGCCCGGATTCCGCTTCTTCTGTACGACCTGCATATAGATCGTCAGGATCAGCTGCAAGACACCGGACAGAATCGGAATCATGAACAGGCCGATTGCAGTGGGTGTCCAGGAATCCGGATGCCAGGTGGGGATGCTCCCCAGATTCAGGCCGAACAGGTTAAACTTGTCATAGAACTCGGAAACCTGTGCGGAGAGGCTGTCTCCAAAGGTATCCAGGAAATCCGATGCGTGATCGTGGTGTGCTGTCAGTACGGTCAGCTCACGCCGCAGGCTGGTGCCCTGTTTCGCCAGATCCGGATCAATCTTCTGCACAATTTCAAATGCGCTGGAGATCACGCTGTCTTTCACCTTTAAGATATAGGACAGCGGCTTATAAACAACATCCAGAATGCCGAACAGGATAAAGAACTGCAAAAACATAGGCAGGCAGGATGCGCCGGGATTGATATTTTCCTCCTGATACAGCTGCATCTGTGCTTCCTGGAGCTTTTGCGGTTCGCTTTTGTACTTCTGCCGGAGTTTTTCCAGCTTGGGGTTCAGCCGCTGCATTCTGGCGGTATTCAGCTGCTGCTTGTACGAAATCGGAAACAAAATCAGTTTCGTAATGATGGTGAACAGCAAAATCGCCAGCGCATAGTTGTCCACCAGGTCATAGATCAGACGCATGATCCAGCCAAACGGCTTACCACACAGATCATATAAAAAATCCATATTATTTTTTAACCCTTTCTGTTGCGTAGAATATGTTGCTGCCGGGTGCCGGGAAAGGGAATCCGGGGCGGTTCCAGATGATCCGGCACCGGATCAATTCCGCCGGGATTCCACGGATGACACCGCAGCAGACGCCGCACGGCCAAAAAGCCGCCCCGCAGTAGTCCAAACCGCAGGATTGCAGTATGCGCATAACAGGAACAGGTCGGATAAAACCGGCATACAGCCGGTGTCAGTCGGGAAAACCGCTGGTATAGACGGATCAGTGCCGCCGCGAGGTACCTCAATCCGGTTTTCCCCCCTCCGACGGCGGTTCCATCCATCGCCGGATGCGGCTCAGTCCGCTCCCGGCCAGATAGTCACGCAGTTTTGTGGACGAAATGCCCACAATAGACGGCAGTGCCACAATCACCAGATCCAGCCCGGTAGGAAACATAGACTCTGTCTCCCGGTAAGCCTGCCGTATAATGCGCCGGGCACGGTTCCGCTGAACCGCCCCTCCTACTTTCTTGCCAACGGTTATTCCCAGCCGGTTATACCGGCGCCGTGTCTTTCTGACATAAATCACAACATAGGGGGAAACGAATTTTTTTCCACGCCTGTACAATTGTAAAAAATCACGGTTTTGATTGAGAATATACGTTTTCTGCATGGCATGCACTCCAACTTTACCGGCGCGCCGCGGAAAATACAGCCTTGTCCGCCAAAGGCGGCAAAAGGCACCTTCTCCCGGCACGCCCTCTGATCATCTGCCTGCTGCCCCCCCTGAAATCCAAGGGCAGCAAGGGTTTTTCTTCTGCTGTTTTCAAGAAAAAAGCGTATCCCGGCTTCGTCCCCCTGTCATTGGCACCGACACAGAACCACCCTACCTGCTTGCCGCCGGTAGGTGTTTTTCCAATCGGCACGTCAGACAGTACGAATCCGGGATACGCTCCTCGAAAAAACAAAAGACCACAAACCAATGGCGTTGTGGTCCGACTTCGATCAGTGGCTCAGTCTTGCTCTGCCCCGTGCTCTTCTGCGAGCTAAAACCTTTCTACCGTTCGCAGTGGCCATTCTCTTCCGGAAGCCATGCACCTTTTTCCGATGAATCTTCTTCGGCTGATATGTTCTCTTCAAGACAGTAACCTCCCTTCTCTTTCGGCGAAACCAAAAAGGCTCCGCGCAGGCTGCTGGATTCTTACGAGGCAGCCCGCACGAATCCATTTACAATATATTATAACCGATCCCATCCGGTTTGTCAAGAGATTTTTTTATTTTCCACGGATTTTCCACGCGTGTCCCCTTTCCGCAGGCTTTCTGCCGCCCGGAGTGCGCAGTGCCGGCCGGTTCCGGTGAGAGAAGTCCCCTTCTGTGCCCTTTTTTCGGGGAAAAGGGTTTTCCACCTTTTGCACAAGGGCTTATCCACAAATTCCACAGGGAAATTTCAGAGAAAACCCGAAGTTTTCCACAGAAGGGTCTTGATTTTCAACAATGAATATGGTATACTATTATAGTATACGTGTCTGTTGAAACAGGCGCGGAAAACGCCGCGCAGCAAATTCCACTGCACTTTTTTGCTGCGGCAAAAAGAAATCAAAATCACAGGCTGGAGGCGGCTGCCGCTGCGGCCTGGGATTTTTCAGAAATAAAGGAGGACTCGCCCGATATGAACTCATTTGACGAAGTGTTTGCCCTGGTGAAACGGTATTGCCTGGAAAAAGGAAATATCCCGGAAGTTGCGGTAAAACTCTGGATTGATGCGCTCACCCCGGTACATCTGGACGGCACGACTGCACTGTTTACGGTACAGTCTGAATTCCAGCGGGATGTTATTCTCAACAACTACGAATCTCTGCTGAAGGAAGCCTTTCTCAGCACGCTGGGCTTTGAAATTCATTTGGAAATCCAGGTGGAGGAATCCGGCGCACAGCCGAACCTGGATCCCCAGAAATCCCAGAATTACGACGAAATTGTACGCCGCCACGAGGAGCTGGAGCACAGCTTTGAAGGGGCAAATTATGAATACACCTTCTCCACCTTCATTGTAGGTGGTTCCAATGAATTCGCCTATGCAGCCTGCACCGCAGTGGCAAAGGATCCGGGGAAGAATTACAACCCGCTGTTTATCTACGGCCCCTCCGGACTGGGAAAAACCCATCTGATGCATGCCATTGCCCATGAGGTGCACCAGAATCACCCGGGATACAAGATTATTTATGTTACCAGCGAAGAATTCGGCAACGACCTGATTTCCAGCATCAATGACGGCAATACCGCACGGTTCCACGACAAATACCGGAACGCGGACGTGCTGCTCATTGACGATATCCAGTTCTTCAGCAACAAAGAGCGGATGCAGGAAGAATTCTTCCATACCTTCAACAAGCTCCATGCAGAGGGCAAGCAGATTGTCATTACATCAGATAAGCCGCCGAAGGAGCTGAAAACTCTGGAAGAACGAATCCGGAGCCGGTTTGAATGGGGTCTGATTACTGACATCACCACACCGGACTTTGAAACCCGGATTGCCATTATCCGCCGGAAGGCAGAGCTGCTGGATCTGTACATCCCGGACGATGTGTCGGAATTTATCGCAAATCGCCTGAAAACCAACATCCGTCAGCTGGAAGGCGCGGTAAAAAAGCTGAAAGCCCTCAAGCATCTGGCCGGTTCGCCCCCGTCTATCTCCATGGCACAGAGCGTCATTAAGGATATTCTCAGCGATGATCAGCCGGTACCCATTACCGTAGAGAAAATTATTGTGGAAGTGGCAGATGTCTACGGCGTTTCTCCGGAAGATATCCGCAGCAGCAAGCGCTCCAGCCAGATTTCTACCGCCCGAAAAGTGGCCATCTATGTGGTACGGGAAATTACCCAGATGCCGCTTCAGGCCATTGGCACGGAATTCGGCGGCAGAGACCATTCTACTATTGTTTATTCCATCAGCAATATTGAAACAGCAATGAAACACGACGAACATTTAAAGCAGCTGGTAGAGGATATCATCAAGAACATTCGCAGCAAGAGTCACGCCTGATGGTACTTTGATTTTCCACGAAGTTTGCACAGTGGAAATTGGGGAAATGATGCGGGCCAGTTTGGCATATCCACAGAATTGCACAGAAAAAGTACGGTTTTCCACAGCAGTTTCAACAGGTTGTGGAAAAGTCAGAATGAAAAAAGTTTTCCCTTCCCGTCCCAGAAAAAAGATATCTCCGGATTTGGTTTCCACAAGGGCGTGTTGAGAAAGGGAAAATCCGGTTTCCACAGTGTGTGGAATGTGGAATGCGGAGAAGATGCAGTTTCCACGAAATTTTCCACTTATTTTGCAAATCCACTCCACGAATTTCAACAGTTTCCACGGAAAGGGAAAGTTTGCACTTTTCCGGAAATTCTTAACGCATGCACTGTGGAATAAAATGCTCGCAAAACCCCGGAATATGGACGGTTTCCACATTTTCCGGATCCCTATTACTACTACTATTTTATTTTTTCTTTGTATTCTGTGATTTGCAGCTTTCGCTGCATCTTTTTTCAAATAGAGTCGGCTGCGTTGCCATCCTCTGGTATGTCCGCAGCATGAGGACAGATAGGAAGTGTTCTCGAGAGAAGGACAGAATGAAAGAAAGGATGGAAATTCAGGCATTTTTTCGTGGGACGTGCCATAGAAAAGAAGTGCAATCAAAAGCGTTATCCATGCAGAAAGGATGCATATTTATGACGAAAATACAATTTTCCTGCAACCGGCAGGTATTTTATGCGGCAATTACCCATGTGGCAAAGGGTGTTGCGCAGAAATCGACGATCCCGGAGCTGGAACGGCTGAAGCTGCGGCTGGATCATGACATGCTGGAACTCACCGGCTATGATCTGGAATTCGGCATTCAGCGTACAATTGAGGTAGAATCCGAGGACTCCGGGGAATTTGTCATTTTGCCGCGGCTGCTAAGTGAGGCAGTACGGCGGTTTTCCGGGGAACGGGTACAGATGGAAGTGGATGAAAATTATGGGGTGCGCATGACTTGCGATGCCACACAGTTCCAGATTTCCGCCATGTCTGCGGAGGAATACCCCTCCCTGCCCAATCTCAGCATGCAGTCCGGCATGCAAATTGAACAGTCTGTGTTGAATTCCATGATTCGTCAGACCAGCTATGCAGCTTCCACCAGTGAGGCAAAGCCGGTGCTGACCGGAGAATTGTTTGAGGTGGAACAGGACGTGCTCCATGTGGCAGCCATTGACGGATATCGTCTGGCTGTTCGGCAGGAACCGATTTCCAGTGCGGAAAACTTCCGGTTTGTAGTGCCAAAGCGTACCCTTCTGGAAGTGGCCAATATGCTGAAGGATGATGCAGAGGATCTGTGCGATATCTCCGCAGACCGGCGGTATGTGGTATTTGAATTTAATGGGTATACCGTGTTTTCCCGTCTGCTGGAAGGGGAATTTCACAATTACCGGAGCAGCATTCCCAATCAGCATGAGACTGAGGTGCTCATGGATACGGTGGAACTCACCCGGTGTCTGGAGCGTTGCTCTCTGCTGATCAGCGGCAAATATAATGCCCCGGTACGCTGTACTTTTTCCGGCGGCGCACTGGAAATCTGGTGCAAAACCGGCATTGGTGAAATTCACGACAAGATTCCGGCACAGATCAGCGGCCCGGATGTTACCATCGGCTTTGACAACCGTTTTTTGCTGGAGGCTGTACGCGCCGCAGACTGCGATCAGGTAAAGATTCAGCTCACTGGCGGCAACCGGGTGGCAACGCTGGTGCCGCCTCAGGGCGAAAGCTTCCTGTTTTTGCTGATGCCCATTCAGCTGCGGCAGTAATAAGCGCTGCCCGGTATTTTTCAGGAAAATGGATCTCGGCACGGTCTGCAAAATGGAAAAAATGCAGCACGTGTTTCCACAAAATACGGAACGGGTGTTTCTGAAAAGCGGCGAAGATTCGGCGAAAAAACGCGGGATTCAGAGGTCGCAGAGGAAACCCAAACCATCCAGGAGGAAAAAGGAATGGCAGCAGAAGAAACTGTAACAGTGGGAATTCATACGGAATTTATTAAGTTGGATTCTCTTTTAAAGTTTGCCGGTCTGTGTGATACCGGCGGTTTCGCAAAGGAACTGGTGCAGCAGGGCGCAGTTCAGGTGAACGGTGCAGTTTGTACCATGCGGGGCAAGAAAATTTATCCGGGAGATACTGTACAGGTTGACCGCTTTCTGGTAAAGGTGACAAAAGAGGCATGAGACTCACACAGCTGACGGCAGATGGTTTTAAAAATCTCCGCGGCGTTGCCATTGCGCCGGATCCGGCCTATAATCTGATTCTGGGGGAAAATGCACAGGGAAAAACCAACCTCTTAGAGGCGATCTGGGCGCTTACCGGATGCCGGAGCTTTCGCGGCAGCCGGGAACGGGATTATCTCCCCTTCTCCGGCGGTGCATTACAGGTGGAGGCAAGGCTTCAGGACAGCCGTAGAGAGCAGTCTGTGCGCCTCTGTATGGCGCCCGGCGGCAGTGCCCCGGAAAAGCGCTTCTGGTGCAATGACGTGCCGCAGAAGGGCGGCAGTCTCTTCTCTGTGTTTCACTGCGTGGTGTTTACCCCGGAGGATTTGTCCCTGGTCAGCGGCGGCCCGGAACGGCGGCGTTCCTTTCTGGATTTGTGTACGGCACAGCTCCGGGCACCTCATTTGGCGCTGGTGCGGCGCTATCAGCTGGTATTGCAGCAGAGAAACGCTGTGTTAAAGCAGAAGCTCCCCCCGGAGCAGGCTGCGGCAATGCTGGGGGTATGGGATGTACAGCTGGCGAAGCTGGGGGCAGAGATTGCCGTACAGCGCGCCGCCTATGTGCGCCGTCTTGCGGCCGTCTGTGTGCCCCTTTACAGTGAAATTTCCAGAGGACAGGAGCAGATTTCCCTGCACTATCAGTCCAGTATCTATGGAAAGGATGCACAGGAAAGCCTTCCCGAACAGGTGACACCGGCGCTATTGCAGCAATATACGGAAAAGATGGAGCAAGGGGTTCAGAGTGACCTGTTCCTGGGTCATACCGGTGCAGGCGTGCACCGGGATGACCTGCTGCTCTGGATTGACGGAAAACCGGCAAAGGAATTCGGCTCCCAGGGGCAGAAAAAGAGTCTGGCGCTGACGCTGAAGCTCTCCCAGGCACAAATCTACAGCCAGCGGCAAAAGGAATCGCCGGTGGTGCTGCTGGATGATGTGATGGGCGAGCTGGACGAGGCCAGACAGACGGTGGTATCCACCATTGTCCGGGAGATGCAGGTCTTTGTTACCACCTGTCACCCGGAGTCCCTGCTTTCCCCAAAAGCGGGAAAACGATTTTTGTTGAAAAGTGGGACAATCGCAGAGTAAGTGGAAAAGCAGCCGAAAGTACGGCAAATTTTGTTTTCCACAAGCTGTTGAAAACACTGTGGAAAGTCTGTGCAGAGGTGTGAAAAATCAGATCTTTTCGGAAAAAGTGTCACGGAAAAGAAAGCTTTGCCGGAATGACGCGGAATTTTCCTGCAAAGACAACCGTGCAAAGGCTGATTGTTTCACCGAAAGCCCATGGAAACGATAGAAAGGCAGAGACCGGCGGTAAAATGCCGGTCTCGGCCGGAATTTACAGTAAAAAAAGGCGCTGTTGTGCGTTTTCACCGGAATGGATGCCGGAAAGGAACGCGCACCATGCGTCTCCGGCACGGTGTCGGGAGCGATATCGTGCACGCCTGTCCAAATTGTTTCACGTGAAACAGTGCGGACAGAAAAACTTGGAGGAATTGCAAAATGACAGAGGCAATCAAACCCAACGCCCAGAATTATGACGAAAATCAGATTCAGGTGCTGGAGGGACTGGAGGCAGTCCGAAAGCGGCCGGGTATGTACATCGGCTCTACCGGGCCGAAAGGACTCCATCACCTGGTCTATGAAATTGTAGACAATGCGATTGATGAAGCTTTGGCAGGCTATTGTACCGAAATTACAGTGGATATTCTGCCGGAGAATGTAATCCGGGTATCCGACAACGGCCGTGGTATTCCGGTGGGCATTCACCCGAAGGAAGGCATTTCTGCAGCAACCGTTGTTTACACCATTCTGCATGCCGGCGGTAAATTCGGCGGCGGCGGCTATAAGGTGTCCGGTGGTCTGCACGGTGTAGGTGCATCCGTTGTCAATGCCCTTTCGGAGTGGCTGAAACTGACGGTAAAAGACGGTACACACGTGCATTACCAGGAGTTCCACCGGGGCGATTATGACAAGCCGATTTCCATTATCGGAGATACGGCAGAAACCGGAACAACCGTAGAATTTAAGGCAGATCCGGAGATTTTTGAAGAAACCACAGAGTATGATTATGAAGTATTGCTGAAACGGCTGCGGGAGCAGGCCTTTCTGAATGCCGGCATCCGGATTGTCTTTTCCGATAAGCGGAATCCGGAGCAAGAACGGTGTGAAGTGCTGCACTATGAGGGCGGTATCCGCCAGTTCGTAGAATATCTCCACCAGAAACGGGGACTGGAATCACTGTCAGATGATGTGATTTATGTTTCCGGCATGGAAGGCGACTCCTTTGCAGAAGTGGCGCTGCAATACAACGACAGCTATAATGAAATGATTCTGTCCTTTGCCAACAACATTCATACGGCAGACGGCGGTACCCATGAAACCGGCTTTAAAAATGCACTGACCAAGGTGATCAATGAATACGGCAAAAAGTTCGGGCTGTTAAAGGACGGCACGCGTCTTTTGGGCGATGACGTGCGGGAAGGCCTGACGGCAATTGTTTCCGTAAAGCTGACGGAGTGCGAATTTGAAGGACAGACCAAGGGACGGCTGGGCAATCCGACGGTGCGTCCGTTTGTCGAAAAAATGGTCTTTGATAAGCTCATGAGCTACTTTGAGGAAAATCCTACGGTGGCACGGGCAATTTTTGACAAGAGCCTGTCCGCGCAGAATGCCCGGGAAGCAGCAAAAAAAGCAAGAGAAACCGCACGGCGCAAGTCTGCAATGGAAAGCGCTTCCCTCCCCGGAAAGCTGGCAGACTGTCAGGAAAAATCCACAGAGGGAACAGAGCTGTACATTGTCGAGGGTGACTCGGCAGGCGGTTCCGCCAAGGAAGGAAGAGACCGGCGGTATCAGGCAATTCTCCCCCTCTGGGGCAAAATGCTGAACGTAGAAAAGGCGCGGATCGACCGGGTATACGGCAATGAAAAGCTGATGCCGGTGGTTACGGCGCTGGGAACTTCCATCGGCGAGGACTTTGACATTCAAAAGCTGCGGTACGGCAAGATTATTATTATGGCCGATGCCGATGTAGACGGCTCTCACATCCGTACCCTGCTGCTGACCTTCTTCTTCCGCTTTATGCGGCCGCTGATTACAAACGGCAACGTCTATCTGGCGCAGCCGCCGCTCTTTAAGGTTTCCAAGGGCAAAAAGTATAAGTATGCCTTTGATGAACCGGAACGGGATCGGTATATTGCAGAATTTGCAGATGCAGACGGCAGCACGGCAAAGGTGGGCGTACAGCGATACAAAGGTCTGGGTGAAATGAGCTCGGAACAGCTGTGGGAAACCACCATGAACCCGGAGACACGTTCTATGATTCGGGTGGAGATGGAGGATGCAGAACGGGCAGACGAAATCTTTACCATTCTTATGGGCGACAAGGTTGCGCCCCGAAAGGAATTCATTGAAAAGAACGCCAAGTATGTCGAAAATCTGGACGTATAAACAGGAGGCGCTATGAAAGAATCGATCAGTCTTCCTGTTTTTGAAAAGACAAAGCCGTATACCATCGACTGGCACTATTATCAGGAAGGATTTACGGTATTTCAGAAGAAATATGTACTGCTGCGCAACCGGATTATGATGTTGGTTTTTGCTGTGCTGCTGGTATCGTTTATTGTATCGGCGGCGACAGATCCCAGCAATAAAATGGCCTATTTCCTGATGATGCTGTGTCTGGCGGCAATCTGCATGCTGTGGTATAATCCGCGCAAGCAAAAGCGGCTGATTCTGGACGCAGTCCGGGAGCTGGAAGGGGAACAGTATACCGCTTCCTGTGACGGAAAGGTGCTGCGGATTCAGGCAGAAGCAGTCACCGAGGATGGAACTGCGGTTCCGGAAAGCCGGGTGCTGCTGGAAAATGCCTGGGTGCAGGAAATGGAAGCTTTCTACCTGGTCTGTGACGGCAAACGGATGTTCTATATTCTGCCAAAAGCAGCCATTGCACAGCCGGCAGAAATCAAACAGCAGGAGGATGCACCGGAAGCAGACGAGACAGAAAGCGAATAACTGCACACCCTTGCAGTACTCTTGTGAAGATGGGATAGGAAAAGAGGATAAAAAATGAATCAAAATACAAACGGCAATCAGAATGGATATCATTACGCACCGGGGCAGGCACCGCGCGGCGCACAGACACCGCCGCCGTATCAGAATGCACCGAATCCGAATCCGTATCCGTATCAAAATCCGCAGTGGCAGCAGAATCCCAACGGGATGCCGAATCCTTACGGAATGCCGCCGCAGCCGCCGAAAAAGAAACGGAAAATCTGGCCCATTGTGCTGATCATTATTATTGCAGTTGTGGTTATACTGAGCCTTTTCAGCGCGGTTATTCTCGTTCCGACTATCGTAGGGTATGTCAAGCAAACCAGGAAAGAGAATGCGGAGAATGAGTGCTTGATGGCAGTTCAAGCAGCACAGATGATTGTTTCCAGCGCATATGCTATGGACGGTACCTATGAAGCGAAGGACGGTACGGAGATTCAGTTTGACCAGGATGCGCTGGCAGACGGCGAATTGGATATTACCGCAGAGGCCGCAGATGCGATTGAGGAGCTGTCAGAGGTAGACGGTACTGTAATATCGGTTATTTCGGATGAGGCTAAAATTAGTTATCTGAAATATCGTGCGGAAAGCGGCCAAGTTGTCGTGTATGAAGATCCGGACGGGGAATCCGGTTCTTACACCGTAAAATAAGGGCGCAGGGAATATCGGGGTAAACTCTTCGGAGTGTTTCACGTGAAACATTTCCAAAGAAAATGGATGAAAAGAGGATGGCGCAATCGGAGAAGGCACCTATACCGTAAAAGAATAAACGGCCAAAAAGAAAGGCTGTAAAACGGATTCCGGAATGTTTCACGTGAAACAAGCGGAAACTGATGCAACGCAAATGTAAACAAAGATCACACAGACAGTTTCCTTCGGGAAATTGACAGAATAGGTTGAAAATAATGGATAATACAACAAATGAAAATTATTTTATCAACGGGAAGCAAAAGATTACGCCCATTGATATCGGCAAGGAAATGCAGGATTCGTTCCTGGCCTATGCCATGTCGGTTATTGTGGCGCGTGCGCTCCCGGATGTGCGGGACGGCTTAAAGCCGGTTCACCGCCGTATTCTTTACACCATGTTTGAAAAGGGACTGACACCGGACAAGGCGTACCATAAGTGCGCCGACACGGTAGGTTCTGTACTGGGTAGCTATCACCCCCATGGTGACGCATCGGTTTATGACGCGCTGGTACGTCTGGCGCAGTCCTTTTCCATGCGGTATGTCCTGGTAGACGGTCAGGGTAACTTTGGTTCCGTGGACGGCGATCCGCCTGCTGCTTATCGTTATACAGAAGCGCGGATGTCGAAGATTGCACTGGAAATGCTCACGGATATCAACAAGGAAACCGTTCCCTTCGTTCCCAACTATGACGATCGTCTGAAGGAGCCGGCAGTCCTCCCCTCCCGTTTCCCGAATATTCTGGTAAATGGTTCTATTGGTATTGCTGTTGGTATGGCAACCAATATTCCGCCTCACAATCTGGGCGAAGTCATTGACGGCATTCACCTGCTGATTCAGAATCCGGAATGCTCTCTGGAAGAACTGATGAGCTGCATTCAAGGTCCGGACTTCCCTACCGGCGGTATTATTATGGGACGCAGCGGCATTCGTGCAGCTTATGCGACCGGACGCGGCAAGATCACCCTCCGGGGACAGACCCACTTTGAAAAGGTACGGGGCAGAGAATCCATTGTCATTACGGAAATTCCGTATATGGTCAACAAGGCGCGTCTGGTGGAATCCATTGCCGGCCTGGCAAAGGACAAGCGGATTGACGGCATCTATCACATTCAGGATGAATCCAGCCGTGAGGGCATGCGGATTGTAGTAGAACTGAAAAAGGATGCAAACGAACAGATCGTTCTCAACAAGCTGTTCTCCTACACCCAGCTGCAGGATACTGTCAGCGTCAATATGCTGGCACTGGTAGACGGCGAGCCAAAGACACTGAGCCTGAAACAGATTCTGGAGCAGTACCTTCAGTTCCAGGTGGAAGTCATTACAAACCGCACCAAATTCGATCTGGAAAAGGCAAAGAAGCGTGCACACATTTTGCAGGGCTTTGTCGTTGCCATTGATTATATTGATGAGGTCATTGCCATTCTCCGGAGCAGCAAGACCATTCCGGAAGGTAAGGCACGTTTGAAGGAACGCTTCCAGGATGTGGACATGTCCACTGTGCTAGATCGTGCGCAGTATGATGTGGAACACTACCATCTGGAACACCAGATCGGCCTTTCGGATGAGCAGGCAGATGCAATTGTACAGATGCGTCTGGGCGCTTTGACTGGTATGGAACGGCAGAAGGTTACAGACGAATTATATGGCCTGATGCAGAAAATTACAGAGCTGCTGGATATTCTGGCAGACCGTGCTAAAATATATGCCATCATTGAAAACGACCTGAATGAAATCCGCCGGAAGTTTGGCGATGTTCGCCGGACACAGATTGAAACGGTAGAAGGCGAAGTGGATATCGAAGATCTGATTCCGGTGGAGGACTGTGTTGTCACCTATACAGACAGCGGCTATATCAAGCGGATTCCGGCAGATGTGTACAAAAGCCAGCGCCGGGGCGGACGTGGTGTTACCGGCATGAAGCAGCGGGAAGAGGATTTCGTCAGCGAACTGCTGATCAGTTCTTCTCACGCGAATATTCTCTTTATCAGCAATCTGGGCATTATGTATAAGATGAAGTGCTATGAATTGCCGGAAGGTTCCAAGAATGCCAGAGGTACCAACATCATCAATCTCCTGCCCATGAACCAGGGCGAAAAGATTGCTGCGGTACTGACAACGCCGGATTTCGAAGAGGGCAGGTATCTGGTCATGATTACCCGTTCCGGAAAGATCAAGCGTACTGCACTTTCTGCCTATAAGAATGTGCGGAAAAACGGCCTGATTGCCATTGGTCTGGACGAGGGCGATGAAATTGCCGCAGTACGGCTCACCAACGGTGATAATCGTCTGTTTGTGGCTACCCGAAATGGTATGGCAATCCGGATTCATGAAACTGACGTTCGTCCGATGTCCCGTTCTGCCCATGGTGTAAAGGCCATCACCCTCCGGGATGGCGACCAGGTGGTTTCCATGGCGCGGGAGCGTGACGGCGCTTCCCTGCTGACTGTAACCGAAAATGGCTACGGCAGAAAAACAAAGCTGGACGAATACCGGATGCAGTCCCGCGGTGGTCTGGGTCTGACCAACTACAAGGTGGATGAAGAGCACGGCTATGTCTGCGGCATTAAGGTAGTCGATGAAACAGACGATCTGATGTTCATTTCCAGTGACGGCGTAATCATCCGGATTCCGTGCAACCAGATCCGGGAAATGGGACGTGTGGCAAAGGGTGTACGTGTTATGCGTGTCACCGCCGGTCAGAAGGTAGTTGCCTTTACCCGGACAGAAGCTGCACAGGAAGAGGATGCAGAAGCAGAAACTTCGGAAGAAAGCACTGCTCCTGAAACCACAGAATCCCCTGCGGAAACCACCGCTCCGGAACAGACTGAATCCAACTAAAATTCAAGCAAATATTCCGAACAGCGGCAGGCAACTGCCGCTGCTTCCTTTTTCTTTATGGAAAAAGAATGACCCTTATGTCAGCTATCGCTGACATCTCAGCACAAGGCACGCCCTTCGGGTGTCCTTTCAGGGACGACAAATTAGTGACAATAAGAACCTGTCTTCACAAGAAATATGTGTGGATTTTCGAGCATAATTTTGTTGTAGACAAGGCAAAAATACGCAGGCGGGC
>UQYK01000021.1 GCA_900545285.1 uncultured Ruminococcus sp.
AGTGATACCTCTTTCTCTTTCTTCCGGAGCCTTATCGATCATGTCGTAAGCTTCGTACTGAGCCTGGCCCTTCAGAGCCAGTGTCTTTGTGATAGCAGCAGTCAGAGTGGTCTTACCGTGGTCTACGTGACCGATGGTACCAATGTTTACATGGGGTTTGGTTCTTTCAAATTTAGCCTTTGCCATTGGAATAATCCTCCTCAATATAGTTAATTCTGCGTAAGGCACTTAACGAGAAGTGTTACACATATTGTAGCAGATTTCAAACGAAAATGCAAGTGTTTTTTGAAAAAAACAGTGATTTTTTCAAAAAAGTCTTACTTCTTCCGATTTGACATAATTTTCTCTGCAATATTCTTCGGAACTTCCTGATAGCTGTGGGGTTCCATAGAATACTGACCGCGTCCCTGTGTGTTAGAACGCAGGTCACTGGTGTAGCCGAACATTTCAGACAGCGGCACCAGTGCATCTACCTGAACAGTACCGGTGCGAGTTTCCTGACCCTGGATCTGACCACGGCGGGAGCTCAGGTCACCGATAACAGTACCGGTGTATTCATCCGGCACGATAACAGAAACCTTCATGATCGGTTCCATCAGAATCGGCTGTGCCTGCTTCATTGCTTCCTTGAAAGCAATAGAACCGGCAATCTTAAATGCCATTTCAGAGGAGTCGACTTCATGATAAGATCCATCGTACAGTTCAACCTTAACGTCTACAACTTCGTAGCCTGCCAGGATACCTGCCTGCATTGCGCCGCGGATACCGGCATCGACAGCCGGGATATATTCCTTCGGAATTGCACCGCCGACAACCTTATTGGTGAACTCATAACCCTTACCGGATTCGTTCGGGGATACACGGATCTTAACGTGACCGTACTGACCGGAACCACCGGACTGCTTCTTGTACTTGTAGTCCACATCAGCATTACCCTTGATGGTTTCCTTATAGGATACCTGCGGTGCGCCAACGTTTGCTTCTACCTTAAATTCACGAAGCAGACGGTCTACGATAATGTCCAGGTGCAGTTCGCCCATGCCGGCGATAATGGTCTGGCCGGTTTCTTCGTCTGTCCAGGTACGGAAGGTCGGGTCTTCTTCTGCCAGCTTTGCCAGCGCGATACCCATCTTGTCCTGGCCAGCCTTTGTCTTCGGCTCGATTGCCAGCTGAATAACCGGTTCCGGGAATTCCATAGATTCCAGGATAACCGGGTTCTTTTCATCACACAGTGTGTCACCGGTGGTGGTGTTCTTCAGACCAACAACGGCTGCGATATCGCCTGCATAAACAGTTTCGATATCCTTTCTGTGATTGGAGTGCATCTGTACGATACGTCCCATGCGCTCCTTGTTGTCCTTGGTAGCGTTCAGGACAGTAGCACCTGCATTTACAGTACCGGAATATACACGGAAGAAGCACAGCTTACCAACAAACGGGTCAGTTGCGATCTTGAATGCCAGTGCTGCAAACGGCTCTTCGTCAGAAGAATGACGGAATACTTCCTCGCCGGTTTCCGGATCTGTACCCTTGATAGAAGGTACATCCAGCGGAGACGGCATGTAATCTACAACAGCATCCAGCAACTTCTGTACACCCTTGTTCCGATAAGAAGTACCGCAGGTAACCGGAACCATTGTATTTGCGATGGTGGACTTCCGGATGCAGGCCTTGATCTCATCGATGGAAATTTCTTCATCGTTAAAGAATTTTTCCATCAGAGCGTCATCCTGCTCTGCAACGTGTTCCATCAGGCTCTGGTGATATTCTTCAGCCTTTTCCTTCATGTCATCCGGGATTTCTTCCACGCGGATATCTTTTCCCAGATCATCATAGTATACATAAGCCTTCATTTCTACCAGGTCAATGATGCCCTTGAACTCGTCCTCAGCGCCGATCGGCAGCTGAATCGGAACAGCATTACACTTCAGTCTCTCGTGCATCATATCAATGACACGGTAGAAATCCGCGCCCATGATATCCATCTTGTTGACATAAACCATACGCGGAACCTGATACTTATCAGCCTGTCTCCATACGGTTTCTGTCTGCGGCTCAACGCCGCCCTTTGCGCACAGAACGGTAACAGAACCATCCAGTACACGCAGAGAACGCTCAACTTCTACTGTGAAGTCAACGTGTCCCGGTGTATCAATGATGTTGATTCTGTGGCCTGCCCAGTATGCAGTAGTAGCAGCGGAAGTAATTGTGATACCGCGCTCCTGCTCCTGTGCCATCCAGTCCATTGTAGCGGCACCCTCGTGGGTTTCACCGATCTTATGGTTGATACCGGTGTAGAACAGAATACGCTCAGTTGTCGTAGTCTTACCAGCATCGATGTGCGCCATGATACCAATGTTTCTGGTTTTTTCCAGGGAACAATCTCTAGCCATAGATAATTCTCCTTTCGCTTACCAGCGATAGTGTGCAAACGCCTTGTTTGCTTCTGCCATCTTATGTGTGTCATCACGCTTTTTGCAGGCACCGCCGGTGTTGTTCAGCGCATCGAGAATTTCTCCTGCCAGGCGTTCCTTCATTGTCTTTTCGTTCCGCAGTCTGGAATACTTGGTGATCCAGCGCAGACCCAGTGTCTGACGGCGTTCCGGACGAACTTCCATCGGAACCTGGTATGTGGCACCGCCCATACGGCGAGCCTTTACTTCCAGAACAGGCATTACGTTGTCCATAGCCTCCTGGAACATTTCCAGTGCATCCTTGCCGGTCTTTTCAGCGACAATATCAAATGCACCATAAACAATCTTCTGGGCAACGCCCTTTTTACCGTCTACCATTACATTGTTGATGAGACGGGTCACGAGCTTGGAGCCGTAAATCGGATCCTCCAGCACGTCACGTTTTGCGATTTTACCTCTTCTTGGCATTTTCGCTTCCCTCCTTCACATGATTCATGAATTCACAGGTACTCAATCGGGCGGGATCCGTGCAGCGGATCATCCGCCGACCGTCAGAGCGCGTCTTTTCGCCGCAGCTCTCAGGGCCAATGGAGAGGAATACGCCGGCACACCATGTGTGCCAATCTATATTCAAATCTCCACAGTTCCCGTGGTGATCTCAGTTTTCCTGTTACACCGGAGCCGGTCTTCGGCTCCTGTTTTTGAAATGCGGGCAGATTCTTACTTCTTGCCAGCCTTCGGTCTCTTAGCACCGTACTTAGAACGAGCCTGCATTCTGTTTGCAACGCCCTGTGCATCCAAAGTACCGCGGATGATGTGATAACGCACACCAGGCAGGTCCTTTACACGGCCGCCGCGAATCAGAACAACGCTGTGTTCCTGCAGATTGTGGCCAATACCCGGAATGTAAGAAGTTACCTCATAACCATTTGTCAGCTTAACTCTGGCAATCTTTCTCATAGCGGAGTTCGGCTTCTTCGGAGTAGCAGTACGAACTGCTGTGCAGACGCCTCTCTTCTGCGGAGAACTCTGATTTGTGGTCACTTTCTTCTTGGCATTATAGCCCTTCTGCAGTGCCGGAGCGGTAGACTTGTACTGCTGTACCTTTCTTCCCTTCCGAACCAACTGATTAAACGTAGGCATAATTTTCCTCCTTTGCTCAAAAAATGATGTCATGGGCATAGAACCGCCGCATGCTTTTTCATTATACCGCAAACCGTTTCTTCTGTCAACATGTTTTAAAAAAGTTTACAATTGCGATTGTAAAAGAAAAGGCACAGTGCTTTCCTGTACCTTCTCTCTCCAATTATTCTCATTCAGACTGTGTCCAGTCCCATTCTTCCGGCGGCGATACCGGATAGCCTGCCATTTTCAATGCGTAATACCGCAGAACGGAATAGGCATCCAGAATGGTAATCACACCATCCCGGTTTACATCCATCCGGCTCAGTTCCACATCAGAGACATCTCTTATTTCTCCTGCGTACATCCTGGAATAAAAAAGGAGAATCTGCTCGGAATCCCGCATGGTAACCTCTCCGTCTCCGTCCGCATCTCCCGGAATCTGCACAATCGGTGCAGATGCAGTGGTAGTCGTAACCACCAGCGTAGTAGCAGTAGCCTGTGTGGTAGAGATCTGATCCGAGATCGTTGTAGTTGTATCAGATGCAGACGATTGTGTCGTACTGACCGCAGACGTTCCGGACGTGGTATTTGTTGTAATATACGGCGGAAGCGTAATGGTTTCGGTTACAGAAGCCGTTGTGCCGGAGGTCTGAGCCGAATTTGTTGTCGCACTCGTTGCTGTTGTATCAATGTTGCTGGCGGACTGTACTGTCGTCTGCGTCTGTACGGTTGTCTGCGATGAAGTTGTGGAGGTGGCAGATGTCTGCGTATTCAGATCCAGGAATTCCCGCTGGTATTTTTCCGCATACTGCTGCGCTGTTGAGCCTGCATAACCGCACAAAACCGCCTGTTCCGGAACAGCCGCCGCATCATCTGCAAAACGCATGGACGGATTCTGAACAGTCAGAATCGCAAGATTTTCACACTGTTCCAGCGCATCCGCTTCCATTAACAAAACAGAGGGCGAAAGTGTCAGTTTCGTGAGTGCTGTACATCCATAAAGCGTCTGATGTCCCACATATTGCAGACTGTCTCCCTGGATTTCAGACAATCCGGTACAGCCATAGAAGGCGCGATCCGGCAGTTCCTGCAAAGCGACAGGCAACGCAAGCGCCGTCAGGCTGACGCAGTCCCGGAAAGCGTCTGTTCCCATGCGCTCCAGCCCGGCAGAAAATGTCACGGTCTGCAAGCTGGTACATCCGAAAAAGACACTGTTTCCGATACTGGTCACTGCATCCGGCAATGTCACCTCTTGCAGAGATGTACAGTCCTGGAACGCGTTGTCACCAATGCTGACAACGGAGTCCGGTAGGACAATCTGACAGAGTTTATCGCAGCCTAAAAAGGCACCGCTTGGGATTTTCTGCATGCCGTCCGGCAAGACAACCTTCCGGAATGCTGTGTTCTGATGGGAAAGAAAGCAGCTGGCCAGCAGGCGGACATTCTCCGGAATAACAATTGTATCTGTATCCTCTGTTCGCTGCAAATCCAGCAGAACGCCGTCACAAATCACGATTTTATCCCCGTTTTCCTCCGTGGACTGCTGGTTCATCCATCCTGTTTGCCAAAAGGCATCCCGTCCCACGTAGTTCACTGTCCCCGGAATCGAAATTTCTGTCATGCTGGTGCACATGGAGAAGGCGTAGTCACCAATGGAGAGCAGTCCCTCCGGAAAATGAATGGTTCGCAGACCGGTACAGCTATTAAATGCATAGGCATCAATCGTGTGCACGCTGCTCCCCAACGTCACATATTCCAGAGATTTGCATTTGTTAAACGCAAATGCAGGAATCCGTCCCAGCTGATTGCCGATCACCACCATATAAAGGGAAGTACAGCCGGAAAACGCATTGGTTTCCAACGTCTGCACACGATTCGGCAGTAGAATCATCCGGAGCGAAGTGCAGTTTTCAAATGCAGCAGCACCGATATAGTTTAGATTCTGATTTAGGTTCAAGGCGTTCAGGGCAGTGCATTCCCCAAAGGCACTGCCTTCTATCCGTGTCAGCGTATCTGGCAATGTCATGGTTTGCAGATTTGCACACCCATAAAACGCCTCTGCCGGAATGGTACGAAGCTCCGCAGAAAGACCTACTCCCGTCAGCGCCGTACAGTTCTTGAAGCAGCCATTCCCCAGATAAACGGCACTGTCCGGCAAATTGATCTGCGCTGCGATTGTGCTGCCTTCAAACAGGTTATCCGCCAGAACTTCTACGCCGTCCGGAACTGTAATCACCGGATCTTCTGTCAGAATATCTACTGCAATCCGACTGTTTAACACTGCAATATCATCCGGACATGCCCTTTCCCAGGCAGTTCCCTCCATGATGCTTTTCCCTGTACTGGTTACGCCCTTTGCGCCGACAATCCGCGCCAAATTGGTGCATCCCTGAAAGGCACCGGTTCCGATCCGTTTTACACTGTCCGGAACCACGATCTCCTGAATACTTTCGCAGCCAGAAAACGCATGGTCTGTAATTTCTGAAACTGTATGCGAACCGATTTGACTCGGCAGCGATAAGTATATCCAATTTTTTTCGCAGCCAGTGATTACAGCACTTCCATCCTGACTGATCTGATAGGAATAACCATTGTAAACGGCATCTTCCTCTGCCGCTGATGCTGTTCCGCCAGAGAACTGCACCAGGCAAGCAGAAAGACAAAAACAAATTGCCGAGAACAATGCAAATATCCTTCCCCATCTTTTTTGATTCATAAAATCCATTCCTTTCTATGCAGGAACCTATTATCCCTTTCCTGCAAATTCCCTTGCATATGCCTGTAATATCCCGAATGCATCCGCAATTTCAATGGAACCGTTTGCATTATAGTCGCATGCATACAGCTGTGATTCTGTCAGATAAAGGACACCACCTGCGCTCAGCGTTGCATATTGCTTCAGCACCTCATACGCATCATCGATGGTGAGCCTTCCGTCTCCGTCAAAATCGCCCCGTATCTGATCCAGCGAAATAAACGAGCGGCTGTATTTTTTGGCATACATTTGCGCCGTGGACTGCAAGTTTCCACAGATATTCGCCGATGCCGCAATAGTCTGGTCGGCGTCATAAATCCGGCAGTACGGGTTGCAGAACGTCACCTTTTGCAGCGCTGTACAGCCTTCAAACGTACCCGATCCCACTTCTGCTACGGTTTCCGGAATAATCACTTCCCGGAGCGAAGCACAGTTCTGAAACGCATAGTTGTTAATAATTTCCACGCTCTCCGGAATTTCCACTGCGGAAAGCGCCGTACAGCCGCTGAACACCATATTCGTCAGCTGTTTCAGTCCGGATGACAATTGAACCGATTGCAGTACTTTGCAATACGCAAAGGCATGGTTTCCCACTTCTGTCACGCTGTCCGGCAGAGAAACCGCTTCCAATGAAATGCACCAGTGAAATGCATACTCACCGATATAAGTAACGCTGTCCGGAATTTCCAGCCGCCGCAGATTCCGGCACTGGTCAAATGCAAAAGCATCAATGGAGGTCAACGTTTCCGGCAGTTCCACCTGCTCCACGCTGTCACAGGCAGAAAATGCATAGCCGCCAATCGCAGTTACGCCGTCTGGCACCTGTACATCTGCATCCTGTCCCAAATAAGAGAGCAAAATTCCCTTTCCTGCAATTACAAAATCCGTGGTCTGCTGTTCCAGCCATGGCGTCCCCTGTGCCGCGCCCCATCCGATTTTCTCTACTGTATCCGGGATTTCCAGATCCGTTAAATTCACACAGTCTTTGAAGGCGAATTCCCCGATTTTTTTTACAGTATCCGGGATGGAAACACGCTTCAACCGAACACAGTCCTTAAAGGCGTAACTTTCGATTTCTGTAACCGGATAGCCGTCTATGGTTTCAGGAATCACTGCTTCTATAATAGAAGCACGCGCGCTGTTGATCGTAACTTCATTTCGCGGTGTCACGCTGTAGTAGATATAGTCCTGATAGAGCGGAAGCGATGCACTGGATGCTTTCGCCGCAGGAATCCCAGGAAAAGTCAGCAAGATGATCAGCACGGTTCCAAGCCAGAGGCAGCGCCGTACCCACTGCTGCAATGCCATCGCCCCCTTTCATTCCGTCTGTCTGCACCAAAACTGCGATGCTTTTTCTGTACAGGCAGAATGCTTTTTTCTTTATTGTACCATGTATTGCACAATTCGTCAATTCTTTTTCCCGGAAGTTCCTGATAGATGAATGCTTTCGGGAACGATTCGGCACAAAAAAGCAGCGCCACACAAAATGACACTGCTCTTCGTCTTATGATATCGATACTTAAACTGCACCGTCACGCCGCAGAACTGTCACAACAGTACGCAGCAAAATTTTCAGATCTGTCTTTACAGACTGCTCCCGGATGTACTTGAGATCCAGTTCCACCCATTCATCAAACATCAGGTTACTTCTGCCGGAACACTGCCAGTAGCAGGTGATTCCACTCTTCACATCCAGACGATGTCTCTGATACGGGGTGTACTGTTCCACTTCTCTGGGAAGCGGCGGACGCGGCCCCACCAGACTCATAGAACCGCCCAGCACATTGAAAAACTGGGGAATTTCATCCAGACTGGTTTTTCTCAGGAAAGCACCGATTTTTGTAACGCGGGGATCCTTTTTCATCTTAAAGACCGGCCCGTCCGCTTCATTCTGCGCCTGAAGTGCGGCCAGCTTTTGTTCAGCATCTACACACATGGTACGGAACTTATACATGTTGAAATGACGGCCGTCCTTGGTGACGCGAACCTGCTTGAAAATAGGATTGTGGAAATCCTGTAAAAATATCAGCAGCGCAATCACCAGCATGGGCAGAAACAGAATTACAATCGCCAGAAATGACAAAACCACATCACAAAAGCGCTTGACGTACGGATAATACCCGGAAGCCCCTGCTTCCGCCTGTGCACTGCGCATTCGATGCTTTTCCGCATAATCTGCCCTTCCCTGCGGGCAGTCCTCCTCATCCAAAAAAAATCCTGTGTTTTCCATAAAAATCCCTCCGATTTTGTATCCAAAAGGCTTCGGCTGCACTTGCATTTTTCAGTCAAGCAAAACAATGTGCAGCAAATGACAACACAATACACACCTATGAAAACGCCGTAAAAACCCCCTCAAGCTTTTACACGTTATTTTAATAATTGTACCATTTTTTATCGTATTTTGTCAATATGCTATTTCCACAAGGAACCGCAGGAAAAGAAATTTTGTTTTATGCAAAGCGTATACATTTTTGGAAAAAGCGTCGATTTCCGACATTTTTCCCGCTGTTTCCAGAAAAAAGCTGCCGGATTTCAAGCAAAATTCCAGCAGCTTTTTGTTTGATTCATTTTTTCAAACATATCCTCATAAAATGCTGATGCAGAGTTTGCAGCAAATTTTTATGGAAATACGCTTTCAGGAAAGCACGCGATACAGATCTGCGGCTTCCTCTTTTCGCATTACATCTGAGACCTGTTCCACCTGAACCTTCAGTTCCTTCTGTCCCATCTGAATCTGAATCACATCGCCCACCTTTACATCATAGGATGCACGGGCAATTTTATCATTTACCAAAATTTTCCCGGCATCACATGCTTCGTTTGCCACGGTGCGCCGTTTAATGAGCCGGGACACCTTCAAGTATTTGTCAAGACGCATGCTCCGTCTCCACCTCCATTTTCCGTTTGGCCTTTTTCCAGAGCGCCGTCCACTCTCCGTGGGAAAGGGTATCCATCGAACGGTTTTCCGTCTGGCAGATATCCTCCATAATGCGGAAGCAGTTGATAAAATGATTTGTGGTATCCGTCAGTGCCTGTTCCGCAGAAATGCCCAGTGCCTGTGCCATACCGGTGCAGCAAAACAGTAGTTCTCCCATGGCCTGGTAAATGGCGTCTGCCTCCTCCAGATGCATCGCCTCCTCCAGGTTGTGCTTGCATTCTGTCACATTGGCCAGCGCAGATTCATTGCACAGGAACTGGTTTCCGCCTTTTCGGGCACGCTTGCACACCTTTTGCGCCCGCATCAATGCCGGCAGCGTTTTGGCAACAGCTTCCAGTGTCTGGGTACGGGTTGTCTGATGCTTGGTTTCTTCCTTGATTTCATCCCAGTTTTTCAAAACTTCTTCTGTGGTATCTGCCTTAACTGTGCTGAACACATGGGGATGACGAATGATCATCTTCTTGCAGATATCCGTGCAGACATCCTCCAGGGTAAAATGCTGCTGCTCTGTTTCAATCTGTGCATGAAATACAACCTGAAGCAGCAGGTCTCCCAGTTCTTCCTGCAAAAGCACCGGATCCGATTGGTCAATTGCTTCAATCACCTCATAGGTTTCTTCAATGAGGTCTGTCCGGATGGAGGCGTGTGTCTGCACCTTATCCCAGGGGCAGCCGTCCTTGCTCCGGAGCAGGGCCACAATTTCCGCCAGATCCGCAATGGTGTAACGATCTTTCATTTCATAAGGTATCATTCCAAAACCACCTCAGATTGCTACAAAATTGTTTTTGTCGGGCTTCTTTTACTTCTGTGCCTGTGCAGCAGCGCGGTCTTTCAGCTGTGCAGAACGCAGCTCCCGCATTACCTGCTGATAGAGGAAGTATACCGACTGTACATCCTTGCTCTCCTGGCTGACTTCGGTAGGCATGACCTGCTTTTCATAAATGCCATTTCTAGTCAGAAGGAAGATGTTGTGCGGCTGTCCCAGAGGCATGCTCAGCTGCTTGGTCTTTTTTGCCTCCGGCAGAATCCGGGTGCCGTTGATCACCAGCAGACGGGAAGCCTGTACCAGACTCTGATAGCGCTGAGATGCGCCGGTATAGGAGCCGCCATTGTTGAAGTACAGGTTTGCTGCACCGTTAATATATACCACCAGCGTTGCTACTGTCCGAGGATCCATAGGCATGTCAATCACCATGCCGTAAACGCTGTCCTTGCTGGGCAGCATGCTGTTAAACTGCTTTGCCGGAAAGTGCAGGGCTGCACTTCTTGTCATCAGATATTCCTCTGTTACCAGATAATGTGTCTGGGGCGCTCTTTTTTTCTGTTCCATTGTATCAAAAATCCTTTCTGTTTTTCAAATTGATAGAGATTGCATGGGGACTCAGTCACCCAGAAGCTGCCGTGTCATACCACCCAGAATCTCAATTCCCTTTACAATCTGCTCGTCAGACGGGGTGGAATAATTCAGGCGGAATGCGGTAGTCGGCGCAGATTCATCCACCAGGAATGCATTTCCCGGTACAACTGCAATCTTGTATTCTGCTACTGCCTGCTTGCAGAACGCCGGCATGTCACAGTCCTCCGGCAGCGTGCACCAGAGGAACAGGCCACCCTCCGGCTCTTTCCATTGCACTTTCTTGGAGAAATGCTGCCGGATGCCATCTGTCATCAGACCGCACTTCCGGCGGTAAATGTCCCGCAGGCCGTTCAGATACTGTTCCATATCCGTCTGTTCCAGGAAATCCGCGCAGATTGCCTGTGCCCAGATGTTGGAGTGTACGTCTGACACCTGCTTGCAGACAGTAATCTTTGCCACGATTTCCTTCGGCGCACTGACATAGCCCACACGAAGTCCCGGTGCCAGAATCTTGGAAAAGCTGCCGGTGTAAATAACGCGGTGCTCAGTGTCGAGACTCTTGATAGACGGCACCGGCTCTCCGGCAAACCGCAGATCCCCATAGGGGTTGTCCTCCAGAATAATGAAATCATACCGGCAGGCCAGATCATACAGCCCCTGCCGCTTTTTCAGAGACATAACGCGGCCGGTGGGATTCTGGAAATTCGGGATGACATAGACCAGCTTCGGGCTGCGGCTTGCCTTTATGGCTTCTTCCAGCGCGTCCAGATCCATGCCGTCCTCTTCCATGGGAATGCCCACCAGATCTACGCCGTAGGAGCGGAACGCATTCAGGGAACCGATAAAGCTGGGGGCTTCACAGAACAGCGTATCTCCCCGGTTCAGCAAAACCTTGCAGGAAAGCTCGTTGGCCTGCTGTGCACCGGAGGTGATGATCAGTTCGTCTGCATCCGGCTGAAAGCACTGCTGCTCCTGCATCCGCGCTTTCAGCAGTTCCCGGAACTTCGGATATCCTTCTGTAATATTATACTGCAATGCCAGAATCGGGTCTTTTGCCAGAAGATCAGCAGAAATTTTTCGTACTGTGTCCACCGGGAATGCCTCCGGCGCCGGATTTCCGGCGGCAAAGGAAATCACACCGGGCATGCTGGTAAATTTCAGAATTTCACGAATCGCAGACGGCTGCAATGCCTCTACATTGTCTGCAAATTTATATTGCATGATAAATTCCTCTTTTCTTTTGGACAGTGCAGCGTCATCCGGCCGTTCCGGGACGGCACCGCCGCAGGATAGTATACGAACGGCAGTAAAAATGCCGCAGCATGTTTTTATTATAACACATATTTTCGGATTCGGCAACATAAATTTTTACACAAAGGCTGAAAAATCTGATTTTTTGCACAAAAAGCAGAATTTCACAGAAAAATATTTTCTTCCGCGTTTCTGTAAAATGCTTCCGGAAGAATTCATTTCAGCAGTTTCAGGAGGAAAATTATGATCAGACAGCAATCATTCTGGAAAGGCTCTGCGGTTTTGCTGCTGTCCGCCATTGCGGCAAAGGTACTGGGTGCATGCTTTAAAATTCCCCTGACCAATGTGCTGGGCGGAACCGGCATGGGGTATTTCAGCTGTGCCTACGGGCTGCTCCTGCCGGTATATGCCCTCTCCGTCACCGGCATTTCGGCAGCTGTGGCGCAGACTGTGGCACGCGCCGCCGCACTGGAACACTGGAATGAGGTACGCCGGATTCACCGCATTTCCCGTCTGATATGCGGATTCTTCGGCCTGCTGCTTTCCCTTTTGATGTTCCTGCTGGCAAAGCCCTTTGCAGACGGCGTTGCCGCACAGCCGCATGCGGTCTTTTCCGTCCTTGCCATTGCGCCGGCCGCCTGCTTCGGCTGTCTCACGGCGGCCGAGCGTGGATATTGGGAAGGGCTGCGCACCATGACTCCCACCGCAGTTTCTCAGGCGGTGGAGGCCATTGTAAAGCTGCTGGCAGGGCTTTTCTTCTGCCACTGGGTGCTGTCCCATCCCCGCCAGGTCTGCTCGTTTTTTCCGGCCGAGGTACCTCTTTCTGCGCTGGCTGCTGCTGCGGCCGTGCTGGGCGTAACCCTTTCCACCGTGCTGGGATGGCTCTACTTCGGCATACGCGGTCTCACCCATTCCGCCCGTATTCCCAAGGGAACAGACACTGCGGCAGACACTGGCACCATCCTGCGCCGGCTGCTCTATGTGATGATTCCCGTTGCACTCGGTTCCCTTGTCACCAACCTCACCTCCCTGCTGGATCTGGTCACCATGATGCGCTGTCTGGTGCGGGTACAGATGTGCGCCCCGGAACAGCTGCTTTCCCGATTGGGAAATGTTGCTGCAAAGCCGGACTTTCCGGCATTTGTCTACGGCTGCTTTTCCGGCATGGCGCTAACCATTTTCAACCTGGTTCCGTCTGTCACCAACATGCTGGGAAAAAGCGCTCTGCCCTTTGCTTCTTCCTGCTGGGCGCAAAAGGATACCGCCGGCATCCGCACTCATTGTCAGGCAGTGGTTACGGCTGCGGCAGCCATTGCCTTTCCGGCCGCAGGCGGCCTGTGGATTCTGGCAGAACCTGTTATGGCCGTGCTCTACGGCAGCTGCCCGGAAGAAGCCGCCCTGGCGGTTGCATCGCTCCGCTCCCTCCTGCCGGGGATGGTCTGTCTCTGTCTCACTGTCCCCCTGTGCAGCATTTTACAGGGAATGGGAAAGGCCATTTTGCCGGTAAAATGCATGCTGGCAGGCGTTGCAGTAAAGCTAATCGGCAATCTGGTACTGATCCCCCGGCCTGCCTTCTGTATTACCGGCGCCGGCATTTCCACCAGCGCCTGCTATCTGCTCCTGCTGCTTCTGATTCTGTGGAATCTCCGCCGCATCCTGGGGCAGTCTCTGGGACTGCTTCGGCCACTGTTTCCGGTTTTTCTGTCCGCTGTCTGCTGCACTGCAACAGCTGCCCTGTGCCGAAACTTCTTTTATCAGGCAGCGCCGCTTTTCCTGACGGCAGTCTGCTGTACTGCCGGGGGCTGTATCTATCTGCTGCTTCTCTGGCTTTTCGGCGGAAAGAAACAATGCAGGCATTAACTGCATATGTTCCCGCAATTTCTGCAAAAAGCCCTGCGATACCACGCTGATTTTTTTCCTGGAGCGTTGTTTCAAAAAATTCATGTTCCAATGGAAAAAAAACGTTGCATCTTTTCGAAAGCTGTGTTATAATAAATGTAAATAGAAAGTAGTCTCACCTTACCCTGGACTGCTTTCCCATGAAATCCATGGCTTTTTGCCGGCTGCATTTGCGGCGCGGAAGCCATTGGATTTTAAATTTCATAATTTTTGAAATGTGATGGAGGTATCATGATGACAGAAAAGGAATTGTATCAGCACTGGCTGGAGCATGCAACAGAGGATGCTGATCTGCAAAAAGAATTAAAGGAAATTGCCGGAGATGACGCTGCCATCAGCGATCGCTTTTATCGGGATCTGGAATTCGGTACCGGCGGTCTGCGCGGCGTAATCGGCGCCGGCACCTACCGGATGAATATTTACACGGTACGCCGTGCGACACAGGGTCTTGCAAATTATGTCAAATCTGCATTCCAAAACCCCAGTGTTGCCATCTCCTATGACAGCCGGATCAAGTCCGATGTCTTTGCAAAGGCTGCGGCTGAGGTTCTGGCTGCAAACGGCATTCACGTGCACATTTATACAGAACTGATGCCCACTCCGATGCTGTCCTATGCAGTACGGGCACAGAAGTGCAGCGCCGGCATTATGATAACAGCCAGCCACAACCCGGCAAAATACAACGGCTATAAGGTTTATGGCAGTGACGGCTGTCAAATGACCATTGATGCTGCGAATGCAGTGCTGGCTGAGATCAACGCACTGGACATGTTCACCGGCGTTCAGCACACAGATTTTGAAAAGGCTATGGCAGACGGCATGATTTCCTACACACCGCAGTCTGTTATTGACGCTTACTATCAGGATGTTCTGAAACAGAGCCTGAATCCGGATCTGTGCGCAAAGAGCGGCCTGAAAATCGTTTACACCCCGCTGAACGGCACCGGAAACAAGCCGGTTCGCCACATTCTGTCTGCAATCGGCATCCAGGATGTTACGGTAGTACCGGAACAGGAAAATCCGGACGGAAACTTTACCACCTGCCCGTATCCGAATCCGGAAATCCGGGAAGCGCTGGAATGTGGCCTGAAGCTCTGCCGGGAAGTAAAGCCGGATCTGCTGCTGGCAACCGACCCGGATGCAGACCGTGTGGGCATTGCAGTACCGGACGGCGATGACTATGCGCTGTTCTCCGGAAACGAAGTGGGCGCACTGCTGCTGGAATATATCTGCCAGCAGAGAACTGAAAAGGGCACAATGCCGAAGAATCCGATTGCAGTCAAGACAATCGTTACCACTGATATTGTCAACGCCATTGCAAAAGAATACGGCGTAGAAGTAATTGATGTTCTCACCGGATTCAAGTTTATCGGCGAACAGATCGGATTCCTGGAAGAAAAGGGCGAAGAAAACCGCTATATCTTCGGTTTCGAGGAAAGCTATGGCTATCTGGCTGGCTCTTACGTCCGGGATAAGGATGCGGTTGTGGCTTCCATGCTGATCTGCGAAATGGCTGCTTACTACCGCACCAAGGGCATCTCTATGATCGAAGCCCGGAAGCGGATGTATGCAAAATATGGTGTCTATGTACACAGCCAGCACAGCTTTACCTTTGAAGGCGAAAGCGGCATGATCGAGATGCAGAACATCATGTCCAAACTCCGGAACGAGCATCCCACAGAGATCAACGGCCTGAAAGTAGTACAGTTTGACGACTATCAGACCAGCGTTTCCAAGAATCTGGAAACAGGTGCAACTGCTGAAATCACACTGCCGAAATCCAATGTTCTGGCATTTACACTGGAACAGGGTGCAAAGGTTGTAATCCGTCCGTCTGGTACAGAGCCGAAGATCAAGGCTTATTACACCGTTACCGCAAAGACCAATGAAGAAGGTTCTGTGAAGGAAAAGGCTCTGGATACTGCATTCAGTGCAATGATTCTGAACTAATCGATTCCTTATTATAAAAAGAAACGCCATGCGTCAGCGAAATCCACTGACGCATGGCGTTTTTATTTGCTTTTGTTTACTGGATGGTATGACAGACTTCTGCAAAGGCAGCCTGCTTTTTCAGCTGTGCGCAGGCCTGCTCCGCAGTATCTGCGTCCGGAAACAGGCCGAACACTGCCGCGCCGCTGCCGGTCATAACGCTGCAATACGCGCCGTTTTCCAGCATGGATTTCCGGATTTCAGAGACCTCATCCAAATGTACCGCACTTTCAAACAAATTGCCGCAAAGCGGTGCAATTTCAGCAGCACCTGCGCCATGTTCCAGCGCCTGCCGCAGCTGCTGCACCGGCGGATGAGCCGGCTGTTCCAGCGCATCAATCTCCTGATAAGCTGCTGCCGTGGAGACACCGGCTGTCCCCTTTGCAATCACCAGATGCGCCGCAGAAAACGGCGGAAGGGGTTCCAGTACTTCTCCGATACCAGCCGCATAAGCTGTGCCGCCAAGGAGAAAGAACGGTACATCTGCCCCCAGAGATACAGCAATGGAGAACAGCGTTTCCTTGGAAAGTGCCTGCTGCGTTAGTTCCTGCAATGCCAGGAGGACTGCCGCGCCGTCTGTACTGCCGCCGCCCATACCGGCCTCCATGGGAATTCGCTTTGCAATGTGAATCTGCACACCGGCAGTGATTTTGGCAGCTTCCAAAAACCGCTGCGCCGCTTTCCACGCAATATTTTTCGGGTTACACGGCACGGCATTATGGTCACAGGTCAGCGCAATTCCCGGCTGTTCTACCAGAGAGACTGTCACTGTATCTGCAATGGACACTGCCTGAAACACCGTTTCCAACAGGTGATATCCGTCTGCACGGGTTCCTACTACATCCAGCCCCAGGTTAATCTTCGCCGGTGCTGTTCTCGTCACAGATTTCATGCATTGCCTCCCGTGTGGCGCTTCACAAAGCGCTCCATGCGGCGCAGTGCTTCCTGTAAATGTTTCAAAGAGTACGCATAGGAAACCCGTACAAAGCCCTCGCCGCTTTCTCCGAAGGCGCTGCCCGGAACCACTGCCACCTTTTCTTCCTGCAATAACATTTCACAGAATTCCTCACTGGTCATGCCGGTGCTGCGAATGCAGGGGAACATATAAAAGGCACCCTCCGGATTGAAGCAGGTCAGACCGATACGGTTAAAGCCGTCTACCAGCATTCTTCGGCGCATATTGTACTCTTCCACCATTTTTTGTACTTCCTTATCGCATTCCCGCAGCGCAACAATAGCCGCATACTGGCTAAGAGTCGGTGCACTCATAATGGCGTACTGGTGGATTTTCAGCATCTGTTCTTCCAGCGGCCGGGGCGCACAGACATAGCCCAGGCGCCAGCCAGTCATGGCAAATGCCTTGGAAAATCCGCTGACATAAATGGTTCGCTCCCACATGCCATCAATTTCAGCAATGGACACATGCTTTCTGCCGTATGTCAGTTCAGAGTAAATTTCATCTGTCAGTACCAGAATATTGGTTTCCCGGAGCACCTCTGCGATGGCTTCCAGATCCTCCCGTGTCATAATGCCGCCGGTGGGATTGTTGGGATACGGCAGAATCAGGAGCTTTGTCCGGTCTGTAATGTGTGCGCGCAGCTCCTCCGGTGTCAGTTTAAACCGATTTTCCAGTTTTGTGGGAATGGGCACTGCCACACCGTGCATCAGCTCTACAATCGGCTTATAGCAGACGAACGAAGGCTCTACCACCAGGACTTCATCCCCCGGATTGACAACGGCACGGATGGCAAGGTCAATTGCCTCAGAGCCGCCCACCGTCACCAATGTCTCATGCTCCGGATGGTACGTAATGTGATATTTCCGCTGAATATAGTTGCAGATTTCCTGCCGCAAATCCATCATGCCGGAATTTGCCGTATATACCATCCGTTTCCGTTCCAGGCTGTCCACGGCAGCTTTCCGCACCGTCCACGGTGTCTGAAAGTCCGGCTCTCCTACGCCCAGACTGATTACGCCCTCCATTGTCGCAGCCAGATCAAAAAACTTCCGGATGCCGGACGGCTTCATTTTTTTTACCTGATCTGAAAGAAGCGTGTCATAATTCAACACGAGTTCTCTCCCCTTTCCTGTCAAACCTTACGGGAAATAATAGCCCCGTTCGTCTTTTTCTTCGCCTTCGATAATAATGCCCTTGTCCTTGTACTTTTTCAGCACAAAGTATGTGGCAGTAGAGAGCACACCCTCCAGTGGTGCCAGGCACTGGGAAACAAACATAGAAACGTCCTTGACATTTGTCCCCTTCACTGTTACAGCCAGGTCATAGGCCCCTGCCATCAGCGCAATGCTTTCCACCTCGTCATACTGCATGATGGTGTGGGCAATTTCCTCATAGCCGCAGTCCCGCTTCGGCGTAACGCGCAGTTCAATAATTGCTGTCACCTGGTTTTTGTTGGCCAGTTCCTCATTGACAATGGCACTGTAGCCCTTGATTACGCCGCCCTCTTCCAGTTCCCGAATCGCATCGGTAACATCTGTTTCTGTTACGCCCAGCATTACCGCCAGCTCCGCGTTTGTGAGTCTGGCATTCTGCTGTAATAATTCCAACAATTGTTCTTTCATAAGAAACCCAGCCTTTCTGAACATAAATTGTCAGCATCCGTTTCCGGTGCTGCGGATAACAAACCGGCCACTGTGTGCCGTTACGCTTACAGCGAAATGAAAACCGGTTCTCGTTTGATAAAATAGCAGGCTCTTGTAAAACCGGCCGCTTTCGCCAGTTCCACGCCCTGTGCGATTCCCTTTGCCAGATCCTCGGCACAGTGGGCATCCGAGCCAAATGTCAGCACCTCGCCGCCCATTTCCCGATAGAGTTTCAGATACTCCAGGGTCGGAAAGGGCTTTCCGTACTTTTGCCGATAACCGGAGGTGTTGAGTTCAATGCCCTTTCCCCGTTCCGCCAGCGCCTGAAAGCAGCAGCGAATCTGCTCTGCATACGGCGAAAGCGGCACAGAAATCCCGGCTTCTCCTTCGATATACCGCAGCGGATACGTGAGATGCCCCAGCACATCAAAGTGCCCCCAGCAGCAAATGGTATACAGCTGTTCAAAGTACTGCTCCATCAGCGCCGGGATGTCCTCTGCAGCATAATCCAGGCAGAAGAAATCCGGCTTATCCAGCAGCTCATGCAGGGATGCAATGATAAAATCCAGACGCGCATCCCGGCCAACAGACTCGGACAAGGCAAAGTCCGCATTGGGCTGCCCCATTTCCATGCCGCACAGCAGCGTCAGTCCATCTGCGGCCGCCTGTGCTTTTGCCTCTGAAACCGCTCGGAGCGACTGCTCCAGCACTGTAGCATGGTCGAAAATCTCCCATTCATTCCGCGGCTGAATATTGTAGTACGCCTGGGGGAAATAGCGGTTCATTTCCACATGTTCCGTCAGCCCCAGCACCGGCAGCCCCAGCTTTTTCGCCTGTGCCACGTGTCCGGCAACTGTGCCTGTGCCATCCGGAGAAATCCCCGTATGCGTGTGACAATCCATCGGCAGCATATGCGCGCCCTCCTTTTTTGGTTTTCAGCGTCTGCTTGACGGCCTGCAGCACAGGCCTTTGTATACAAAAAAGGCCCTCGCCGCCAAATGGGACGAAAGCCTTCGTGTTACCACCCAAGTTTAGAAATGTTCCATGCAGAACATTTCCCTCGTAGTCCTTTAACGCAGGACATACGTTCCGGTTTCCCGAAACAGCTCCCGGGAAGCACCTGCATTCCGGCCGGAGCACTTTCACCAAATGTGCCCTCTCTGCACAGCCGCTGCCGCAGTCAATCCGTTCTTCGCTGATTTTCACGCTATTCTTATCAATCAGTATAGCAGATTTTCAGCACATTGTCAATATTTTTTGAAAATTTTTTACCGCCGCACAAAACTTATGCGTCCAGTGCGTCCCGGAGACTTTTCACAAAGATGCCGATTTTTTCCGGTGCAGCTGCGCCGCCGTACTGCTCTACCTGCCGCACAATGGCACTGCCCACAATTACGCCGTCACAATACTGGCTCATTTCCTTTGCTGCCTCCGGACCGGAAATGCCAAAGCCGACTGCGCACGGTACCTTTGCATACTTGTGAATCTTCTCGAAAAACGGTGCAAAATTCGTCTGAAACTCGCTGCGGACACCGGTTACGCCATTGGAAGAGACACAGTACAGGAAGCCAGTTGCTTCTGAAGCGATCATCTGAATCCGGTCCTCGCTTGCCGGTGTTACCAGGCTGATGTTGTGCACATTGTACTTATCGGCATCGCCCTGAATCTCATCCTTTTCTTCAAAGGGGATATCCGGTACAATGACACCGTCAATGCCGCACTCCTGACAGGTGGCAAAGAAACGGTCTGTGCCATAGCAGAAAATGGTGTTCAGATACATCATCAGCAGCAGCGGAACGTCTGTTTCCTTCCGCAGGCGGCGCACCAGATCAAAAATACCTGCCAGCGTTGTGCCGTTTTGCAGGGCGCGCTCGCTGGCACACTGAATGACAGGACCTTCTGCAATGGGATCAGAAAAGGGTACGCCCAGTTCAATCAGATCTGCGCCGTTTTTCGCCATTTCCAGTACAGCCTTTTCGGTGCAGTCATATCCACCGTCTCCTGCTGTGATAAATGTAATCAGTGCCTTTTTGCCTTCTGCCTTGCACTGTGCCAGCTTTGTATCAATTTTGTTCTTAGTCATCGATCTTCACTCCTCTGTATTCTGCAATCTGCTGCATATCCTTATCGCCTCTGCCGGAAATGTTGATAATCATAATCTCGTCCGGTTTCATTTCCGGTGCAATTTTCAGGGCAGCTGCCACTGCATGTGCAGATTCAATTGCCGGAATGATGCCTTCTGTCCGGGACAGATATTCCAGTGCCTGTACGGCTTCTTCGTCAGTGATCGGCACATATTCTGCACGGCCGGTCTTGTAGAGGTTTGCGTGCTCCGGGCCTACGCCGGGATAATCCAGACCGGCAGAAATGGAGTAAACCGGTGCGATCTGGCCTTCTTCATTCTGTAAGAAATAGGACTTCATGCCGTGGAAAATTCCCAGGCTGCCCTTTGCGACAGTAGCGGCATGGAGCTTGGTATCAATGCCCTTTCCGGCAGCCTCTGCCCCTACCAGGCGAACGCTTTTATCCGGAATGAAATCATAGAACATACCCATTGCATTGGAACCGCCGCCAACACAGGCAACGACGCAGTCCGGCAGTCTGCCTTCCTTTTCCATGAGCTGCTTCTTGGCTTCTTCGCTGATTACCTTCTGGAAATCCCGCACCATGGTCGGATACGGATGCGGCCCCATAACAGAACCAATCAGGTAGAAGGTGGTATCAATATTGGTTGCCCAGTCCCGCATTGCCTCGTTAATGGCATCCTTCAGCGTACCGGTACCATTGTCCACGCTGTTCACCTTTGCGCCCAGCAGTTCCATACGGTATACATTCAGGCGCTGACGGCGCACATCCTCTTTTCCCATATAGATTTCACATTCCATATCGAAGAGTGCGCAGGCAGTTGCTGTTGCCACACCGTGCTGTCCGGCACCGGTTTCTGCGATAATCCGCTTTTTTCCCATTTTTTTCGCCAGCAGAATCTGTCCCAGTACGTTATTGATCTTGTGCGCACCGGTGTGGTTCAGATCTTCCCGCTTGAGATAAATCTTACAGCCGCCCAGATCCTTGGTCATCCGGTCTGCATAATAGAGCATAGACGGTCTGCCGGCATAGTCCCGGAGCAGTGTCCGGTATTCTTCCAGAAATTCCGGATCGTTTCCGTATTTGTCATAAGCTTCTTCCAGCTCATGTACTGCATTCATGACTGTTTCCGGTACATACTGTCCGCCGAAAATTCCAAATCTTCCTACTTTATCCATGATTTCCACCTCGTATTAGTCTTATAATCTGTTCCATTTTCTCATAATCTTTTATGCCGCCGGTTTCAATGCCGCTGGAGAAATCCACGCCGGTCGTGTGCACGGTTTCCGCCGCCTGCACCACATTTTCCGGTGTCAGACCGCCGGCCAGGAAAAAGGGCTGCGCCGGGGCTGCCTCTGCGATGAGCTGCCAATTGGCAGTCACGCCGGTACCGCCTGCCTGACCGGGGACATAGCCCTCCAGAATCAGTGCATCTGCGCCCAATTGTTCTGCGCGCCGGATTTCCGCTGCATCTTTTACGCGGACGGCTTTCCATACCGGCAATCCGGTACGCCATCGCACACCGGAAACAATCTCTGCGGTTTCGCTGCCGTGCAGCTGAATCACATCCAGGGGCACCTGCCGCAGAACCTCTGCAATCTGCACCGGAGATGCATTAACAAACACACCGACCGCCGCAATGCCAGGCTTCCTGCTCTCAGAAAGCTTTCTGGCGGTTTCCAGAGGCACAGTGCGGCGAAAGCCCTCTGACAGGATCATGCCCATATAATCCGGCTTTAACGTATTGCAAAATGCCACATCTTCCATTCGCCGGATGCCGCAAAATTTGATTTTCATACATCCTCCCGCAGCGCTTGCAGAGTTTTGGCCGCATCGCCGCTGCGCATCAGGGTTTCCCCGATGAGAACGGCATCTGCTCCCAGCCGCCGTACCATCTTCATATCCGCATTGGTACGAATGCCGCTTTCAGAAACAAATACAGCATGCTCCGGTGCATAGGGCTTTAATTTGGCCACAGTATCCAGACTGACTGCAAAGGTTTTCAGATTTCGGTTATTGACACCCAGAATTTCTGGTTCCAGGAACCGGATGGATTCCAGTTCCTCCTGATCGTGTACTTCTACCAGAACTTCCAGTTCCAGCGAGTAAGCCAGCCGATAAAGCTGCGCCAGACGCTCCGGCTCCAGTACAGCCGCAATCAGCAGAACCGCATCTGCCCCAATTGCCGCCGCCTCAAAAATCTGATACTCTTCAAACAGAAAATCCTTTCGCAGAATGGGAATCTGTACTGCCTCCCGAATTTGTTTCAGATACTCTGAAGAGCCCTGAAAAAAGTGTTCCTCGGTCAGACAGGAAATTGCATTGGCACCCGCTGCCGCATAGGTCTTGGCAATTTCCACAGGATGAAAGTCCGGGCAGATCAACCCCTTGGACGGGGATGCCTTTTTCACTTCGCAAATGCAGGACAGGGTGTTCTGCCGCAGCGCCTTTGCCAGAGAAAGGGGCTTGCGCTTTTCCAGTGCTGCTCTTGCCAGGCGTTCCATTTCAGCCGGCGCACAGCGCTGTTTTTCCCGTTCCAGCTGCTCCCGGCGGAACTTTAGTATTTCATCTAAAATCATAAGAATATCCTCACGCTTCTCCGTTGGTAAACGCAATCAGTTCATGCAGCTTTTCCAGTGCCTTGCCGCTGTCGATCTGCTGGGCTGCAAGGGCTACGCCGTCTGCAATGGTTTCTGCCTTTCCGGTGATATACAGGGCGCAGCCTGCATTCAGCAGGACAATATTCCGCTTTGCCCCCTGAATCGAACCATTCAGAATGCCGCGGGTAATGCCGGCGTTTTCGTCTGCGGTTCCGCCTACGATATCTTCCTTTGTGCCCCGGGGCAGACCAAAATCCTCCGGCGCGATTTCATATTCTGTTACAACGCCGTCCCGTACCTCTGCAACAGAAGTACTGTCTGAAATTGAAATTTCGTCCAGACGGTCATTGCCGTATACAATCATAGCATTTTTGATTCCCAGGCCAATCAGAACGTGCGCCATTACCGGCAGCAGCGCTTTCTCATAAACGCCCAGTACAATATAATTGGTAGAAGCCGGATTGGTCAGCGGCCCCAGAATGTTAAATACGGTGCGCATGCCCATTTCCTTCCGGGCAGGGCCGACATATTTCATAGAACCGTGATAGCTCTGGGCAAACAGGAAGGAAATTCCCACATGTTCAATGGAGGCCTTTGCCTGCTCCGGTGTGGTCTGAATCTTCACACCCAGGCTTTCCAGCACATCCGCTGCACCGCTCTTGCTGGAAACGCTCCGGTTTCCGTGCTTTGCCACCGGCATGCCTGCCGCTGCAATGACAAAGGAAGAGGTAGTGGAAATATTAAAGGAGTTGGCCAGATCGCCGCCGGTGCCTACGATATCCACACTTTCTTCACAGCCGGTTACATGATTGGCCTTTGCACGCATGCCCTTTGCAAATCCGGTGATTTCTGCAATGGTTTCGCCTTTCATCCGCAATGCTGTCAGAAGTGCGGCAATCTGTGCATTGGTTGCGCCGCCGCTCATGATGATATCCATGGCTTCCATGGCTTCTTGCTCTGTCAGATCTTTTCCCTCTGCCACCTGATTGGCGTATCGGCACAGCGCCGTTTTCATCGGCAGTTCTGCCACAGCCGGCAGCGGCACGGAAACGCCCGGAATCAGGTTCAGGAAATTTGCCAGCATCCGCTTGCCGTCTGCTGTCAGCAGGGATTCCGGATGGAACTGCAACCCATAAGTAGGATGCTCCCGGTGTGCCAGCGCCATAATCTGACCGTCATTATCCCGTGCAGTCACCTTCAGACAGGACGGAAAATCGGACTCCCGTGTAATCAGAGAGTGATAACGGCCGCAGGATACCGACTGGGGCAGGCCCTCAAACAGCGGACAGGTCAAATCCAGGTGAATCTGGCTGGACTTTCCGTGCATCAGCACATTGGCGCGGACAATCGTTCCGCCAAAGGCCTCACAGATGGACTGATGTCCCAGGCAAATCCCCAGAACCGGAAGCGTTCCGCTGAATGCGCGAATGGCTTCAATGGTCACGCCGGCATCCTTCGGATATCCCGGGCCGGGAGACAAAATCAATGCCTGCGGCTTCATTTCCGCAATTTCTTCCACGGTGATTTCATCATTGCGCACTACCTGAATCTCCGGATACAATTCTCCAATATACTGATACAGATTGTAAGTGAAGGAATCATAGTTATCAATCATTAAAATCATGGTTACTCGGCCTCCTTAATGGCATTGATGACTGCGAGCGCTTTATTTACGGTTTCATAATATTCATTTTCCGGAACGGAATCTGCCACAATGCCGGCACCTGCCTGCACATAAGCCTTTTCATTGGCAAACAGCACCGTCCGGATTGCGATACAAGTGTTAATGTTTCCGTCAAATCCCAGGCATCCTACGGTGCCGCCGTAGAGACCCCGTTTTTTGTTTTCGAACTGGTCGATCAGTTCCATGGCGCGTACCTTCGGCGCACCGGAAAGAGTTCCGGCCGGCAGAATCGCCATCAGCGCATCCAGTGCGGTCTGATCCTCCCGCAGCTCCCCTTCTACATCTGAAACCAGATGCATGACCTTGGAAGCACGTTCTGTCACCATATACCGTGACACCTTTACGCTGCCGAACTTTGAAACCTTTCCCACATCATTCCGACCCAGATCAACCAGCATGGTGTGTTCTGCCCGTTCCTTCGGATCTGCGGCCAGCGCCTTTTCATTGGCCAGATCTTCTTCCGGTGTCCGCCCTCTGGGCTTGGTGCCGGCAATGGGGCGATTCTGAATTTTTCCGTTGGTCACCTTTGCCAGCATTTCCGGTGAAGCACCGGCCACATCATATTCTGGTGTGTGGAAATAGTACAGATACGGAGACGGATTTGTGGCACGGAGCTTCCGGTAAACGGAAAAGCTGTCCGGCGGATTGCTGATTTCAAACCGCTGAGAAAGAACAATCTGGAAGATATCGCCGTTGCGGATATATTCCTTTGCATCCTGCACCATCTGGCTGTACTGTTCCTTTGTCAGATTGGAGCGCACTACGGATTCGCCCTGATGGTGCTGTTCCTGCGGCTGGGGATTATAGTGCCGGATGGTATCGGCCAGTTCCTCGGCTCTCCACTGTGCAGCGGCATACTGCGCACCCAGGTCACCGTCTGTGTGGAGATTCAGAATTACAATGCCGTTGCTGGTCAGATGATCGTAGGCAATCAGTTCTTCATACAAAAACAGGTGGCAATCCGGCATGTGAATATCATCTTCCGGGATATTCGTCAATTTTTTCTCCATATATCGCACGGTATCATAGCCGAAATAACCGATCAGACCGCCGGTAAAATTCGGCGCACCCGGAATCACCGGTGCATGAAATGCGGCCATCTGTTCCTTCAGAAAGGCAATGGGCTGTTCTACTGCCAGTGTCTGCGTTCCCTTTTCCGTCCGGATCTCTGCCTGCTTTCCGGAAATGCGGATTTCCTGCTTCGGGGCAAAGCCGATAAATGAATACCGATCCCACTGCACCCCGTTGCTGACGCTTTCAAAAATAAAGGAATTCCGGCTCATTCCGGAAAAAGCGGTATAGATATTCAGCGGTGTCTGGTTGTCTGCTGAAAATTCATAAAATACCGGAATTGTATTGTACTGTTTCGCCAGTGCTTTTACTTCTTCCAATGACGGTTTTAACATAAACGCATTCACTCCTTGTATGCAAATAAAAAAAGCCTGATGTCCCACTGTTATGGGACGTCAGACTTATCATCTACGTGTTGCCACCCAAATTCAGAAACGATTCTCAAACGTTGCAAAAACTCGTTTCCCTCTTTTCAGATACGCCGTATTCTACCGGATATATCCTTCTCCCGATAACGCAGGAGCCGCGGCATCAGCTACTGAGACCATGTCTGTTCACCTTGCTTCTCACAAACCCATTCACCAAACAGCGTATACATCGGGATTCCACCACCCCCGATTCTCTGTGCTACCGTTTTGTCGGCTACTTACTTTTGCTCATGGAATTTTAACTGTTTTCAGTATACGGAAAACTGCGCTGTCTGTCAAGCGCTTTCCGAAATTTCTTTTCTTTCGAAATATTTTTCCCGGATTTTCGTTTTTTATGCAGCCATTTTACTTTCTGCATTTAAATTTTTGCATATTGCTAAAGTGAAATACATACGCATAGAAAGACGAGCACACACTCGTCCAGAGACTTTCAGGAGGTTCTAGCCATGCTGCAATTTTTCAAGGCAGTCACTGCCATGAGTACCGGCATTTTTCTGCTCTCTGTCTGCACCCGTCTGCTTCCTGCATCCGTTCAGGAACAGCACACGTCCCACGCAGTTCCTGCTGCACAGAATGCGGCGGTACTTTCTTCCTATTTCACCGGCTCTGCGTATCAGGCACCGCTTTTCTCCATGCCGGCTGCGGAATCGCCGGCTTCTACAGAGACAAGCGTATCTGCTGCAAGCACTACTGCGGAAACTACTTGTACTATAAGCACCACGCAAATGCAGACAGCGCCGTCCAAACCAGAATCCAGTCCGGTATCCGTTTCTGTCCCGAAAGAGATTGACACCTGGTTTAAGGCATATATGGACTACCGCACAATCACTGACACCAGTTCTCCCCAGTACGCCATGCAGCAGAATGCCTGGACGGATGCAAACGGGCTTCGCCGGACAGGTGACGATTATCTGGTGGCCATGGGAACCGGATGGCTCACAGAAGGCTGCGGCGATCGCTTTCAGGTTACGCTGGACAGCGGCAGCTGCTTTACGGTGACTGTAGGCGACATCAAGGCGGACTGCCACACAGACGCAACCCGGCGGTATCGTCCCTGCGCCGAAGGTGCCAACGTTCTGGAATTCATCGTGGACACGCCGGCGCTCTCTGCCGCTGCACGAACGGCCGGAACAGTTTCCGTCTATCCGGAGCTTTCCGGCAATATCACAGACATTCAGGCATGCTCCTAAAAAGAACGCCATGTGCCGCCAGACTTGATCTGACGGCTTCTTTTATGTTATAATAAAATTATCCCATTGCCAAAGGAGGTGTTTTCCCTGAGAATTCCTTCAGAACTGCCCCTGGGCCGGGCAGTATCGCTTTTTCTTCTGGATCTGCTGTATCCCAACCGCTGTCCCTGCTGCAAGCAGTCCATTTCATGGCACCGCTATGTATGCGACAGCTGTGCGGCAGCTTTGGCGCTGCCGGAACACGCCGTCTGCCCTGGCTGCGGAAAGGCACAGGGGGACTGCATTTGTGACACAGCGCCGGCCTTTGACCGCGGCCTCGCTGCCGTCTGGTATGAAGGTGTCGGACGTGCCGGTATCCTCTCTTTAAAGGATGCGGAAAGTCTCCACTTTGCCCGGTACTGCGGCACAATCCTGGGGAAACAGATTCTGGCAGATCCGCAGCTAAACAGCTATGACTGCGTTGTGCCGGTTCCGATGGCGACCCGGAAGAAGCGACGGCGGTACTGCAATCCGGCAGAAGTGCTGGCAAAGGAAATTGCCGCTGTCACCCGGATTCCCATGCGCACAGATCTACTGCATTGTGCGGAAACAGCTGTCGCACAGCACACCCTTTCTGCGGCACAGCGAAGAAAACATGTCTCCCAGTTTTCCGCCGCCGGAAAGGATCTCAAGGGCTACCGGATTCTGCTCTGTGATGACGTTCTCACCACCGGAAGTACCATGAACCGCTGTGCAGAATTGCTGAAAGCACAGGGGGCTGTCTCCGTGGCAGCGGCCGCAGCAGCGACAACACGACGAAACAAAGAAACTACTGACATCCATAACTTACATACAAATTCCTGACAGACGATCCGGAACGCGTTTCCAGAAAACATATCCCCTTTTTCTCGGAATGTGTTCTCTCCTTTCGCCGATAAGATTCCCCTTCGACCGCACCGCTGTTGGATTTCCCCTGGTGCAGAAAGGAAACCGTACATAATGAACACCATTCTACTGCTTCTTTCCCTCGTTATGATCGCCTGCGTTCTCTGCAACAAACTTACCAGCAAGGTCGGCATCCCGATGCTGCTGGCATTTCTGGCTGTGGGCATGCTTTGCGGCACAGACGGACTGCTGGGCATCACGTTTGACAACTATGACATGACAGAAACCATCTGTACCATTGCCCTCATCTTTATCATTTTCTACGGCGGATTCGGCACAAAATGGAGCGCAGCCAAACCAATAGCCGGACGAGCCGTGCTGCTTTCCACCGCCGGTGTATTCCTGACGGCTATGGGGCTGGGCATATTCTCCCACTTTGCGCTGCGGCTGGGCTGGATGGAAAGCATGCTCATTGGCGCCGTGCTTAGTTCTACTGATGCGGCCTCTGTCTTTTCCATTCTCCGTTCCCGAAAGCTCAGCCTGAAATACGGAACCGCCTCTCTGCTGGAAGTTGAAAGCGGCAGTAACGACCCGGTGGCCTATCTGATGACAACCATTCTTCTCACCATGATGACTACTGAAATCTCACCCGGCCGGATTGTCTACATGATCTTTGCGCAGATTGCATACGGCGTTGTGATTGGTGCGGCGCTCGCTCTGGCAATCGGATTTTTCCTCCGCCGCTTTCGCTTTGAAACCTCCGGGTTTGACATGGTGTTCATGCTGGCAACCGCCATTTTGGCCTATGTGCTCCCCTGTCTGATCGGCGGAAACGGCTATCTGAGCGCATACATCGCCGGCATTATTCTGGGAAACTTAAAAATTCCCAACAAGAAAAAACAGGTGCACTTTTTTGACGGCATCACCAGCCTGATGCAGCTTATGGTATTTTTCCTGCTGGGACTACTCTGCACCCCCAGCCGCATGCTTTCTGTGGCGCTTCCAGCTCTGCTCATTGCGGTATTTCTGACATTTCTGGCGCGTCCGGTGGTTGTGGCGCTGCTGCTGACACCCTTCCGCGCCAAACTCCCCCAACAGCTCCTGGTCTCCTGGGCCGGACTGCGCGGCGCCACCTCTGCCATTTTCGCCCTGACTGCCGCAGCCAGCGGTGCGGTGCTGCAATATGATTTGTTCCACCTGGTTTTCTGCATCGTGCTCTTTTCCATTGCGCTCCAGGGCACACTGCTGCCGCTGGTTGCCCGGAAGCTGGGCATGATTGATGAAAGCAGCGATGTCCTGAAAACATTTACCGACTACACTGAGCACCGGGAAATGCAGCTGATGCGCCTGCTGATGGAACCGGGAAATCCCTGGATTGGCTGTGCTGTGCGGGATCTGACCCTTCCGCCGGACACCATGCTGGTCTCTGTACTGCGCCAGAAGGAAACCATCATTCCAAGGGGCAACACCGTACTTCTGGCCGGGGACACTGCTGTTCTGGCGGCCGGGAACGATTCCGGAAGCAAGCTCTCCGTTCCCCTGTGCGAGCTGAAAATCACCGCCGATCATGCCTGGAACGGAAAGACACCGGCACAGCTGCATCTGCCGGCCGATGAGCTTATCATTTTGATTCGCCGGGGAAGTGAAACGCTGATTCCCCAGGGCGACACCACCATCTGCGCCGGAGACGCCCTTGTGATGCATGATGCATCTTAGGAACTGTCTTTACAGGCAAATTCAGAACCTGTCTTCACAAGAAATATATGTGGATTTTCGAGCATAATTTTGTTGCAGACAAGGCAAAAATACGCAGGCGGGC
>UQYK01000022.1 GCA_900545285.1 uncultured Ruminococcus sp.
CCTGCTCCGCCAGTTCCCGAATGATGTTGGTTTCGATGATATAAACCTTATCGGACAGGGGCAGGTTTTCTTCAATGGTGCGGGTCGGGCTGGACGTCAGCATTAACGTATATAAAAAGCTCTTCGGTGCTGCTTCTTCTGCGGTTTCCAGATAATCCATAGAAACATTGCACCGTTCAGATGCCATTTTTAAAATTTCGCGGTTATAGCACGGAATCCCCAGACGATTTGCGATCAATTCGCCGATTTCCCGTCCGCCGCTTGCGTATTCTCGTTCAATTGTGATAATTCGATGACTCATAGAAATGCCTCCATCCTTGTGAATTGTATCGTCTACACCTGTCTGCGCAGGCACCAACGATTTCGTATATATCATTATAACACATTTTCAGAAAAATTGCATGCTTTTGTATCAATTTTTTCGCAAATTCACAAATTTCTGCGTTTTCACTATTCAATTATTTAAGTTTTTGTGCAATTTCACAACAGATTACTGTACTGCATTCTGAATTGCCTGGATAATTTCAGGATAGTACCAGGTGCAGTCCTTCCGGTTCAGCAATGCAAAGCCGTCCTTCTTTTCTCCGCTGTCCCAGACGAAGCACTTAATACCCTTCTTCTTGGCAGCGCTGATATAATAACCGTACCATGCTGCACGGGCAGAGGTGTTTTCATTCTTGTTGATTGCACCGCACTCGTCAATGATTACCGGTATGCCCTTGCTGATAAAGGTATCAGACAGATACTGGAAGGTGTCGTCCAGTTCTTTTTTATCTGCATCGCTGCCCCAGTCCGAACGGCTGTCCTCATTGCCGCAGAATTTCCACGGTGCATAGATGTGCAGGGAAACAATTACATGATCATCCTTCGGCACAATCAAGCCATTCACCGCATTTTTCTCCACGGACTGCGCATATGTGGATACAATTACAGTACGATCCGTATTCGAGCCGCCGGAGCTGCGGACTGTGTCCACAAATGCTTGATACAGCGCATTGATTACATCATAGGATTCCTGCGTACCGCCGGTCCATTCTTCTGCGGAACCAATGACACGCGGTTCATTCATACCCTCAAAAATCAGGCGGTGATCATAGTCCTGGAATTCAGCGCAGATCTGCTTCCAGATATTTGTGAGCGTTGCTTTATCGCTGTCCAGCTTGTCCTTTGTCGGGGTCAGCCACAGGGCATCGTCATGATGTACGTTCAGAATGACATACAGGCCATTCTGATAAGCATAGTCTACGATTTCCTTGACACGTGCCATCCAGTCCCCGTCAATGGTGCCGTCTGCCGACATGTGCTCGCCCCAGGTTACCGGAATCCGCACCGCATTGAAGCCTGCCTGCTGTACTGCATCAATCATTGCCTGTGTGGTTTTCGGATTTCCCCAGCCAGTCTCCGTGTCACTGGAAGAGGTATTATAGCTGTCCATGGTATTTCCCAGATTCCAGCCCACTCTAATATTTTCCACAATCTGTGCGCTGGACATAGCGTTTACTTCTTCCTTGGTGGGCGTGCTTCCGGAAACCGCAGCCACTTCACCGCCGCCGCTCTCCTCTTCGTTGGATTTCGGCTCTGTTGTCGTTGTGGCACCAGTGCTGTTGCTGTACCGGACGCTCACCTTGTCTAAGGTAATGCTGCCCTGATCGCTCCACCAGAAGCCCAGCATCAGATCCCCGTTGTTGTCAATGTTCTCCTTGACATCATCCGGAATAATCCAGGTAAGGGACAGATTGGAAGCGTCTGTGAAAACGCACACATTTTCTGTCTGGTACCAGCCCTTATCGGTTTCGCAGGAAGCGCCTTCTGTCACAGAAGCACCAAATGCGCCGGTAAATTTTCCAAGAGAGCCGCCGCCGGTGATGTCAAAGGTAACGGTCTGGAGTGTATCATCTGCTCCGACAAGATCGGAAATTGGAATTTTTACCGTTTTTGCAGCTTCATCATTATAGCTGAGCGTTGCAGACGGACTGGTAGAATTGGTGCCGTCTACAGGCACTTCCTTGGTTCGGGTATAGGTGCAGACAATACTGGAAAGCTTTACTGTCTGCACATTGCTCCACCAGTGTCCGAACAGCACCTGTCCGCTGGGATCAATGTAGGACTGAATTTCCGTGGGCACATTCCAGGTGATCTCTGCATAAGCGCTGTTATAGGACTGCTCAAAGTCCGGTGCCTGATACCAGCCCTCATCAGTTGCGCTGGAACAATCCTCTGTTACAGAAACTCCAAATCCGCCCTTATAATCACCCAGGCTGGTATTGCCGTCCTCAGAATACACAATGAATGTAAAGGACTGTACCACATCGCCCTCTTCCAGGAAATTGCTGAGCTGTGCCTTATAGTTGTTTGTCGAATCACTCTCCCGGTTCAGCATGGCGTTGATGTCAGAAATTTCTGTTCCCAGTGTAGAGGATACCGTTTCTGTGGGGCTGACATGCACGGTTGTTGCTTCTGTTTCCGCTTCTGTTTCTGCCGGTTCGGCAGCAGAGCTTTCCTCTGCCACAGTGGTTTTTTCAGCCTTGGAACTGCTGTCGTCGCCGGATGATTTTCCACACCCGGCAAAAGCAGTAGCTGTCATAGCACCGGCCAGGAGCAGTGCTGCGAGTTTTCTCCATTGCTTCATGTTTGGATTCCTTTCTATAGACAGGGGTGACCATCATCACCCATCAAAAAGGCGGTGAACGCCGGAACGCTTTCGCATTCCCAGCGCATTCACCGCCAATCTATTGCAAAATATGTATGCGCGTTTTCCGGCAGTATTTCACACCGCAAGCGGCAATCCATACTACAAGCTACGTCAAAAAAGGGAAATCACAGCGGAATTAGTCTACTGTTACAATTTCACCCATCAGGTCGCGCGGTGCGCTGATTGCATTGGATTCATCGGTATCGATATGCATTGCAGTTGCATAATTCGGAGATACACGGCAAACCACGTCACCCAGAATGGCCTTACGGCCGTTGGTTTCTACCCGAACCCAAACGATATCCTTGTCCTTTACGCCTGCCTTTGCAGCATCTTCCGGTGTAAAGTGAATGTGACGCTTTGCAACAATTACGCCTTCTGCAATTTCCAGTTCGCCGGCCGGGCCGACAATCTTACATGCGCCGGAGCCTGCTACATCACCGGATTCCCGGATCGGAGCAGCGATACCGATAGAACGTGCATCGGTTGCAGACAGTTCTACCTGATTGGCGCTGCGGAACGGGCCAAGGATAGAAACATTCGGCAATTCCTTTTTCGGGCCGACAATTGTTACGCGCTCTTCACTGGCAAACTGTCCCGGCTGTGACAGCATTTTCTTTACAGTCAGTTCCTTGCCTTCTCCAAACAAAACAGCAAAAGCCTCCGCTGTCAGATGTACGTGTCTGGCAGAAGTCTCCACGATAAATTTCTCAGACATGATAAAAACCTCCAATAGGATGATTCAGCAGATGCCATTTCTTGTATTCTCTACAAAAAGCACTGCATTCTGTTTCTTATTGTACTACTTTTTTCCGGATTCGTCAAGAGGATTTCTGTAAAATCCGTGGAAAGCTGGCGAAAAAAACCAGCGAAGCCCTTGATTCTTCCTGCATTTTATGGTATGATAAAGAAATAGTATGAAAAAGCTTGTCTGCATCCGCCGATTTTTCGTTGCTTTCGTCAGATTTTAGAAAATCTGCGAAAAGCGCACGGCAGCCTGCATGCACGCTGACTCTGCATCAAGCACAAAAACGATTTTTCTTTTATTTTATGTTCGGGAGGAACGACTTTTGTTTACTGTCATACCAATCTTAATCCTGGTGGCATTTTCTGCCCTGTTTTCCAGCACGGAAACAGCCTTTGCCTGCGTCAACAAAATCCGGCTCAAGCACATGGCGGATTCCGGTGACAAGCGCGCAGTACACGCTCTGGATATCGCAAACCGTTACGAACAGGCACTGACTGCAATTCTGGTGGGAAACAACGTAGTAAATATCGGTGCCTCTTCTCTTGCAACGATTTTCTTCACAGAACACTTTGGTTCTGCCGGTGCGGCAATTTCTACAATTGTTATGACAATCCTGGTTCTCACCTTCGGAGAAGTACTGCCGAAATCCTATGCCAAGTCGCATGCAGATAAGCTTGCACTGGCACTAGGTGGTATTCTTTCTAAGTTCACACGGCTCATGACACCGTTTGTCGTGCTCTTCGGTCTGCTGTCCCGTGCATTTAAGCCAAAGGAAGAAGCGCCTAGCGTCACAGAAGACGAATTAAAATACATCATTGACGAAATCGAAGAAGAAGGTGTCCTGGAAGAACAGGAAAGCGATCTGGTCATTTCAGCGCTCCAGTTTGATGAAACCTCGGTGAGTCAGATTCTGATTCCCCGTGTCCAGATTGTGGCACTCCCGGCGGATGCCACCATTGCAGATGCACAAAAGCTGTTTCTGGACAATCATTTTTCCCGGTTTCCCATCTATGAAAAGGATATGGACAACATTATCGGCATGATCACCAACAAGGATTTCTTCCGTCTGATCTGCGGCCAGTACCATTCCCTTTCCGACATTATCCAAAACGTGATTTACGTCCCGGAAACCAAGCGTATCAGCGATATTCTCCGGGATATGCAGCACGCAAAAACCCACCTGGCAATTGTTGTCGATCAATACGGCGGCACAAAGGGTATGGTTACGCTGGAAGATATCATTGAACAGCTGGTCGGTGACATCTATGATGAAAGCGATGAGGTGATACATGAGTTCCAGAAAACCGCACCGCACACCTACACCATTGCCGGCTCCTTCAGTATCAACGATGTATGTGCTGCGCTGGAAGAATGTGACGCGCCGCCGCAGATTCCGGAAACCGACTCCACCACTGTGGGAGGATGGATTATGGAACTGCTGGGGCACATCCCGGAATCCGGCGAAACCGCCGATTGGGAAAACTTCCACTTTACCGTCCTGGACGCTGAAAATCAGGCTGTCAAAACAATTCGTTTAAAGGTTACGCCCCCGGAATCGGAGGATGCAAAAGCCAACGCCTGAAAAACATTACACGCATAGAAAAAGCCTGTTCTCCCAATTCTCCGGGGAAACAGGCCTTTTTTATATCGTTTTATTGTTTTTTGTATTTAAACAGCATCAGCGCCACAACCACAGTCAGCACAACTGCAATCATGGTCGGGAACCAAGTATGTTCCGCGCCCGGCAAATCCAGGGTATTCATACCATAAAAGCTGAATACCATTGTCGGAATCGCCAGAATGATCGTCACCATTGTGAGTCGCCACATGACAATATTCAGGTTATTGGAGATGACAGAGCCGAAAGCATCCACCACACCGGACAAAATGCCTGAATAGATGCTGGCCATCTCTTGTGCCTGTTTCAACTCGATCAGCACGTCTTCCAGCAAATCCTGATCTTCCTCATAGAGTTTCACCACACGCCCTCGCAAAATCTTATTCATAGTGACATCATTGGACTTGAGAGATGTGGAAAAATAAATCAGGGATTTTTCCAGTTCCAGCATCTGCATCAACTCGTGATTTTTCATTGCCCCATGGAGTTTTCGCTGCATGGCGCTGGACGTTTTATCAATTTGTTTCAGATAGACCAGGAAAGAAGCCGTAATGTTCATCATCAGGCGCAGTACAAACTGTGTCCGGAACTGTGTCTGAATATTCCGGATTCTGCCGCCTACCACATCATCAATGATCTTGTTTTCCCGAAATGAAATGGTGAAAACATAGTGATTGGTCAGAATAATGCCAAGTGGCATGGTATAAAACACCAGGGTATCGTCCTTATCGACTTCTGAAACCGCTGTATCGACAATAATCAGCGTCTGATCTTCTTCCTGTTCCACACGGGAGGATTCCTCTTCATCCAACGAGGATTTTAAAAAGTCGCTGTCCAGACCGTATGTGTCAATCAGCATTTTCCGTTCCTGCGCGGTGGGGTCCACAACAGACACCCAACAGCCGGGTGTAATGGAGTCCAACTCAATCAAACGGTTTGCCACTGTTTTGTAGTATGAAATCAAACCGAATACCACCTTTCTGCAAGGCAGTTCAGCCGGATTTACGGCCGAAGCTGTCCCTGCAATGATTCAATTTACCGTTTTCCCTGCACGACAAGGGATATGGGTCAGCGTTCATGCCGTACCTCCTATCTTTTTTGATCTGCTTTTTCTGTATCTGCACATAACTGCATCTTATCTGCCATTCTATCATACGAAAAAGCGCAAGAAATTGTTTGCGGCACTTGCCTTGAAAAAAGAAAATGACTTTTTTCATGCCCTTTTATTATAACAAAAAAAACTGCCTTTTGCAAGGCAGTTTTTTGTTTTTTTCAGTTTTTTCTCAGGAAATTAAAAAAAGTATAGAAATGTTATTTTTGGATTTCCTCCCGCAGGCGATCTTTAATTCCTTCGAAAATCACATTTTTGGCGTGCACCGCCTGTTCCTTTGTGGCTGCTGGAATTCCCTTCAGCGGATAGTCAATGCCCAGATTCTCATACTTGACTTCGCCCATAGTATGATACGGCAAAACATCCAGTGCCTTCAGATTCTCCAGGCCGCCGATAAAGTGCCCCAGCCGGCGCAGAAAAACGTCATTCAGTGTAATGCCCGGCACGACAACATGCCGAATCCAGACCGGCACCTTCTTTTCATTCAGATACTCCGCAAATTCCAGAATATGCTGATTGCTCTGACCGGTCAGTTTCCGATGCTCTGCATCATCAATGTGCTTGATATCCAGCATTACCAGATCTGTAGCCGCCATTAAACGATCGAACTCCGGACGGCGCTCCTGCCGGAACAAAATGCCGGAGGAATCCAGACATGTGTGAATGCCTCTTTTCTTGGCCGTTTCAAACAGCTCTGTGAGGAACTCCATCTGCACCAGCGGTTCGCCGCCGGTCGCTGTGATACCGCCGTCATGCAAAAACTCCTTGATGCCATCATATTCCTTCAGCAGTGATTCCACACTACGCAGATTTTCCCGGTTGTCCTTTTCAATGGGCCAGGTGTCCGGATTGTGACAATACTGACACCGCATGGGACAGCCCTGAAAAAATATGACAAACCGAATGCCCGGGCCGTCCACTGTCCCAAAGCTTTCCGTAGAATGAATGTGTCCTTCCATATTTTTCTCCTTTCTGTCAACATTTACTCCAGAATACCGCCCGATCTGTTTGAGCACAGCCCGACAGCATGTATTTTGCCCAGACCGAGCCGCGGTATTCTGGTACAACAATGGGCGCACATATACTGTACGCCCATCATTACTTTTTTACTTTACCGCTTCGGTACAGTTCTCTTAGAGAGATGCGTGGAAGGTTCTGGTGATAACGTCATCCTGCTGTTCTTTTGTCAGCTTGATGAAGTTTACAGCATAACCGCTGACACGGATTGTCAGCTGCGGATACTTTTCCGGATGAGCCTGTGCATCCAGCAGAGTCTCACGATTCAGTACGTTTACATTCAGATGGTGACCGCCTTTTTCAGCATAGCCGTCCAGCAGGCCAACCAGATTTTCAATTTGTTTTTCGTTTGCCATAATAAATTCCTCCTTGCAGAATTTACAAATAGGATAATCCTGGGATTCGTGAAAAATCACTCTTCCTCTATAAACTCAGTCGGCTGACAGCAAGCCATGTTTCCCTTCGAGCAATCCATGCTGCGATAGGTTTTCACATTCAAGCCCTCGCCCATGAGATCATCTTCAGAAATGGTCAGATGACCGCTGCCATCCTCCATGAGTTTTTCAATCATGTCCACCAGTTCGTCCGACTTGTCCTGTTCCTTGACTTCATGTTCTGCCATGACCCTGCGCCTCCTCTCGAAATGTCTGATTCAGACTTACTGCTTTTCCATTTCCTCACGGATGGAAGCTACATCGATATCGCCTGCAAATACAGCGGAATCCTTACCCAGAGCATCCGGAATGATGGTAAAGGTATTGGAAATACCATCCTGTGCATTCTTCCACGGCAGCTTTGCAACAGAAGCCATAGAAGCAGCTGCACCATGAGTATCACGGCCGTGCATCGGGTTTGCACCAGGAGCCAGCGGCTGACCCTTCTTACGGCCATCCGGTGTGTTACCAGTTTTCTTACCGTATACAACGTTGGAAGTGATGGTCAGGATAGAAGTGGTCGGAACGCCGCCTCTGTAGCAGTAGTTGCTGCGGATCATATCCATGAACTTGTCCAGGATTTCAACAGCAATGCTGTCTACGCGGTCATCGTTGTTACCATATTTCGGGAAGTCGCCTTCTACTTCGAAGTCAGTTACAACGCCGAATTCGTCACGGATGCACTTAACCTTTGCATACTTGATTGCAGACAGGGAGTCAGCAACAACAGACATACCAGCGATACCAGTTGCGAAGTAACGCTTTACATCTCTGTCGTGCAGAGCCATCTGGATTGCTTCATAGCAATACTTGTCGTGCATGTAGTGGATGCAGTTCAGGGTATCTACGTACAGCTTAGCCAGCCATGCCATCATGTCTGTATACTTTGCCATAACGTCATTATAATCCAGATAATCGCCTTCTACCGGACGATACTTCGGGCCAACCTGGTTGTGCTTACCGGTCTTTGCGTCCAGTCTTTCATCTACACCACCGTTGATTGCGTACAGCAGGCACTTTGCCAGGTTTGCACGTGCGCCGAAGAACTGCATTTCCTTACCAACACGCATAGAAGATACGCAGCAAGCGATTGCATAGTCATCACCGTGTGTAACGCGCATCAGGTCATCGTTCTCATACTGGAAGGAAGAAGTGTTGATGGACAGCTTTGCACAGTAGTGCTTGAATGCCTTCGGCAGTCTCTTGGACCACAGAACAGTCAGGTTCGGCTCCGGAGCAGTACCCAAGTTTTCCAGGGTATGCAGATAACGGAAGCTGTTCTTGGTAACCAGCGTTCTGCCGTCAATGCCCATACCGCCGATAGACTCCGTAACCCACTGCGGGTCGCCGGAGAACAGTGCGTTGTATTCCGGAGTTCTTGCGAACTTCACCATACGCAGCTTCATAATGAAGTGGTCGATGTATTCCTGTGCCTGTTCTTCAGTCAGGGTGCCGTTGTCCAGATCACGCTGAATGTAGATATCCAGGAATGTGGAAGTACGACCCAGGCTCATTGCAGCACCGTTCTGATCCTTAACTGCGCCCAGATATGCGAAGTATGTCCACTGAATTGCTTCCTTTGCATTGGCAGCCGGTACGGAAATATCAAAGCCGTATCTTGCAGCCATAGCCTTCAGAGCCTTCAGAGCCTTGATCTGCTCTGCCAGTTCTTCACGCAGGCGAATCTTTTCTTCTGTCATAGTACCGGAAGTAACAGCCTTCTGGTAGTTCTTGTCTTCGATCAGGCGGTCAATACCGTACAGTGCAACACGACGGTAGTCACCGATGATACGGCCACGGCCGTAAGCATCCGGCAGACCTGTGATAATTGCGTTATGACGAGCAGCACGCATTTCCGGTGTGTAAACATCGAATACGCCCTCATTGTGTGTCTTTCTGTAGTGTGTGAAAATGTAGCTGATTTCCGGATCAACTTCATAGCCATAGGCTTTGCAAGCCTCTTCTGCCATACGGATACCGCCGAACGGCTGGAGAGAACGCTTCAAAGGCTTATCTGTCTGCAAACCAACGATAGTTTCCAGATCCTTGTCGATATAGCCGGCTTCGTGAGAGTTTACAGTAGAAACAATCTTGGTATCCATATCCAGGACACCGCCGTTTTCCCGTTCCTTCTGGAACAGATCCATTACTTCGCTCCACAGCTTTGTGGTTGCTTCAGTCGGACCAGCCAGGAAGCTTTCATCACCTTCATACGGTGTGTAGTTCTTCTGAATGAAGTCACGGACGTCGATTGTCTTGCTCCAAGCACCATCAACGAAACCTTCCCATGCCTTTGTCATAGACTCTGCCATTTTTAATATCTCCCCTTTGCTGGAAAATCCAGCAGAATTTTGATTGGATTTTTCAAAACAGAAATCCTTAGAAGTCAGAAAAAACGGATGCTGTATCCGTCTCTTTTTCCCTTCTGCTGTCGGTCTGTTTTGATCTGACTTAATAATAACACATCTCAACTAGTATGTCAATAGCTTTCCTTGAATTTTACAAAGATTTTTTTCAGATAACCTTATTTTTCGATACTGATTTCTACTTTTTATTTTCTTTTTCAGAAAAAACAAAAGCAAAACCGTTTTTTTCATTTCTTTTTCGAAAGAATCCGCCAGACAGCCCGGCTTTACCGCATGTCACGGAAATCCGCTTCGGTTTCTTGACAAAAAAATCACGTTTGTGCTATACTGGATGTTATCCATCTGGATTGCTTTCCTGTAAGGACAGCAATCCCCGTTTTTCAGGAGGGAAAAGCAATGCATCCGAAAATCTGTATCCTGGGTTGTTCTGACGGAACGCCGCCCCAGAGTCATGCCGTTTCACAGCTAAAGCAAACCCTGGCAGACGTGCTTCACCTTTCCGCGCAGATCGATGCCACGCTATATGAAACCGATACCGGAAGAACACAGCCGCCCAGAATCCGGGCGGAAGCGCTGACTGCGGCGTGTCTGGATCCGGAGGTACGGGCCATTTTTGATGTGTCCGGCGGCGATGCTGCCAATGCGGTTTTGCCGTATCTGGATTTTTCCCTGCTGCGCCGACATCCAAAGCCTTTTTTCGGTTATAGTGACCTCTCCGTTCTGCTGAATCCGCTGCACCAGCTGGCCGAATTTCCCGTGTGGTATTTTCAGCCGCGGTTTCTTTCGGAGAGTCTCCCGGCGCGGCAAAGCTTTTCTGTGGCCTTTCTGGAGGCACAACCCCCACAGTTCCCTTATACCTTTTTACAGGGAAATTCCATGGAAGGGGCACTGGCCGGCGGCAATATCCGCTGCACCTTAAAACTAATCGGAACGCCCTGGCAACCGGATTTCGCCGGGCGCATTCTCTTTCTGGAGAGCTGTTCCGGCGGATACAAGCGCATAGAGACTATGCTGCGCCAATATCAACAGATCGGCGCATTTCAGCAGTGCCGCGGCATTTTGCTGGGAAACTTCACCGAAATTTCCCGGCAGGGGCTGCTCCCAGCACTTTATGAAATGGTCTGTGAAATCGTTTCTGACCCTTCCCTTCCCATCGTCTGCACAACAGCTGTGGGACACCAGACAGATTCTATCTGCCTGCCGTATCATCAAGTTCTCCGCTTTCGAAGAGAAAAGGCACAGTAAAGCCTTCCACTTCTGCGTCCATTTTCTGACACCTGTCAATTCAACAACAAAATGCCAATATTCAAATAGGCGGCCGCCTTCCGGATTCTGCCAATCCGCAGCTTCTGCCAGATAAACCGAAAAGCCCATGACTGCATAGAGCAATCCCCACATCACGGAAAATACCCATCCCGGCGGCGAAAACAGCGATTTTTCCAGAATGCTTCCTATTCCCGGCCAGAAGACCAGACACTGCTCCCACCAGTTCCGCAGAAAAAAATAAACAGAAACAGTTCTGTCAAGTGCTTCTTTTTCATAGGATTCCACTCCTGTCTGTACATACGGTTTTGCCGAATGCTGCAAAGGTATTGTATGCAGAATCCAGGGGAATCCTACGCAAAAACCTGCTGCATCCCACGCTTTTGCTTTTGCGCAACGGATACAGCAGGTTTTTCAATTGTATTCAATGTTTTAAGACAATGCAATTACGCCCCATTTTCCGTCTTGCTTTGCCCATGCCATGCCTTCATACACCGGGCTGATTTCTTCCAGCGTTCCGAACGGAATCACGCATTCTCCCGTAGTCCGATATAATCCGTACTGTCCGTTCTGGCAAAGAACAACATAGCCGTCTGACGCATCAAATGCACGGTAATCTGTATAGTGTACACCGTTGTCGACAATATAGTCTGTGCGGTTGGATTCCCAGGCATCATCATATTCGAAGGGGAACACCTCTTCTCCGTTCTCGTTGAGATATCCCCATTTTCCGTTTTTCTTAACCGGGATAATGCCATCCACCATGCAGCCCGCATCTTCGTACACATCACTTGTCATGCGTTTTCCATTATTAATCAGTACATACTGTGCATATCTGGAGGTAACAAACCGGTAATCGCCTTGCATTTCCCACTCTCCCAGATATGCTTTGACACAAGTATGCAAATCCAATTCATCAGGGTAGCCAGATTCTACTGTATATAACTTTTCATCCTGATCTACCCAGATCGCGACAGGATAGCCGTTGGTAACCTCCTGATATTCTTCTGCACTCACCGGAGAAGAAAGTGTTCCATCCGGCAAAAGTTCCTGGCACAAATAGTTTTCGTCTTGCAGAATACACTTTCGTTCCCATCCGATCCGAATCTCAGAATAGACTGCATCTGTCACCAAACTGCCGTCATAATCAATTAGTCCGAACTTTCCGTTTTCGCCATAGCAGCAATAAGGACTATACCAATTTGTATCATATTGATAGTATTCCGCATCATAAACACGGGAAACCGGGTGCCCTTGTTTAACTACTCCCACAAAATCCGCATCTATGGACGGCTCCAGATGCCAGGTATAGGCTTCTTTCTGCACTTGCGTCAAAGTCACCAGTATCTCATCTTTTCCGCAGTAGATCTCGGTAGATGCATTTTCCTCCGCCGGTTTAACACTCGTCCAGCTGGTCTGTACGGTAGCATAGGTAATGTCATCCACGCCCCAGACAGATTTTGCAAAGTCCAGAGCAGTTCCTACAGTATCTCCCTGAAGCAACCGATACACAAACGCGTCCAGCATATCCGCATCATAAGCTGTATAGACGGTGTTGGTATGTCCCAATACCGCCGCTGCCCCGGCATCTGCAAACGCTTTTACCAGCTTGTCATTCTGATAGCCATGACAAGAACCAATCCAGACAATGCTGCCGCTGAGTTCCTGATTGGCATAATGCTTCGGGAAAAAGGATGGTGCAATCCAATAATAGGTATTTCCGGAATTGTCACCGTACACTGTGACTACCGAAATGCTGTGATCCTGCAAATCATCCTGATACGCCTGATAATTTTGGCTATTGCAGACTTCCTTGGTGCAGACCATGGGCGTATCTTTCTGGAAACTGCCGTGTTCCTCCAGAATGATCACATCATTTCCCGGCAACTCTGTCTGAAAATCCTCCACTGTGCAGAACTCATCGATGGATGTATCCAGGTGCTCTTCTGTCCAAACAGACTGATACTGCTGATAGTTGCCCTGCAAGAACGAGTTTGCCACGCCCTGCTGATCCAGTCCATACAGGAACAGCGCATGCAGATTCTCTTCCTCATACGGATAATCTGTAGTGCTCCAGGAAATTTTATTGTTCCGGTTGGTGACCTTTCCCGCAGAATCCGTAGTTGCATACTCATTCTTGCTTCCAGAAACATCGTCCGAAAATTCGTCCAGCATCACGCCGCCCTGTGTGCCGTCTGCATAGACAAACCAGTACATATTGGACGTTTCATCGTAGGAAATGCTGTCTTTTTCCAGCACTTCCTGTTCTTCCAGACTGGACAGCATTTCTTCCGCCTGCTGCTTCTTTGTTTCCGCATCAGCGCTCTGGAATTCTTTGGACGCAATCCATTCCTGTAAATCCGTGTTTACCGATTCCACCTGGCTGAACTGCGCCGAGTTGTCTTCAGACTTCTCATCCGTTTTCTTGGAATTAGTACCGTGACTGCCGGAATTGTTCCAGACATACCAGCCGCCTGCACCGGCAGCGAGCACCAAAAGCAGTGCCAAAATCAGAAAGATCACCCAAATATGGGATTTTTTCTGCTTGGGCGGAGTCGGCGGCGGTACCGGATTTTTCCTGTTCCCATTGTGATTTCCGGTGGGACTGCCGCATTTCGGACAGAACTGTGCTGTATCGCGCAGATTTGCCCCACATCTTTTACAAAACATCCTTTTTCCCTCGTTTCCTATACAATACCACAAAAGCGGCATGACGAAGCCGCCATGCCGCTTTTTCTTTTTTGAACTGTTTCGTTCTCGAAAACAGGCGTTTCCTTATGCCAGTTCAGCGAAGAACTTGATGGTGCGAACCATCTGGCTGGTGTAGCTGTTTTCGTTGTCATACCAAGAAACAACCTGTACTTCATACAGATCATCAGCAATCTTGGAAACCATAGTCTGAGTTGCATCGAACAGAGAACCATAACGCATACCGATAACGTCAGAAGAAACGATCGGCTCTTCGTTGTAGCCAAAAGACTCTGTAGCAGCAGCCTTCATAGCAGCATTGATGCCGTCAACAGTTACGTCTGTGCCCTTAACAACAGCAGTCAGGATTGTAGTGGAACCAGTCGGAACCGGTACACGCTGTGCAGAACCGATCAGCTTGCCGTTCAGTTCCGGAATAACCAGACCAATTGCCTTAGCAGCACCGGTGGAGTTCGGAACGATGTTAGCAGCGCCAGCTCTTGCTCTTCTCAGATCGCCCTTTCTGTGCGGACCATCCAGAATCATCTGGTCACCAGTGTAAGCGTGAATGGTGCTCATGATACCGCTCTGGATCGGAGCATAGTCATTCAGAGCCTTTGCCATCGGAGCCAGGCAGTTTGTGGTGCAGGATGCTGCAGAGATGATCTTGTCATCAGCAGTCAGAGTGTTGTGGTTTACATTGTAAACGATAGTCGGCAGATCATTGCCGGCCGGAGCAGAAATAACAACCTTCTTTGCACCAGCATCGATGTGAGCCTGTGCCTTTGCCTTTGAAGTATAGAAGCCTGTGCACTCCAGAACAACGTCAACACCGATCTCGCCCCACGGCAGCTCAGCTGCGTTAGCCTTTGCATAGATCTTCAGGGTCTTGCCGTCAACTGTGATGGTACCAGCTTCGTCATCAGCAGTAACAGTGTGCTTGTTCTCGCCGATCTTGCCTGCATAACCGCCCTGTGCAGTATCATACTTCAGCAGGTGAGCCAGCATGGAAGGCTTGGTCAGGTCGTTGATTGCAACTACCTCATAACCCTCTGCGCCGAACATCTGACGGAATGCAAGACGACCGATACGGCCGAAACCATTAATAGCAACTTTAACTGACATTTGGAATTACCTCCTAATTTTTTATACTCTTATTTTACACCATTCTTCGGAAAAATTCAAGCACTTTCTGAAAAAAACCTAGTGCCGGGGGGTCAAGTTCTCTATTTCTCTATGTTTTATGTGAAAGCAAGCCCTGCGTTTTGTGCAAAATACACAAAATCTATTTTTTGCAAAAAAAGCAGTCTGTTTTGTATTTTCAAATTCTGAAATTTGTAGTATAATATTGTTATCCATTTCTTTTTAAAACGGCAGAATAGACAAAGAGAGAGATACAGCAGCGTGCCTGCTGCGTCTGCCGCCAGACAAATGCAGCAGTATCCGTTCACAAGACTGCTGGCCTTCAGCATTCGCAGATGCGATTTTGCAGCTGTCGCGAAAAAGAAACTGTTATTTTAAAGGAGGTCAACAAAAGATGCAGTCCACACAATGGAATTGGATCAAAAACTGGTATCAGCACACGGCCGACTACATTTATCTTTTCTCAGAAACATGGACGTTTCTCTGGAAGAACCGCAGCTGCCCCATGTTTTCAAAGCCGCCTGTTCCTGCCAATCTGTTCGGATGCACACCAACGGAGCTTGCACAGCAGCCTGCACGCAGTGCAACGATGCTCTATGCCGGAAAGCTCTATGGCATAGGGCTGGACGCCCACCAATATCAAGAGAATTCGGCTGCGCCGGACACCACGTTTTATGTACTGCGCATTGGCCATGTTCCCTATACAGATGCACAATGGCAAAATCCGGCGTGGTGCCAGAATATTGAAAACCGGATCGCTGCAGTTCGCGGCCAGATCTTCGGCATTTCCAATGCAGCTGCGGCGCTCTATGATGTGATCGAAGAATACAGCGATGATTTCCCGGAAATGCTGCAAAAGGAACAGATGGAGCAGCTGAACATTATCAAAGGCAACTGCTGCAAGCTTATGCGGCCTTCTCTCTGCTGCCAGGAAATCTCAAAATATTACCAAAAAGCTGACGTTTCTCCGGAAACTATTTTTTTGGATCGTGAAATGTCGAATTTTGTCGAATCGTGTCGAAACGTACTTGGAAGGACGGTTCGGCTCCGTTTCAGCAGCGAACCGTATCTCAGCATTTCCGTCAATCGAAATCGCTTTCTCTGCGCCATGCTCTACATCGTCTCCGACCTGTGCCGCCAGTTTCCGGGGCACAGCGATCTCAATATGACAGCATCCGCACAGGGCGAAGAAGTGCTCCTCACCCTACTGTGCGAAGCAGAGGGAACCAACGATATTCCCAAACGGCACAGCGCCGAACCGGCACTGTATGCGCCGCAGCTGCTCACACCGGAGGAACAGGTAATCCGGCTGTTTTGTCAGACCTATCACATCACACGCTTCACCGCGGTATCGGAAAACAAGAGCACCTGTACCCTGCGCTTTCCGCCCTGTCCTACCTCCGGGCCACTGCATCTGCACAGCCCCATACAAAAGCTGCAAGATGATGCATTCTCTCTGTACCAGCTGATTCTCTCCGATATTTCTTCCTACCGATTTTATTAGAACCTGCCCAGAAGCAACAAAAAGGCACCGTACCCACGGCATTTATGCCTGGTACGGTGCCTTTTTTCATCTTGCTTTCATCGAAGCAGATGCTTATGCATCCGTTTTATCAGAAGAATCCTTTTTCCGCGGCTTTTGTTTTTCCGCAATCGTTTTCGCATTTTCCGTCTTTTTCTGGATAGCCGCTTTTTTCTCTTCGTATTCTGCATCAGTCAGAATGCCCTGCTCATGCAGCGTCTCCAGATTCGACAGCAGTGCAGCATCATCCTTTTCTTCGGATCCCTTGGATTTTTTCTGATTGGATTTCAGCTTTGCGCGCTTCAGCTTCTGCTGCTTTTCCAGTTCTGCCTTACGTGCCAGTTCCTGGAGCATCACTGCATAACGCTTCCGGTCGTCAAACCACAGGAATACCATTACCACAATGCCGCCGCCCAGCAGCGCAATGCCAACCATAAAGCCCGGCGGTGTATAGGTCATTGTCACTGTGTGCTCACCTGCCGGCAGACGAATGCCGATCATTGCATCAACAACAACGATTTGTCCGGTATCGCCGTCCTTATTGCTGAGTGTTGTGGAGCCATCCTCATTCTTGGTTTCTTCAATCAGATTGTCCACACGCTTGCCGTCTACCTTTACCGTCCAGCCCGGTTCATACGGGATACTGGTCATCATCAGCTGACCCTCTTCCGCAGTAATGGTACCGGTAATCTTGCGGTCGGTATAGTCGGTGCCTACATTCCACTGATTCTTCTTCAGGATATCAATATCTTCCTGATAGAGATCCTGATTGAAGGAGTAGAACAGGAAATTCTTTACGATGGTGAATTTCTCTGCATTTGCAATTGTCATACGGAGAGTGATCTTAGTGCCTTCCGGATAAGAGCCCAGATTCCGGATGACATAGTTGTCTCCCTCGAAATATTCGCCCAGGCTGGTAAACTGTCCGTTGCGGAACTGATCTGCTGCGGCCCAGGTAAAGTCGCCTGCATTGGTTTCCTTCCATGCGGCTTCATCCGATGCCCAGTCTTCCGCAGACCAGTCACACATCCACAGGTTGACACTCTTCCGGAACTCTGTCTTAAAGTAAATGTATACCGGCCGGTCTGCCTGATCCGGGCCGATTTCCAGGTGGAAGTCAATGGTCGGGTCGCCTTCTCCGGTTACGTCATACTTGGTCTGATCGCCATAGGGACTGGGGGTAATGGCATCGCTGACAATCGGATCTTCCGACAGATTGATTGGTGTGTAATACTGATGCCAGCTTTCGAACTGCCCGTTGCTGTCGAACGTTGTATTGCCGCTCATGGTGCTCAGGAACAGGTTCTGGCTGTTAAACGGATTGTCATTTCCCAGGTGGTCAATTTTTGTAACATCACTGCTTGCCATGTAACCCATAGACAGTGCATTGGGGTTTTCATAAACGGTAATGGTTTTATCCATGTTGTTTTCATCGGTGTAATCATACGCCCACTTTGCCTCATAAGTAGAGTTCAGGCGCTTCTGATCTCCGGCGTCACCGCGGTCCAGCACATACTTGATGCCCAGCAGAGAGTCCGCGATCGGTGTATTGCCGTCATAACGGGTGTAATAGCTGTGCATGCAGTAACCCATGGTTTCAATAAAGTTAATGATTCGGGTGTTCATGACAGAGCTGGAATGGGAGATACCCTTCAGGCCAAATGCGCCGTTGTCATTGACGCAGCGGAAGAAGGTCTTTTCCGAACGGTAGAGTCCCGGATCCTTTTCCTCCATCAGCTGTGTTGCAGCGCGGCCGTTCCAGATGTAGTTCTGATAGGACTTTCTGGTGGAATATGCAACTTCCTTGTCGATATCCTTCATAGAATCAATGGCATTATAGGTTGCCTCACCGCATACGGTAAAGAGCATGAGAACGGAGAGGAAGATGCTGACACCCTTCTTGCCCTTAGAGGCAAAGCCGCACACCATAAAGTAGAGCAGAATCAGGTAAATGCCCATCAGTGCTGCGGAAATCCAGACAGCGCCCTTTGCCATCTGGTCGAACTTCATTCCGGCAACAATGGCAATTATCACCACCATGACACCGGCGGAACCGATCAGGTGCTTGCCCTTGATTCCCTTGCAATTGGCAAACGCCGTTGCACCCATTGTCAGGAAGATGAAGGACAGCAGGAATGAATAACGGAACGGGAGCCAGTTCGGAACCTGGCCGCCGTGCCACATCATGTCTATTGGTGTAATCATCATGCAGGTGATCATTACCAGCATCAGCAGGGTATAGCCGCACTTTTTCCGCCGGCTGATATTGCTGTTCATGTAAAACAGCGGCAGCAGTACCACAGTCAGCAGACCGCAGTAAATTTCCGGTTTTCCCTGTACGTTTACGGAGTCATACTGTGCCGGCAGCAGCTGCGGGAACATGTCCAGAAGATCACACAGCAGCACCAGCAGCGGAGAATCCGAACCATTTTCCAGCAGCTTCTCACTCAGAGGGAAGGACTGGAAACGGAAACTGTAGTCCGGCTGGGTAAAGTCAAATTTACCCAGTTTCAGTGCATTGTACACCGGCAGCAGCATAAATGCCGCACAGGCCAGGGCAATGACAGAGGAGTACGCAATCCGAATAAATACCTGTACATAGTCATAGGCCTTGCACTTCCGCTCCGTCCCGAAGAACAGGTAGAACAGGAAGTAAAGTGCCACAAAAAAGCAAATCATGTAGCCAATGTAGAAGTTTGCCACACACATGATTGCCAGCGGAATGATAAAGTTCAGCCGACGGCCGTCATTTACCAGATATTCAATGCCCAGCATAATCAGCGGCAGGAACACCAGTCCATCCAGCCACATGGGATCGATCAGCTGGATAACCGCATATGCCATCATTGCATACATGGTAGAGAACATCAGGGAATGCAGCGGCTTTACCTGACGGCTCTTCTGCAAGAAATAGCTGAAGGTTACGCCGGCAGTTCCCAGCTTGCACAGCTGCATAATCAGCAGACTGCTCAGCAGGAACTTTTCCGGAAGCAGCATTACAATCAGCGTAAACGGGCTGGCCAGATAGTAGCCGATTACGCCCATAAATCCGCCGGACAAATTTCGTGCCCAGTTATAGAAAATACTGCCGTCTCCCCAGAATGCATCTCGCAATGCTTCAAAGTAATAGACATACTGACCATTCAGGTCCAGACAGAGAACAGACTGTTCTCCAAACGGGTACAGTCCGAAAATTGCATAGGCCAGATATGTCAGCGCAGCCGGAATTGCAAATGCAATAAAATAAATCCGGTTCCGGACAGCCCAATTTTTCAGACCGTTCAGGATGCCTGCTGCACTGATGCGCGACTTTTGCGCAGTGACAGGGGCAAGTGTCTTGGGTGTTGCCATGGGATTCCTCCTTAAAAATCCAGGATACCGTGAAATACAATATCCGAAATAAAAATAGTTTTTGCCCGTTCCCTCCGGCAGGCAAAAAAACAGACGAAGTTATTATACCACAATTCCATCTTTATTGCAAGTATTTTGCCAAAAAAACATAGTTTGCAAAAGCACTGCCCGGTTATTTTCGCGGCAGCTGTCTGATTTCTTGACAAAGTCCGCGGAACATATTATAATGAAGCTGTTCTCAAAACAAAAGAACCGCAGAACTGCATGTTCTGCAAACCGACACAATCCGCGTCTGCCAGATAAAAACAGGCGCTCAGAACCTGTCTCTGCAAGGCATGTGGATGCGCTTGTAAAGACGAGTTTCCGGACAAACAGAAAGAAGGAACCTGCATGCATCATTCCGCACTGGCCATTACGCTCATTCTGATCACCATTCTCTATGTCGCCGTTATGATTCTCCTGTTCTGGCGGTATCGGGTTTCCATGCATCATCTCTCTGAAAAGATGCGCGAATGTGAACAAAAGCAGGCAGAGCAACAAAAGCAGGAGAAGGCACAGGAAGAAAATCCCGACATTATCGAGCCGCTGTAACCCACTGCTTCCCGTTTTTTCATGCCCCGACTGTCAGCTGCAAACTATGAGAGCTGACACTCAGGCGCAGACATAGTAGCTTCCGTCCAGATTCACCAGAAAGATATTTGCCTCATCTGCCTCTGCATAGTTAGTGCCGTCTGTCATAACCGGCTGCACAGTCAGCGTCTTGCAGTCCTTCCAGTGCTGATCGCAGTAGTCATCCCCTTCCAGCTCATTGAACATGTTCTGGAGATACTCGATGCTGGAACCGGCTTCCTCCTGCCGCTTGCAGTCAGATATATAGATCTTCTGAATTGTCACATCTGTGCCGTTTTCTATGGTCTTTTGCAGGGTTTCATGCTGCTGTGCCAGAAATGCCGATGCATCCAGCAGGCCGCCGTAAGCGTTGTCCAGATAATAATCCATATAAAAATCAACGGTACATGCGGCCAGCGCGTCTGTATCCTCATTCTGGATGGCACTGTAATACTGCGCCAGAACCTTTAGTTCATCCTCATTCAGATAGCGCTTGTCGTACTCAATCGGGACATCCAGCGAGCTGTCCTCCCGCATGGTGGCGCCGTATTCCATATCCGACATTTCCACGGATTCTTCCGCTGCTTTCTCCGTTTTTTTATCAGAGCCGCAGCCGGAGAACCCGCTCAGTGCCAGACACAGCGCCAGCGTCAGCGCAGAAACCCGGCCCGCACCCTGGAATCGTTTTCTTTGCATCTTGATCAAATTCCTTTCTATTGCTGTATGAAACACGATCTTTTGAAATGTCGGCAGCGTCCTTTTTCCGGACAGCCGGCGCAGATAAAGATCGGTTCTTGCTGTGTATACTCTATCACATTTTTCGTAAAATGTCAATGAAAAGTATCAAAATTGTATGAGCCGTTTTGACGCGGCTTCCGGCATCCGTACCGCTCTCCATCGATTCCACCCGGTTTGCGCTTCTTTCCGCACAATCCGGAGGCATCATCCGAAGCATGGTACACCATTCTTTCAAACAAAAGGAGATCTTTCACTTATGCCTCGTTTTTTCTTAGAACAACTGGATGAATCTGACATCTGCATCACCGGGCCGGATGCCCGGCACATCGGCCTTGCGCTGCGGATGCGTGTGGGTGATTCTCTCACCGTCTGTGCCTACGGCAAAGATTATCAGTGCCGCATCCGCTCCATCTCCCCGGAAGAAGTCCACCTGGATATGATTTCCTCTGCACTTTGCGCGGCAGAGCCTTCCGTCTATCTGACACTATATCAGGCCATCCCCAAATCAGACAAGCTGGTACAGATTATCCAGAAGTCCGTGGAACTGGGCGCGTCCCGGATTGTTCCGGTTCTGACTCAGCGGTGTGTATCACGTCCCAAGCCGGCAGAATTCCAGAAGAAACTGCCCCGACTGCAAAAAATCGCCGCAGAAGCGGCAAAGCAGGCCGGCCGCGGCATGATTCCCCAGGTAGAGCCCATGATCACGATGGAAACGCTGTACCAGGAGATTCCGAAACACGATCATACCCTCCTGCTCTATGAAGGCGGCGGAAAGCGTTTTTCGGAGCTGTCTCTTACCCCGTGCCGTACCCTTTCCCTGATTATCGGGAGTGAAGGGGGCTTTGACCCGGCAGAAGCAGAAAAGCTCCAGGCCGCCGGCGCGGAACCGGTCTGGCTGGGACACCGGATTCTCCGCTGTGAAACCGCACCCCTGACCGCCATCACACTGGCCATGTTCCAGACCGGAAATCTCTGAGCCGACGCGTCAACGCCGTATATCGGTGAATTCCGCGAATATTCCGACATTTTTCGATTTCCTGTTGTTTAATTCAGAACAAACCTGGCTTTTTGTGATTTTATTGGAAAAAGGCTTGTATTTTTTTCTGAAACATGGTATACTATAGGTGTTGTAACACACCTGTATGCAGCAGATTCTGCCGAATACAGATCTTCCCTTTTTGCTGCGCACCGTGCCACGGCAAAAAGGTATTTTCCATAATGGCTGCGGAGAAAAGAGGTTTTTCCTATGAAAGGTACTACAATTGCAGCAATGATTCTGGCTGCGGCAGCAGCTTCCGCCGCAACAATCGTTGCACTGAAAAAAGCACATGACAAAAAACGGGCTGACGAAGAAGAGCTGAACTATGACTGTGACTTCTGCTGTATCCCGAATGATGATGAAGACGAAGAGGACGAGAACTGCTGTTGCTGTGCAGATGCAACTGCCGCAATGGAAGAATCTGAAGATGCAGAAGAAGCAGCACCTTCGGAAGCCACAGGCAACTGCTGTGAAAATGGATTCTGCTCCTTCTCTCCGGAAGATGCAGACGCAGACAAGCCGGCACAGATCCATATGGATTCTGACGAAGAAACAGAAGAAAAGAAGTAAGATACAGGCAGCTTTGGCCGTATTTTCTGAAAATTTCGCCGCATGAAAAACGGGAATGGTTTTTCATGCGGTTTTTTTGTGCAATGTATCTGATCTTTTTCCGGGTTATCACGATTTTCTCAGAGAGCATCGTCTTTTCTTGCAAAAATAGTCATAGAATTCTGCTTGATTTCAGAACTGGATTATGGTATCCTTATAAGCATTAGGCTAGACTAATTAGTGTAGGCTAATCAAATTAAGTTAGCTTCCACTAATTTTTCTTGCAACAAATATTTTCAAAACATTTTGAAAAAGGAGAAACCCATATGATGAATCTTTGGAAGCATCGGAATCAGATTCTTCCGATTGCCAGTTTCCTGCCGGCCGCAGTACTGGCTGCATGTATTGCATCCTCTCTGCACGGATATTCCGCGCCGGAACTTCTGATGAAAACACCGGCTGATATTTCCGGCAGGCGTTCTGACACAGATGCCGCAAAAACAAACAAAACGGAATCCAAAAATCAAACAGACACAAAATCCAAAAAAGAAAGCGCCCCTGCTGTCACGCCGGTTTCCGAAACCGGCGGCTATCAGGACGGCACCTATACGGGAACCGGCACCGGCTTTGCCGGTCCCATTACTGTACAAGTTACCATTCAGGGCGGAAAAATCACCGACATTCAGGTACTGAACACCAGTGACGATCACCCCTATTTTGACAATGCCAAGGCTCTTCTGAAAGCAATTATTGCGGCACAGAGCACCAATGTGGACACGGTTTCCGGTGCCACCTATAGTTCTGTAGGACTGATTTCCGCAGTCCGGGACGCACTGCAAAAGGCAGGCGGCTCCAGCGCAAACGCCAGCGCCCTCCCCACCCTTGCTGCGGCAGGAAGCGGCAGTTCTTCTTTCTCCAGTGCAGCGCCTACCGTGCAAACTGTATCTGAACCGGCTGCCTATCGGGACGGCGTGTATACGGGAAGCGGCACCGGCTTTGCCGGAACCATCACAGTACAGGTCACTGTCTCCGGCGGAAAAATCACTGACATTCAGGTATTGAGCGCCAGTGATGACCACCCCTATTTTGACAATGCCACGGCTCTTCTGAAAACCATCATTGCAGCGCAGAGTACCAATGTAGATGCAGTTTCCGGTGCTACCTACAGTTCTGCTGGTATCATTGAAGCGGTGCGGAATGCATTGCAGCAGGCCGCTGTTTCTCCGGCAGTAACCAAATCCCCGGAGCCGCAGCAGGGAAATTCCAAAGAAACAGCCACTGCACCTGCTGCAAAGCCGGATAAAACAGGGAACTTTCCTTATCCCGATGGGACTTATGAAGGCATCGGCATAGGATACCGAGGTGAAACAAGCGTTTCCCTTACCTTAAAAAACGGAACCATTGAGAAAATTGAAATCAAAAAAACAGAGGATGACGCTTCCTTCTTTAATCGTGCAAAATCGCTGATAAACACCGTTGTCCGTCTGCAATCGACAGAAGTGGACGCGGTTTCCGGCGCAACATTTAGTTCAGAAGGGATTCTGGAAGCAATCACCAACGCCCTGGAAGCCGCAAAGGCAGCCGGCGAAAAGGAACCGGCTGTTACTACAGTAGTTACCACCGCATCCCCTACTCCCACCACAATCACACCGGGAAGCAGCACTTCTACAGAAACCACCACTGAAACCGTCTCTTCCAAGTATGAAAACGGCAGCTATATCGGCGTTGCAGACTGCTATCCGGACGAAGACGAGGATTTCGACCCCTATCAGCTTTCCCTCTGTGTGAAGATTGAAAATGACACCATTCTGGAGATCAGCAGCATAGAAGGCTCCGGTGACGATTACGACAAGCTCAACAACACCTATATTTCCCGTGCTGCAAAGGGCACCAGCAAGAAGCCCGGCACTGTAACCCAAATTCTCAGCAAGCAATCCACCGAAGGCATTGACGTAATTTCCGGTGCTACCTGTTCTTCAGATGCCATTCTGGCCGCAGTAGAAAATGCGCTGGAACAGGCACGAAAGGGGGCGTAATTCTTCCATGCATACGTTTTGGATCAAAACCTGTAATCTCCTGGTGCTTGCGGCACTAATTTTCGGATACAACGCAGCTTTGCACAGCCGCTCCCAGGAAGAAACGATTACCAAGCTGCAAAACGAACTGACACAACAGGAAACAGAAGATTCCGCCGCATCCGATGCAGAAGCTGCCTCTCCCTATGCTGACGGCACCTACACCGGCAAAGCCCAGGGATACGGCGGCACTGTCTCCGTAGCAGTCACCATCCAGGACGGCACCATTACAGATGTGGCAATCGTATCGGCAAAGCAGGAGGATGCCGCCTATTTTGACGCGGCAAAGGGTGTCATTGATGAAATTCTGGAAGCACAGACCACAGAGGTAGACACAGTCAGCGGTGCAACATTCAGCTCAAGCGGCATTCTCCATGCTGTTGCGGATGCGCTGGGAAAGGCGGAACAAGCAAATGCGTAAACAAAAATGGACTCCCAAAAAGATACATACCTACCTGCGGGCACTGATTCAGCTGCTTTTCTTCCTCTTTCTTCCCTCGGCATTCACCACCGCATTTTCCGGTATCAAAACCATCCTGACGCAAATCGGAAGCGGCAGTCCTGTTGCCATGAGTGCATTTTTAACTGTGCTGCTGGCGCTGTGTGCCTATACAATTGTGTTCGGCCGCTTCTTCTGCGGCTATGCCTGTGCATTCGGCACCTTAGGAGATGCTGTACACACCGGTTATCTATTTCTCTGCAAAAAAGCCAAGAAAAAGCCACCGCTTTTGAAAAAAAGCTGGCAAAAGCTCCTGTCGTATCTGAAATACGTCATTTTGCTGGCAATTGTTCTGCTCTGCTTCTTCGGCGTATACGGCAACCTGCGCGGTTTTAGCCCATGGGATGTATTTTCCATGATTCGTGCCGGAAATTTCCACTTGAGCGGTTATCTACCGGGACTTCTCCTGCTGCTCCTGATTCTGGCCGGCATGGTGTTCTGTGAACGGTTTTTTTGCCGGTTTTTGTGCCCTATGGGTGCTGTGTTCAATCTGCTGCCGATTCTGCCGCTGTTCGCTGTTCGCCGCAAAAAGGAAGATTGTGCAAAGGGATGCAGTGCCTGCACCCGGTGCTGTCCGTCTCAGCTTTCTCTGCCGGAATCCGGCAGCTTTGCTGTAAACAGCGACTGCTTCCAGTGCCAGAAGTGCCTGGACATCTGCCCGAAGAAAAATGCACGCAGCGGCTTCGGCTTTCTCCGGGGCAATGCAGTCTGGTTCACCATACTCCGCGCAGCAATCCTGGCGGCAGTTCTGATTTTAGCCGGTATTTAAAAGTTCAAACGAAACGTTCTCTGTACAACAAAAAACACGCACGATCCTTTCATCAGGACTGTGCGTGTTTTTTTCTTTGCTGGTTTTTTCAAAAGTAAGAACTTGCCTTCACAAGAAATATATGTGGATTTTCGAGCATAATTTTGTTGCAGACAAGGCGAAAATACGCAGGCGGGCTGTCGCCCGGCAAGT
>UQYK01000023.1 GCA_900545285.1 uncultured Ruminococcus sp.
GAGTGGCTTTATGTGTCATTCTTTTTTTGTGTTGCACTTATATTGTAAATCTATCATTACGAAAGCGTAAAGCAAGTTGCAGCAGAGATGCAGATGAGTGAATCCGCGGTGAAAATGCGGATGAGCCGTGCACGGAAAAAGATGCAGCAGGAGCTGATTGACAAGGGCTATGCGTATGAGGATTCACCGGCGGTGCAGCAAATCCGGTTTGCTGCTGTGGGAAAAGGAGCTATCTCATGAAATGGAATTGTTATGATTTATTGGATTACTACAACACAGAAAAAAACGATATGCCGGCGCTGAAAACGCAGCCGATTCAGACGGATGCTGTGCTGGAACGGGTGCAGCGCCAGACCGGCTGCCTTTCTGCCAAACCGGAGAGAAAATTTCACCGGACAAGATGGGTGGCCGGGGCAGTTGCTGCGGTTGTCCTGGTGACTGGCGGCACAATGCTTTCGGCAGCTGCCGGTTATGGCGGATTAGATGCGTTCTTTCAGAGCCTGACAGGAGATGTCACGCCGCACCATCCGGAAAAGATGGCATCTCTGGTGACAACGCCGGACAGCAGCTTTGACAGCACCAATGCAGCGGTACAGTTCCAGCTGCTGGGCATGTACGGAGATGACAACCAGGCGCTCCTGAGCTTTCAGGTGTCTGCACGAGGGGATGCCGGGCTGAAGGATGGGCTGCAAGTGCGCTATCAGCTGTCGTTCCAGGATGAAGACGGTAGTGCCCAGCCCCTGGACAGCTTCGGCAGAACTGTTTGCTTACGGGAAAAGGACGGCGCGTATTATGTGAATTTGCGCATCGATCAGACCGATTTGCAGGGAAAGACGCTGGATGTCACATTTGAAAACTTTTACACAGAGGCACAGGTGACACAGGTCTGGAATCAGGTGCAGGCCTACAATGACCAGATGCGGCAGGACTATATCCGGCAGACGCTGGGAGAGGACGCGCTGCAAGGTCTGGAGGATGGTGCGCTTCCGGCAGCATTTGATCTGAATACCTGGAAAACCTATTGGCAGGAACAGAATCTGGATCAGAAGTGCGCCGACAAGGAGCAGGCGCTGTATGCGGCATCTGATTGTGCTGTTGCAGGCAGCTGGCACACCAATGTGGTACTGCATTTTACGAGCGCAGAGCCGATAACAGCTTATACAGAAGGCTGCACTGTGACGCTGCAAACACTGTCGGCAAGCGTTGCTGTGCCGGAAAGCTGGGAAGATTCAGAACATTTTGCTGCGTATGTAATTACGCTAAAGGACGGTAGAAAAATTTTTGATGAACTGATGGCAAATGATGATGGTACAGAGGCGCTGTCACGGATTCACGCACTGCCCGGCTGTGAAACAGATACACTGGAACAGTATGTGCCGCTGGAAACTGTCTATGTAGACGATAACAATGCGTCTGTGCTTTGCTACAGCGAGCCGATTGACCCGGATACTGTAGCATCCATTACCGCCTACCGGTACACCTATCTGGGAGATGCGGCAAGCGATACCAGCGGCATCGGCGGCTATGAGCTCACAGACACTACTGTAATCTATCAGGGCTAAAGGGGGATGTCTTAAAGCATCCCCGAAGAAAGGATGAATGGATATGAGCAGAAAACAACAGCGCCGCAGGCGGCGGCATTCCAAACTGGTGGTGGCAGTTCTCATTCTCTGTCTGGGGGTGTTGGTGTTTTCGGCATGCTTTCTGTTTATCCCGAATCGGTATAACCATCTGGGGGACACTGCGTCTTCCGGAACAAACAACAGCCATACCACATCCCAGAGCGGAACTGCACAGCAAACCGATGCACAGGCGTTTCTGGCGGTTCTGGAAGGGGAGACAGCACAGCTGGAGGAAGGCAACTGGAAAAGCAGTGACAAATCCGTTGCCAAGGTAGATCGCTCCGGCCTGGTTACCGGCGTAAAGCAGGGTACCTGCCAGATCAGCAAGAAGGATATGACATATCAGGTCGATGTGCGGCATCTGGAACAGCGGGAGAACGGCACCTATGTGGACGGAATTCTCATTGTGAATAAGTCCTATCCGCTGTCGGCAGACTATGACCCCGGATTGCAGCCGGAGACAAAGGCAGCATTTCAGGAGCTGTGTGATGCAGCGGCAGCAGAAGGTATGGATATCTATGACGGTTCGGACTATCGGGATTACAGCTATCAGGTGAAAATCTATCACAACTATTGCTCGCTGTACGGCTGGGAAAAGGCGGATACTTTTTCGGCGCGTCCCGGCTATTCTGAGCATCAGTCCGGCCTGACCATTGACTGCAATACCATTGACGATGCATTCGGCGAAACACAGGAAGCCGCATGGCTGGCAGAACACTGCGCAGACTACGGCTTCATTATCCGCTTCCCGAAGGGGAAGGAAGCGATCACCGGCTATAAGTATGAGCCATGGCATATCCGCTATGTAGGTGCGGACGTGGCAAAGGAGATACAGAAGTATGGTCTGACTCTGGAAGAATATCTGGGTGTGGATTCTGTGTATGCAGAGCCATGGCAGTGAAAAGGCGTCGATATGAGTGAAAAACGGCTGTTGTATTGTGTCTTTTGCAACAGCCGTTTTGGGTTAGGGCAGATAAAATAAAACGCCATTTTATGAAAAACCGCCTGTCGACAGTGCAAATGCACTGTCGACAGGCGGTTTGTTTATTTTGGTGTGGATTTGCCGGAAAAATCGGTGTTATGTTTCGCTTTCCAATAACAGCAGAAGCAGCAGTATATCCGAAATATCTGCAATGCCGTCATCATTTCCGTCACCGTTTGCGGCAGAAACCCCATTCAGCGACACAACTCCAAGCTGTGCTTTGCTGAGCAGCACCAAATCAGTTATATCTACAGTGCCATCCAAATTCACGTCACCGAAATGGCGAAAATACAGATTGGCTTGTTCCAGTTTGCTGTTGGTACTCCACCAGATGTCGATTTCCCGCCACTGGTCTTCCGTTCCGTTGTAAAGAACTGTGGAAAGTGCATCACAGCCGGAAAAAACATAATGCTTCACCGTAGTGAGACTTTTCGGCAGTGAGACTTGTTCCAGATTGCGACAGGATTCCAGTGCATCATGTTCCATGACAGTGACGCCTTCCGGAATGGTGATTTTTTTCAGCCCGGTACAGTTGTAGAACATCCCTTCCGGTATGACAGGCATTCCGTTTTTCGGCAGGGTTACTTGTTCCAAGCCGGTGCAGGAGGCGAAAATGTCTGTTCCGAATGTGGTGACATCGGCGGGGATGGAAATGCTTTTCAATTGAGAACAGCCGGCAAAGGCGGAATCCCCCAGCAGTTCCAAATGCTCCGGCAGTGTAACCGATACAATCGCCGTATTGTTTTTGAATGCACCGTCTGCGATTTTCGTCACATCCGGCGGAAATGTCACAGCTCCCACACAGGCAGAACCGTCTACTGCGATGCCGTTATGCACCAAAAGCGGTGTTTCCGCTTGGGTTGCGGTGAGCCATGCCGTTTCTTGAAAGGCACAGATGCCGAATTCGGTCAGTGCATCCGGAAGATTCAGTTCCGCCAGTGCGTCACAGCTGTAAAAGGCATAATCGCCCAGTTCCTGCAAGGATTCCGGCAGCTGTACCGCCGTCAAATCATCGCAGTGCTGAAACGCATAAGCACCGATTTTTGTCAGCGTGTCGGGCAGCGTCAGACGAGTCAGACCGGTATTGAGAAAGGCGCTTTTTGCAATCTCTGTGACGCCCTCGGGAATGTCAGCCTCTGTCAACGAAAGACAGCCGTCAAATGCACTTTCTTCAATCGAACATACCGTGTTCGGCAGGTCAATGCCGGTCAGCCTGTCGCAGTTGTAAAACGCATCTTCTCCGATGCTTTCCAAATAAGGGGGCAGCGTAATTTCGGTCAGTTCGGTTGCACAATAAAAGGCAGCCCTGCCGATACGGGTGACGCTGTCGGGCAGCGTGACGCCGGTCAGATGCACTTTGTCCGCAATGGCACCGGAGGAAACTGTTTTCACACCCTCCGGAATGACAATGTCTGTGGAAGCGGTTTCGGGCATGGAAACGAGAATGCCGTTTATAATGACCGGTGTGTTTTCGGGATTTTGGTTCTCATAAAACGGCGTATTATCAAAGGAATGGGCGAAGATATCCATCACGCTGTCGGGAATTTCAATCTGTGTCAGATTGGTGCAATCTGCGAATGCCTTGTTGGAAATGGCAGTCACCGGAACGCCGTAGACCTCCGATGGAATTGTCACCGATACTGCCGTATCGACGCAGTCGGTCACCTCCATGCGCAGTGCATTTTCCGGGACAATGCTCATGCCGTCCGGACAGTACATGGTGAAAGTCAAATCACCGATGGTATAGTCACGGCTGCCGATGGCAGAAGCCGTCAGCGTGGTATTGGACAATTCCAATGTATCCGCAACAGGAATCGCCGCACATAACACGACACCGGAAAGAATCCCGACAAAAGCTTTTTTGCATATCGCTTTCATCATCCGAGAACAACCTCGATGGTGTTCTTTTCAGCCAGTGCAGAAGCCGGAACATAGTCGCCGTCCAGTGCAGCACCGTTCAGTGTCAGAGAAGCTACGCCGCTCTGTACATGATTCGGGTTCTTGACAGAGATGTGGAGCTTCTTTCCGCGGAAGGTCTTTTCCATGGTAAAGCCGTTCCATTCTGCCGGAATAGACGGGCAGATGTGGAGACCGTCAGCATCCGGACGCATGCCGCAGATACCTTCTACACAGCCAACCATAACGGTGGAAGCCGTACCGGTCAGCCAGTGTACGTGAGAGCGTCCTGCATACGGAGAAGCTGTGGACTCGGTGAACTGGCCGTGTACATACGGTTCCAGAACACGCTGTTCTGCCTTGTCATTCATGGAAGCCGGAGAGCTTTCTTCAAAGTATCGGAATGCATCGTTTCCGTGACCCAGCAGGCTTTCTGCCAGAATCAGCCAGCCCTGAGACTGGGAGAAGATACCGCCGTTTTCCTTGGTGTCCGGATTGAAAATGTGCATCAGGGCACCGTCAAAGTAGTGGTCGATATACGGCGGATCCAGCAGCTTTGCGCCGTACGGTGTGTCCAGAATGTCGGCAACAGACTGCATTGCCTTGTCGCTCTGCTCCTTGGAAGCGAAGCCGGAGATTACGCTCCAGCTCTGCGGATTCAGCCACATGGAAGCTTCCGGATCCTTCTTGGCACCCACAACAACGCCATCTTCCCGGATGCCGCGGATGAAGCGGTCATCATCCCAGCATGCAGCCAGTGCGTCGCCCAGTTCCTTCTGTACCTTGTCCAGATAGGAAATGTATTCTGCATCGCCCCGCGCCGCAGCCAGCTCATGCATCATGGACATTGCATAGTACAGCTGGAATGCCACGAAAGTGGATTCGCCCTTCTTGCCCAGACGCAGGCAGTCGTTCCAGTCTGCGTGGAGGCCGGCCGGCATATGGTGGTCGCCCAGACGCTCCATGGAGAAGCGGATGGCACGCTTTAAGTGATCATAAACGGTGTCCTCGCCGCCGTTGGCATAGACGATCACTTCGTTGTAGAAATCCTTGTTGCCGGATTCGCCCACATATTTGCGAATGGTGGGGAACAGCCACAGTGCATCATCGGCACGGTAGGACGGGTGGCCGGTTTCCTTGACATATTCCGGATCGTCCGGTGTGTTTTCGTGGCCGGCGTTGTGGTTGAACTTTACCAGCGGCAGACCGCCGCCGTTGTCTACCTGTGCAGAAAGCATAAAGCGGATTTTTTCTGCGGCAAGCTCCGGATCCAGGTGAATGATACCCTGGATGTCCTGTACTGTGTCCCGATAGCCATAGCCGTTCCGCAGGCCGCAGTAAACGAAGGATGCTGCACGAGACCAGATAAAGGTGATAAAGCACTGATATGCATTCCACACATTGATCATGTTGTTGAATGCGTCAGACGGTGTCTGTACCTGGAAGTTTTCCAGCTTGCCGTGCCAGAAGGATTTCAGCTCTGCAACTTCCTGATTTACCTTTCCGGCAGTCTCATAGGATGCCAGGATTTCATTTGCCTGTGCATTGTCCTTCTGTCCCAGAACGTAGATCAGTTCCTTGGATTCGCCCGGCTGGAGCACAATGTCGCTCTGGAGCGCGCCGCAGGCATTGCCGTTGTAGTTCATTTCACCGGTGCACTTGCCCTGTTCTACTGCAATCGGGTTGGAATAGGTGCGGTACGGGCCGACAAAGCTATCCAGATTGCCGTTATAGCCGGAAATCGGTGCGCCTACCATGCCGAAGAAACGCTCTCTGTGGTTGGAGCCAGTGGCATCCTTGCCGCTGTTTTCGTTGATGTGCTGGAGGATCTTGTTGCCTTCAAAGCTGGTACGTGTGATGAACAGGGTGTATTGCAGGTTTACCTGATCCTGTTCATAGTTGTTGTCATTGGTGAATTCCACAAAGCCGAAGGAAGACAGATTTCTCGGCTTGTCGCTGTTGTTCTTGATTACAGCGCGCCATACTTCATAGGTAGCGCCGATGGGAACATAATAGGTCACTTCGGAGGAAATGCCGGCATATTCTGCGGAAATAACTGTGTAAGCGGTACCGTGGCGGCAGACGCTCTTGTAAGCATCCAGCGGCTTGCCCACCGGCTGCCAGGAAGCAGACCAGTAATCGTTGGTGTCATTGTCCCGCAGATAGATATAACGGCCGGGCAGTGCCATCATAGAGTTGAAGCGGAACCGGCTGATTCTGCCGTTTGCGCCGGACTTGACAAAGCTGTAGCCGGCAGCGTTGTTGGAAATCATTGCACCGTATTCCGGAGAACCCAGGTAGTTTACCCAGGGTGCCGGAGTATCCGGATGATCAATGACGTATTCTTTGTTTTTCAGGTCAAAATAACCGTACTGCATGGGTAGAAATCTCCTTTGCATGTTTATTTTCAAAAAATTCGTGGAACAGTATGTGGGAACAAAGCCCGTCTGGATATGGTTCTGGATCTGTTCTCGCGTGAAAAATCTGGAGATCCGCACTGCATTTTTTTGAAAAAGCGTGCCTCCTACTGTTCTAGTTTTATCATACCATAGAACCGCTTTTTTTGCAAGGGGGGATGGAAAAAAAGTACAGAAAATTGAAGCCGCGCGATGCGGCATTTGGCGCGGGAAAAATACCGGCAATGGCGGCACTGCTTTTCCTGGATGCAGCTTTTCTCATCTGGTACTGCAAAAAAAATAAAAACTGGCAATTGCAGCAATGCCAGAACTGTGGTATGCTGAAAGAAACCAATGGCGGATTCCGGACGTGTTCTGGATTCTGTACAAAACAGGAGGTTATTTGAAAATGGAAAATCGCTATGAACTGAATAAAAATCTGGCACAGATGCTCAAGGGCGGCGTTATCATGGACGTTACCACACCGGAGCAGGCAAAAATTGCAGAAGCAGCCGGCGCTTGTGCTGTTATGGCACTGGAACGGATTCCGGCAGACATTCGTGCAGCCGGCGGTGTATCCCGTATGAGTGACCCGAAGATGATTCGCGGCATTCAGGAAGCGGTCAGCATTCCGGTTATGGCAAAGTGCCGGATCGGTCATTTTGCAGAAGCGCAGATCTTGCAGGCAATCGAAATCGACTACATTGACGAGAGCGAAGTACTGTCTCCGGCAGATGACAAGTATCACATTGACAAGACAAAGTTTGACGTACCGTTTGTCTGTGGCGCAAAGGATCTGGGCGAGGCACTGCGCCGGATTAACGAAGGCGCTTCTATGATTCGTACCAAGGGCGAACCGGGTACCGGTGATGTGGTACAGGCAGTTCGTCACATGCGTATGATGCAGGCAGAAATCCGCCGCCTCCAGTCTATGGCAGAGGACGAGCTGTTTGATGCTGCAAAGGAACTGCGTGTACCGTATGATCTGGTACAGTATGTACATGATAACGGAAAGCTGCCGGTTGTCAACTTTGCAGCAGGCGGCGTTGCAACACCGGCAGACGCAGCTCTGATGATGCAGCTGGGTGCTGAGGGAGTATTCGTAGGTTCCGGTATCTTTAAGTCCGGCGATCCGGCAAAGCGCGCAGCAGCAATTGTAAAGGCTGTAACCAACTATCAGGATGCAAAGATGCTGGCAGAGCTGTCTACTGACCTGGGCGAAGCAATGGTTGGTATCAACGAGCAGGAGATCTCTCTGCTGATGGCGGAGCGTGGTAAGTAATGCAGATCGGAATTTTAGCACTTCAAGGTGCATTTGCAGAGCATGCGGCAATGCTGCGGCAGCTGGGCGCATCGTGCTTTGAAATCCGGCAGAAACGGGATCTGGATCAGCCGATGGATGGTCTGATTGTGCCCGGCGGCGAAAGCACGGTAATCGGAAAGCTCCTGAAAGAGCTGGATTGTTTCGATCTGGTGCAGGAGCGGATTCAGAACGGGCTGCCGGTTTTCGGTACCTGTGCAGGCCTGATTCTTCTGGCGAAAGAGGCAGAGGGCGGCCATGTACAGCTTGGCACGATGGATATTTCCGCACGGCGCAATGCCTATGGCAGACAGCTGGGCAGTTTTGCAACAACGGCTGAGATGAAGGGTGTTGGGGAAATTCCCATGGTATTCATCCGGGCACCGTATATTACCGCCGTTTCCGGTACAGCAGAGGTACTGGCAGAAGTGGACGGGAAAATCGTTGCTGCCAAGCAGGGCAATCAGCTGGTGACTGCGTTCCATCCGGAACTGACACAGGATACACGTGTACACGCGTATTTCCTGCACATGGTGGAAGAAGCGGCAAAGAAGAATGCCTGACAGCGACAGTATGCCCTTGCGGTAAAAATACATACCAGATAGAAAATGGCTGTGAATCTGTATAGATTTCACGGCCGTTTTTTGTGGCTTCTGCCGAAAAAACTGCCTTTGTGTCAGAAAGGGCGGTCTTTCCGGCAGATTGCCCTTGATTTTTTCCGGAGAATACGATATAATAAAAAAGGAATCTGCGAAAGCATGACGCGATTCCGTCCGGCAGTATGGCCGGAAAAATAACCGCCGGCAACGGCAGATAGGAGCAATTCCATGGCAGAAGAAATGAACGAATTTGGTGCAGGTATGCTGTATACACTGGAAGATGAAGAAGGCAACGAACAGGAATTTGAAGTACTGGGCGAACTGGAATATGAGGACGCCGTTTACTGCGCATTGATCCCGTATTACGAAAAGGAAGAAGACCTGATTCAGGATGACGGCGAATTTGTAGTTTTGAAAAAGGAAATAATTGACGGCGAAGAAATGCTGTGCACCATTGAGGATGATGCAGAGTATGAGGCTGTCGGCGCATTGTTTGAACAGCAGCTGAATGCCATGTTCGAGGATGAGGACGAAGAAGCGTAAATTTTTGCGAAAAATTTACGGCAGAAATCGGACAGAAAATTTTTCATAAAATTCCTATTGATTTTTGTGAAAGATTGTGCTATAATAAACATAGAAAAATGAATACTGCCTGGTACGAGACATTGTGGTTTTTATAATCCAACACTCTTTTTAAGGGAATCCAGCTCCACCTGTGGATTGCAGACCTCCCGCCTTTGTGCGGAAGAAGGGAGCGTGAAGCAGGTGGGCAGATACCCACCTTGCTGTAATGGCTTGGTTTTATTCGCCATAAGACGGCCAGGCGGTTTTATTTTTCTAATGAAAATGATGCCCCTCCGGTGCTTGGGTGCCGGAGGGGCTTTTGTGATGATTTGAAAAAGTTAAGGCATCAAAAAAGGTGCAGTCTTTCCAAATTACAGGAAAGACTGCACCTTTTCATTTTATGTCACAATATAGCGTCCCATCGCATGTCACAAAGTATTCTCGCCTAAGATAAGCGGGTGCATCTATTAGTATGCAACACCCTGCCACTTCATAGCGTCAGCAACCTTCAGGAAGCCAGCGATGTTTGCGCCGACAACCAGATTGCCTTCTACATCATATTCCTTGGATCTGTCATATGCATTGTGGAAGATGTTGATCATGATCTTCTTCAGCTTTGCATCAACTTCTTCGAATGTCCAGGACAGACGCTCGCTGTTCTGAGACATTTCCAGACCAGAGGTAGCAACGCCGCCTGCGTTTGCAGCCTTTGCCGGTCCGAACAGAATGCCTGCTGCCAGGAACTTGTCGATTGCTTCCGGAGTGGAAGGCATGTTTGCACCTTCTGCAACAACCTGAACGCCGTTCTTCAGCAGGATGTCAGCAGATTCGCCGTCGATTTCGTTCTGTGTAGCGCACGGCAGAGCAACATCGCACTTGATTGTCCAGATGCCCTTGCAGCCTTCTGTATAGGTAGCGCCTTCTACACGGTTTACATATTCCTTGATACGTCCGCGTTCTACTTCCTTGATCTGCTTTACAACATCCAGCTTGATGCCGTTCGGATCGTAGATGTAGCCGTTGGAGTCAGACAGTGCAACAACCTTTGCGCCCATTTCCTGTGCCTTTTCAGTTGCATAGATTGCAACGTTGCCGGAACCGGAAATAACAACAGTCTTGCCCTTGATGCTGTCGCTCTTCATGCAGCTCATCATTTCTTCTGTGAAGTACAGCAGACCATAACCGGTAGCCTCTGTTCTTGCCAGAGAACCGCCGTAGGACAGACCCTTACCAGTCAGAACGCCGGTGAATTCGTTGCGCAGTCTCTTGTACTGACCGAACATATAACCGATTTCACGTGCGCCGGTACCGATATCACCAGCCGGAACGTCTGTGTCAGCACCGATGTGCTTGGACAGCTCAGTCATGAAGCTCTGGCAGAAACGCATGATTTCATTGTCAGACTTGCCCTTCGGGTCGAAGTCGGAACCGCCCTTGCCGCCGCCCATGGGCAGTGTGGTCAGGCTGTTCTTGAAGATCTGCTCGAAGCCCAGGAACTTGATTACAGATGCACATACAGACGGGTGCAGACGCAGGCCGCCCTTGTACGGTCCGATTGCAGAGTTAAACTGGCAACGGAAGCCGCGGTTTACCTGAACCTTGCCGTTGTCGTCTACCCAAGAAACACGGAACTGAATCATACGCTCCGGTTCTACAATACGGTCGATAACACCGTTTGTTTCATAAGACGGATCCTTTGCAACAACTGGTTCCAGAGACATCAGGACTTCGCCTACTGCCTGCAAGAATTCCGGCTCATTGCCGTTACGCTTTACGACGCTGTCGTATACACCCTGAAGATAAGCGTTCTTAAATGTAAATGCCATGGGAATCTCCTCCTAAAAAAATTAAGATTATCAGAACCTGTCTTCACAAGCGTATACACGTGCCTTGCGAAGGCAGGTTCACACAAATAGCGTGGCAGAAATTCTGCCTGACTGTCTGTCATTCGATGGGGTTTGTGTGTGCGTTTCGTTGAAACACCTGTTCGTGCCCTTCAAACAATTACAATTATACATCATTTCACTGGATTTTTCAATGCAAAATCCAAAAAAAGTAACTTTTCTTATTTTTCAAATCAAATATTGAGAAATAAAAGAAAAATGAGTGGAATTCTTTTTAAATAGAAAATCTTACAAGATCAAAAATGAAGAATAAAAAGTGCGAAAAGCAAAAAAGACATGATTTCGATTAAATCCATAGGGATTGCAGCGGAACAAGGGGAGATGTGCAGAAAAAAAGCCCTGCCGATCAACAGGCAGGGCAAAAGTCATAAAAGAAAGACACATCTGAAAAACTGGCAAAGACCGGGGCGTAGAACAAAATAGAAATTTATTTTTTTATTTCAGAGGGAAAAGCATGTGCTTTTCCGAAAACCGGACTTTGTGCAGTACTCATCCGTGCTGCATGCCGTATGCAGAGAGAATTCCGCGGCCGTTCTTCCGCAGAAAACATCATTTGCAGTGCGGCATGTCTTTTCCTATTATATCGAAAGGTTTCGGAAAAGTCAAGCGCATTTCTTCATTTTTTCGAAGAACAGCGAAACTCATGCCGAATCGTGTCATTTTATCAGGAAGCGTGGCAGATCAGCCGGAGAGGCTGCCAGTATTTTGGCACCGGCCTCTCGCAGTTCCTCTTCACCCCGAAATCCCCAGATGCAGCCAACAGCGTCTATTCCGGCGTTGCGTGCAGTCAGGATGTCCACATCCGAATCCCCGATCATTACAGTATGCTCCGGCGCAGTGCCGCATTGCTGCATGATTTCCAGGAGAATTTCCGGCGAGGGCTTTTTCGGCCGGCTTGCGTTGCCCCCCAGAATGCAGTCAAACTGCTTTTCACCGAAAATATGACTTACAATTTTTTCTGCGAAATCCTGTGTTTTGTTTGTGGCAACGGCCAGCTGGATTCCGGCATCCCGGAGCCGTTCCAGTGCGGAGAAAATGCCGGGATAGGGCTTGGTGCAGTCCAGGCAGTGCATCGTATAATAGGGGTTGAACCGCTTTAAAAGTGCATCGGCCTGATCCTTTGCATCCGGCGGCAGCGCACGTTCACACAGCTTCGGAACGCCGTTTCCCACAAAATGATAGTAGGCCTCTACCGGATGCACCGGAAAATGCAGTTCCTGCAAGCCATGATTGACGGCATTGGCCAAATCTTCTACGGAGTTGATCAGGGTTCCGTCCAGATCAAAAATAGCCAGTTGATACATGGTGAAATTCCTCCTTTTGAAAGCGCGTGCTTTCATAAAGTTTCCGTTCAAAAGCGGAGAATATGCTTGCTTTACGGAAACATGCGCCGAAACAGAGCAGATAACAAGTGCCTCTATTATACCGGATTTCCGGATATCTGTCAATCCGACAGCAATTCCCGGTCTGCAAGATCATAGTGCCGGTCAATGGCTTTGCAGCAGGCATTAAAGTCCCGTTGTTCCAGGGCACAGAGCAGTTCGCGGTGGGACTGCCGCAGCAGCTTTTCCACTTCCGGGTCTGCGTGGAAAATCGCGGCGGCAATCCACTGGTGGTAGACCTCCGTGACGGCATGCAGCATCAGAATCCAGAAGCGGTTTTCCGTGGCTTGCAGCAGGGTGTCATGAAACTGCTGATCCCAGTGGATATGCTCTGTCTGGGTTTCGGCCTGGTTCAGCTGAAAGAGAATGTGTGTCAGTTTCTCATTCCAGCGGGGGAGGGTGTGCGTCTCCAGAATGGTGCGGCAGACGGCCTTTTCCATATTTCGCCGGAAGGAGCAGATTTCCGCCCGGTTGGTCTGGTGCAGCAGAAGCATAATTTCCACCAGGCCGGAAATCGACTGCGCCGCGTTGCCGGTGAGATAATTCCCGGAACCTCTGCGGCTTTCAATCAGACCAGCGTGTTCCAGCATGCGTATGGCCTCCCGGGTGGAGTTGCGGCTGATGGAGAGGGTTTCTGCCAGGGTGCGCTCTGTAGGAAGTCGGTCGCCGATTACCAGATCACCGGTCTGCATCTGCGCATAGAGGTAGTGCAGTGCTTTTTGATATTCCCGTGTGGTTTCTGTTTTTTCCATGCTGCCTCCTTTTTAGAGAGTGTTGGCTGCAAATTTTGTGGGATCAACCCAAAGGGCGCGTGTCAGTACGCCTTAGCGGATCAGTGAAAAGACGGAAGCGCCGCCTACCGTGACAAGGCCGGCTACAACAATCGAAAGGCTGCTCATGGCACCCTCTACTTCCCCCAGTTCCATTGCCTTTGCAGTACCAATGGCGTGAGAGGCGGTGCCCAGCGCAACGCCTCTTGCAATCGGCTCCCGAATCCGGAAAATCCGGAAGATCAGTTCGGCAAAGATGTTGCCCAGTACTCCGGTAATGATGATTGCAGCAACACTGATGGGAACAAATCCCCCCAGCTTTTCCGAAACGCCCATGCCGATTGCGGTTGTGATGGATTTCGGGAGAAAGGTGACGTATTCTTCATGGCTCATGCCGAACAGCACTGCCATGCCCAGAATGCTGCCAAGGCTGGCCAGAACGCCGGACAAAATGCCCAGAACAATGGCCTTCCAGTTGTGCTTTAACAGTTCCAGCTGTTCGTATAGCGGAATGGCAAGACAGACTGTAGCCGGTGTCAGCAAATAGCTGAGGTATTTTGCCCCTTCGTTGTACGTGTCATAATTGATATGCAGACAGCTCAGTGCCGCAATGGTCAGGGCAATGGAAATCAAAAGAGGATTGAAAATCGCCAGCTTCCATTTCTTTTTTAGCAGCATGCCGATGCCGTAAGACAAGACGCTGATCAATACGCCGAAAAACGCGGAGTTTTTTAAAATTTCAAGCATTTTTTTCGTCTCCTTTTTTGGTGCGTCGGATGACAGCCTGTGTTACCAGACCAGCAGCCACCATGACAATAAATGTAGTGGACACTGTAATTAAAATATACTGAATCCAGGAGGGACGGATAATATCCCAGGATTCCAGCAGGCCGACTGCTGCCGGAATAAACATCAGCGGCATAATTTCAATGAGAAAATCGCCGGTTTCGTGTACATCATCAAAAGGAATCAGATGCAGCTTCAGGCATAAAAACAACAGAATAATCCCGTAAATGCTGGCCGGAATCGGCAGCGGAATCCAGTTTCCCAGCAGTTCTCCGATAAATGAAACTGCCAATATAATGCCAAATTGTTTGATCCATTTCATGGCTTTTCTCCTCCGTCTAAATTGGTACTACCAATTATTATAGCACAGGTGATTTCCAGCGTCAATGCAGAAAAAATGGTGTGGACAATGGGATTTTTTGTGAGAAAAGACAAGAATCGGGACGAATATAAAAAAGCGGACAGACCGAAGAACGATCTGTCCGCTGTATAGTAGGGATGAAGTTTCAGGGGGATTCCGCAGACTGATGCAGCGTCGCCACACGGCTTGGTCGCCGAATCCACAGGTACGCCACCAGATATACCGCAATGGTCAGACACCAGGTGACGGCGTAGGAGAGGTAGACGGTTTCAATTCTATGGAATCTGGGAATCTGGAACACGGTTGCCAGCCAGACCAGGCGCAGGCCGCAGACACCTACGATCGAAACAATCATTGGCATCACGGAGTATCCCAGGCCGCGCAGAGATCCTACCATTACATCCATAATGCCGCAGAGGGCATAGACACGGGAAATATAGCGGAGCCGCACCAACCCGGCGGCGATTACCGCAGGGCTGTCGGAGTAGATGTGCAAAAGTGGTTCTCCCAGCAGGACGGCAGCATTTCCCAGTACAACGCCTACCGTAATGACGCAGAGCTGTCCGGTGATCAGGATGCGGTTGATCCGCTTTTGCTGCCCGGCACCGTAGTTCTGGCTGGTGAAGGAAAGGGTAGTCTGATAAAAGGCATTCATTGCCATGTAGACAAAACCCTCAATATTTGCAGCGGCAGAATTGCCGGCTACAACCACGTTGCCAAAGAGATTGACGGAGGACTGAATCACCACGTTGGAGATGGCGAACACGATGCCCTGGAATCCGGCAGGAAGGCCGATTTGAAGAATCTGCCGCATCTTAGAACCGTGAATCCGCAGCTGGCGGAGTTCCAGGTGGACGCCGCCCTTTTCCCGAACGAGGCAGCGCAGCACCAGGAGAGCCGAGACAGTTTCGGAAATGGCGGTGGCAATTGCCACACCCATAACATCCATGCGGAACAGGATAACGAAGATCAGGTTCAGAACAATGTTGATGATACCAGCGCAAAACAGGAAATACAGCGGCCGCTTGGTATCCCCTACAGCGCGGAGCAAGGCGCTGCCGAAGTTATAGACCATGGTAGAAGTCATGCCCAGGAAGTAGATCCGCAGATAAACGGCGGCAAGGGGCAGGACTTCTTTCGGCGTCTGCATCCAGATCAGCATCTGCTTTGCGCCGATTACCCCTACAATGGTCAGAAGAACGCCGCTTACCATACTCAGCAGCATGGCAGTGTGAACCGTTTCGGTCAGATCCTTCTGCGCCTTTGCTCCGTAAAACCGGGCGGCGGTAACGTTTGCGCCGATAGACAGGCCGATAAACAGGTTGGTGAGCAGATTGATCAGAGCAGTATTGGAGCCAACGGCGGCAAGGGAATTGTCACCGGCGAATTTTCCCACCACAATAATATCTGCTGCATTGAACAAAAGCTGCAAAATACTGGACAGCATCAGCGGCATTGCAAACAGCAGCATCTTTTTCAGAATAGAACCGCTGCACATATCCATTTCATAAGAACGAATTCCGGAACGCATAACACACCTCTTAAAAAATGCCGTTTTGTTCCGGTGTACGGCACCGGAACAGTTTTGGAAAAACAAACCTATTATAGCACTGCCTCAGAGAAATGTCAATTCCAAAAAATGTGCAGGACATCGGTGCATTCTGCCGGGACACCAGCATATACTGAAAGGCAACACGCCCGACAGGGCAGGCAAAAAAACAAAGCTGTGAAAAATTAGCTAATTTTTTGATATTCTATCGGTCTTGTTTTGTGGAAAAAACAAAAAATACACAAAAAATCACATTTTTTGTTCGAAAATTGCGAAAAAATTCTTGCAATATGTAGAAACTTATGCTATAATGAAACTATAGATGTCACGGCGGCAATGGGCATGACTTTTTGCCCCAGGGCATAGCAGTGGAAAACAAGACTGATTTTTGAATTTTTAGGAGGTACATAGACTATGGGTATTATTCGTGCAGCAGCAGGGGCAATCGGCGGTTCTCTGGCTGATTCCTGGCTGGAGTATATTACAGCAGGAGACATGGGCCCGACTACGGTTTTGACCAAGGGCGTACAGGTTACACGGGGAAAGCGGGGAAGCAACCGGAAGGGAACACCGGACATCATTTCCAACGGTTCCCGGATTGAAGTTGGCCCGAATCAGATGATGATTCTGGTGGACAGCGGCCGCATTGTGGATTACTGCGCAGAAGAGGGATGCTATGAGGTATACCTTTCCTCTGCACCGTCCATGTTTAACGGGGAATTGAAGGCATCTGTCCGGGAATCCTTTGAGCGTTTTAAATTCGGCGGCCAGCCGGGACGCTCTCAGCAGGTTTACTTTATCAACTTGCAGGAAATCCGCGGCATTAAATTCGGTACGAGAAATGCCCTGCAATATTTCGATAACTTTTATAATGCAGAATTGTTCGTCCGGTGTCACGGCAGCTATTCTGTGAAAATCACAGATCCCATTAAATTTTTCATGGAGGTTGCGGCAAGAAATGCAACACATGTAGACTTTGATGACCTGGGTGATCAGTTCAATGCAGAATTCCTGACGGCACTCCAGACTGCAATCGGACAGATGGCAGTGGATGGCGTGCGGATTTCTTCGCTGCCGTCCAAGAGCATGGAGCTTTCCAAGTATATGGCTACAGTTCTGGATGAGGACTGGACACAGGCACGGGGTATGGATATCTGCTCTGTGGGAATTTCCAGCATCAGCTATGATGAGGAGAGCAAGGCACTGATCAACATGCGCAATCAGGGCGCTATGATGTCTGATCCTACGATTCGGGAAGGCTATGTGCAGGCAGCTGTGGCAAAGGGCCTGCAGGATGCCGGTTCGAATACCGCTGGTGCAGGGCAGGCGTATATGGCAATGGGCATGGGCATGCAGGGTGCCGGGAACTTTATGACTGCCGCATCCGCTTCCAATGCCCAGCAGATGCAGCAGAATCAGCAGGCAGCACAGCAGGCCGCTGCTCAGGTACAGGCAGAAAACAGCTGGACCTGTACCTGCGGCACCAGCAATACCGGCAACTTCTGCACCAACTGCGGCGGAAAGAAGCCGGCGCCGACCGGCAGCTGGACTTGCAGCTGCGGCACCAGCAACACCGGAAATTTCTGCACCAACTGCGGAAATAAGCGCAGCTAAATGCGGCTTGTTCGTATGGGATACGAAAAAAGGAGAATGGGATGAATACAGTACAATATAAATGCCCCAGCTGCGGCGCGGAACTGGTTTTTGATCCGCAGCATCAGAATTTCAACTGCCCCTATTGCGACAGCACCTTTACGGAAAAGGAAATGCAGGAGCGCTATCAGCAGATGGAGCAGGAGGCAGCAGCTCACGCAGATACCAAGGCGGAGACGATTGAAAATGAGCAGGATTATTCTGCCTTTGAAAACGGCACACGGCTCTATACCTGTCAGAACTGCGGCGCGCAGATCATTGCAGAGGCGGAGACCGCAGCAACATTTTGTTACTACTGCCATGCGCCAGTTGTGCTGGCCGGCCGGCTTTCCGGAGAGTATTGTCCGGCCTATGTGCTGCCGTTTGTCCTCAACCGGGAAAAGGCGCTGGATAATCTCCAGAAATGGTGTAAAAAGCGCTGGTTTCTGCCCAGAAGCTTTACCTCAGAAAAACAGCTGGAAAAGGTTACAGGTGTTTACGTCCCGTTTTGGCTGACGAACTGCAAGGCGGATGCCGATTTGACTGCGCTGGCGAAAAAAGAACGCAGCTGGCGGGAAGGAGATTATCGGGTGACGCAGACCCAGGAATACACCGTAGAACGGGAAGCGGTTATACCATACCGTGGTGTTCCGGCAGACGGTTCTGTAAAAATTGAGGATGCGCTGATGGATGCCATTGAACCATTTCCGTATGAAAAAATGAAGCCGTTTACGATGAAATACCTCAGCGGCTTTATGGCGCAGAAATATGACGTGCCTTATGAAAATGTGCTTCCCCGTGTGCAAAAGCGTGTGGACGAACACAGCAAGAGGGTGCTGGAAAAGTCCATTCAGGGCTATACCTCTCATGTGGTGACTTCGCACCATGCGCAGCTGAATCAGATTAAGCATGACTATGTGCTGCTTCCGGTCTGGTTTATGAACTACCATTACAATGGGAAGGACTATAACTTTGTCATGAACGGACAGACCGGAACGCAGGCCGGAACGCCGCCCCTCAGCTGGGTGAAGGCGCTGCTGTTCAGCGGTGTTCTGGCGGCAGTGGTCACGGGACTTGCAATTTTGTTAGGGGGGTATCTGTTCCGATGAAGAAAATTTGGAAATGGACTGCGGCAGCTATGGCTGTCGGAATCTGTGCCTGCAATTTTGCTGTCCCTTCTGTTTTGGCGAAAACGGAGGACTCCAGCAGTAATGCCTATCTCTGTGATGAAGGGGATTTTCTGTCAGACAGTGAATTCCAGAAGGCCATGGACGAACTCCAGGCTACCGCAGATGAAACAGGGATGAATGTAGCAGTTTGGATTGGCAGTACGCAGATCGGGGACGGCAGCGATGAAGATACGGTGGCGTTCTGCGATGATCATTATGATGAATTATATGGGATAAATACAGACGGCGTGTTTTTATATTTGGATATGTCGGATGAATATAGTCTCTATGATTACCTTTCCACCAGCGGAAAGGGGCAGTTTTATTATACAAATTCAGAAGATTATAACAGAGTTGGCACAATAATTTCTGAAGTAGAAGAGGAGTTGCCCCGTGGAGAAGAGGATTTGCCCAGCGCAGTGCATGTGTTTTGTCATGACTTAGAGTATTACTATCAGTCAGGAGTGCCCAGTGATACATATTATGTCTACAATGCAGATACTGGAAAATATCAATATTTGGAAAATGATACGCTGAAAGAAGCAAAAAAGCTGCCAGAAGAATATACGGCAGTATGCAGCTGGGGAACGATTGTTATTTTCTCTGTTTTGATCGGTTTGATTGCCGGCGGAATTTCGCTGCTGTCGATTCGGAATCGGTATAAGTTCAAGACTGCCGGCAGCATGCAAAATTATCTGGTTGCAAGTGAAGTGCAGTACCGGAAGCGTACAGATCAGTTCCTTCGTACCTACACCACCAGAACCAAGATCTCTTCGGAGAGCAGCGGCGGCGGAGGCGGTGGCGGCGGAAGCAGCCATTCCAGTTCCTCCGGCGGCAGTCACGGCGGAGGAGGCGGCCACCGATGAGCGATCTGATATTTCGTCCGATGAGTGCCGCAGACGAGACCGCATTTTACACCATGGCGGAGGAGTTTTACCACTCGGATGCTGTGCTGCATCCAATTCCGGCAGAGTATCACCGACGGACGTTTGCCGAAATCATGCGGTCACAGATGTATCTGTCTGGCTATGTGTTCCAGGACGGGTTGGAAATGGCCGGGTTTTGTGTGACAAACCGGATGATGCAGCATGAAGCCGGGGGCGTGATTGTCTGGGTGGAAGATCTGTATATTCGTCCGGCGTATCAGGGTCAGGGGCTGGGAAGCCGCTTTCTGTCCTGGCTGGAGGATACGCTCCGGGGAGAGGCCGTGATGCTGCGCCTGGAAACCGAACCGGAAAATGAAGGTGCCAGACGGCTCTATCAGCGCCTGGGGTATACCGATCTTGGCTATCTGCAAATGATAAAGCCGCTGTCCTGAGACAATGCACGCAGGCAAAAAACAGAAAAATTCGAAAAGCGATGGTGCCGATATTTCAGGTGCTGTCGCTTTTTTTAAAATATAGGATGAGTTGTAAGAAAACTGTTAGGCTTTTTCACGGGATTCATGCAATCTTTGTACTTGAAATTTGTCCGGTTGTGCAACATTACAGAGAAAGTCCACATGAAAGGGAAAAGAACTGTCTTGTACATGGATTTTTGGGGCAAGCCTTGACAGCGTTTTGGAAACATGCTATACTGATTTTGTAAGAATTTTCGGCCTGATACGGCGGGAAACATGAGACAAACGGATAATGGACAGGATGGGTTGTTACTGTCTGTTGTTTTCATAAAATTAGCAGAACAGGTGTTCTGGCTGCAAAAAGTCCGGGATTGTTTTGATGCATTCCCGTATTTTTTGAACTTATAGTTAGCCTATTCTAATTCGAAAAATGTCAGGAAGGAGACTTGTTCCGTTATGCATATGCCAAAAATATCGATTGTCGCTTTGTTATGGGCTGCGTTGCTGTGTCTGAACGGATGCGGTTCCGGCACCGGGGATTCTGCTGCGCAGACATCTGCGGAACAGGTCGCGGCAGCTGATTCTGACAGCAGCGAAGCAGCTGCTGATGCGGATGCAGTCTATGAGGACACACAGGAACTCATGGGTACGGTCATTACGGTGCGCGCTTTTGGTTCCCATGCCAAAGAGGGCGTAGAGGCGGCATTTTCCCGGGCGGCAGAGCTGGAGCAGGTTTTTTCCAATACCATTTCAGATTCTGAGGTCTGCCGGGTGAATCAGGCGGCAAAGGCTGCTGTAGGCACGGAAATTCCGGTTTCTGAAGAATTCGCGGCAGTTCTGGCCGAATCACTGAAATACGGCGAGATGAGCGGCGGTGCACTGGACTGCACCATTGGCGATCTCATTGACTTATGGGGCATTGGCACCGATCATGCAGCCATTCCGCCGGAAGAACAGATTCAGGCATTGCTGCGTCCGGACGGCTGGAAGGATGTGACGCTGGATACAGAGGCAAGGGCTGTTTCCTTTGCCAATGATGCTGTAACACTGAATTTCGGCGCTGTGGCAAAGGGATATATTTCCGATGAAATAAAAATCGCAATACAGGATGCCGGCGTTACATCCGGTCTGATGAGTCTGGGCGGAAATGTTATGACGCTGGGGACGAAGCCGGACGGCAGCAGCTGGGCAGTTGCGATCACCGATCCGTTTTCTCCGGATGATCTGATTGCGTCTCTCCAGGTGACTGATCAGGCCGTTGTGACTTCCGGCAATTATGAAAAATATTTTGAGGAAAATGGAAAGCGGTATCATCACATTTTAGACCCGGTGACAGGTGCACCGTCTGAATCCGATGTGGTGAGTACCACGATTATTGCTTCCAGCGGCATGGACTGTGATGCCCTTTCTACGACCTGCTATCTGCTGGGTTCGGAAAAGGGAATGGCACTGATCAATTCGCTGGACGGCATTGAGGCTGTTTTTGTCAAAGCAGATGGCACATTGGTGCAGTCGGAGCATATGGACACCTATACGTTACAGGAGCTTTCATCATGAAGCAAAAGTGGATTTTAATTGGCATTACAGCGGTTTTGGTGCTGGGCGGCGTTGGCGGAAGCTGGTATGTGCTCCATCAGAAACAGCCGGAAAAAATTGCGCAGATTTATCAAAATGACAAGCTTTTGTATGAAATCGACCTGACAAAGGTGAAAGAACCCTATACCATTACAATAGACGGCGACAACGGCGCTGAAAATCAGGTGCTGGTGGAAAACGGACAAATTTCCATGCAGTCTGCAAGCTGTCCCGATCACCTTTGTGTCAAGCAGGGAACAATTTCAGACGGCATTCTGCCGATTATCTGCCTGCCGAATCACATTCGGATTTCTGTTGCTTCAGAAGAGGAGAGCTCGTATGATGTCCAAGTCTATTAAGCATCTGGTCACAATGGCGTTGTTTACTGCAATGGCATTGACAATTTTCGTCATCGAAGCACAGATTCCGGTACCAATCCGCATTCCAGGGGTGAAGCTGGGGCTGTCCAATGTGATCACATTGATTATTTTACTGCAATATCGTCCCAGAGATGCGGCGGCAGTTTTGCTGCTGCGGATTTTGCTGGGTTCCATTTATACCGGGAGACTGGTGGCAATGTTCTATTCCTTTTGCGGTGGTTTTCTCTGCTTCGGGGGAATGGCGCTTCTCTGCTGGCTGCTGCACAAAAAGCAGGTGTGGTTCATCAGTATCATTGGTGCGGTACTCCATAATATCGGTCAGATTCTGGCGGCAATGCTGGTGATGCAGACGACAAGGGTGCTGGTTTACCTACCGTTTTTGCTGTTGACCGGGACCGTGACCGGATTGTTTACCGGACTGGTGGCCGGCCGCGTGGTGCATTATCTGCCGCCGGCGGTACTTCCGGAAAAAAAGAAAAAAGACTGTCGCAAAAAGAAAGAGCATGCTTGAATGCAGAAAGATGCAGAGGGAATGCTCTGTATTTTTCCCTTACAGTTAGATTAAACTAACTGTAAATTTTTGTGTACAGACTGTAAAAGGTGAATAGTAATCCTGCAAGATGCAGAATTTGCTATAGAGAGAAACTGATGGGAACACAAACTGTTCTGCTTTGGTTTCAAAAAAAGAAATTTCTGGTTTCGGTGAAACCAGAGGGAAAAATGAAGTAGGAGGTTCTTATGCAAAAGAAAGACTGGAAAAAAATCGCTGGTGCACTGTCTGCCGGCGTCCTGGCTGTGACACAGGTTGCACCTGTTATGTCCGTGACTGCGGCAGAAGGTACCACAGATACAGAGTATGTATACTGTGCCGCATCTCTGACATGGGCAGAGTACTGGCAGAATGAAGGCGTATATCTGGACAGCGCTGCAAATGGCAACTGGGAAGCAACCAGCGATGAAAAGGACGAGCACAATGAAACCGATATGGGTGCTTTTGACGCAGTAACACGTGCAACCAGCAACCACGGCCTGCACCGCGGCAGCTATCAGTGCACCGTAAAGGTATTTGACACCGATGGAAACAGCTATGACTATACTGGAAAAGGACAGGATGAATCTGTTGATGTAGTCAGTGACAAAGAGGCTGGCACCACAACCATTATGGTAGATGGAAAAGCAGCTGGTGCATATGATCACTCTGTGATTGTGGGTCCGAAATATGTTCCGGTAGCTGTTCCCGCAGCAGACTATGAGGACTTCAAGAAGGCATATTCTGTTTATGAAAACGGCACAGAGGTTAAGGGCGGCTACTCCGAGAAAAATCTGGTGAATATTGATGAGACCATTCAGGTAGATGCCAATACTTCCGGCATCAAGGTAGCTGAAAAGAATGCAGACGGCACCTTCCAGTTCTCCAAGCGTTCTACTTCTGCAACACCGGAGGGCAAGGTTGTAGATAAGGATGCAGTAGAGATCAGCGAAGTACAGCACGATTCCGGCTACGGCGACTTTATCCGTGTGGACATCAACGGTGATTATGGTGACCTGGGCGCACATATGTACGCTGTTCGCTGGGATTACTATGGTGATCAGGATACCGTACAGGCAACCTATGGCACCAAGTTTGCGGCAGATAACTGGATGCATAAGGCAATGGGGATTCAGCTGGGTCTGACCAAGAGCGACCGCTGCCAGCTGCCGGAAGGCACAGACGGTTACGGCAGATGGGATGTAACCGTTTATGCAACTGGTTATCAGGACTTTACCTTTACCATTGACAATGAACCGGAAAAGTATGTATACGGTACTATGAATCTCCCGTATGCAGATTACTATTATGGTGAACTGGGCAACAAGACAGATACCACTGACGGCAAGATTTCCTATGATGCAGATCTGGCTGGCGATGCCGGCATGCGTGCAGAGGGCACCTATGATGCGGTAACTTCTGCAACAAGAAAAAAGTGGAATAGCATGTTTGCAGACACCACGTATTCTTCCGAAGCTGATGAAAATGGCGGCGGCAAGATTCTGGGCGTTTCCGGTGTAGAAGTGGCAATCGAACAGAGCCTGTATGACCAGCTGACTGCTGACGCAAAGGACAGCAAGACTTCCGGCGTACTGGGCAGCCTGTTTGCAGGCTTCACCCCGAACGAAGACCAGACCGTTGTTCCGGCAACATACAAACAGCTGTTCGCAGACGGTACCCTGTCCGCAACCATTACCGCAGAACCGGAAGTTGACCTGACCAACGTTACGCCGACTCTCAAAACCGACAGCAAGTACGGTGACTATCAGCTGAACATGGATGGTCTGGATCTGGGCGAAGGCAATCTGGTTTACGGCGTGATCGTCAAGACAAAGACCGGCAACTATGGTATGCTCCAGCTGGAAAACATCTGGAAGGGCGGTTCTAAACTGGCATGGTCTGCCGGCTTCAAGACCACAGAAGTACACGGAAACAGCCTGCGTTCTACTCCGTATGCTGCAACCTCCGGTGACACCATTGTGGAGATCAGCTATCTGACCAGCAAGGGCGAATACAGCGTACACCTCGCAGACGGACTGTATCTGCCGAAGAAGCATAATGGTACTGTCACCGCAGAGAGTGTTGCAGTTGCTGCCGGCAGCATTCCGGTAACGCTGGCAGACCTGCCGGAAGATTTCTCCGCAGCAGTTTCCGCAGACACGCTGACTGGTGCTACTTATGCAGACGGCAAGATGACCTTTGATGCCAAGAGCGTTCTGCCGGGCAGCTACACCATTACGGTTTCTGATACAAAGGGTGTTTATGCGCCGATTTCTGTTAGTGTTGTTCTGACAACGGAGGCTATGCCGGCTGCATTTGATGCAGAAAACAAAACACTGGTTGCTGCAAAGGATGCAGATGCAACTGCATTTGCAAATTATCTCTCCAAGCTCTCCAAGGCTACTGTAAATGGTACAGAATATACGCTTTCCGGCAAAGGTTCTACAAAGATTTTTGACACAAAAACAGGCGCAATTGATCTGTCTGTAGAAGCAAAGGGCGCAAAGGTCTTTGATAAGGCCGGCACTTATGAAATCAAGCTTTCCGCAACAGGATATACAGAAGATCTGACCTTTACTGTAGAACTGGCTGCATCGGATATTGAACCTGGACTGCCGACTGTAAAGGGTGACGCAGATCTGGACGGCAACATCACCATTGATGACGCATTCCTGGTACTCCAGTATTATTCTCAGCACTCTGCCGGCAATGACAGTTTCCGTTTCAATGACAATGATGCAATGGAAGCACAGCTGCTGAAGCTGCTGGATATCGACAACAACGGTGAAATCGGCATTCAGGATGCTTTCCTGGTTCTGAGCTACTATTCTTATCAGTCTGCTGGTAAGAATGTAACCTGGGAAGATCTGACTAAGTAAGCAAAAAGGCTTAGAACCTGTCTTCACAAGCGTATACACGTGTCTTTTCGGCAAATTTTGCTGCA